>CAIYUV010000068.1 GCA_903929475.1 uncultured Spartobacteria bacterium
CGCTCCATCTCCCCAAGAAACCTCTCCCGCCTCGTCACCTTCTTTTTCCCAGCATACTCTCCCTGCGCGAAACTCATTTGGTGTTTCATGCATCCCTCTCTACCAAACTCGCCCTCCAATGACTCGCTTTTTCTGCAGCACTACGCGATTAAATCAGCGTTTCCCTAAGTATTCGTGCAGGTTTCCTCAGCGATGAATTGCCCCAAGCGCTCGGACTCGACGGGTGGAAATTAAAAACGGCCACGACGTTTCTCGGCGCTTATCGACTGGTTGCGCAAAAGCCATGACTCGCGCGATTACCATCGCAGGTGGCGGTCTTGCGGGTCTCTCACTCGGCATAGCATTGCAACTGCGCGGTGTGCAGGTGAGACTAATTGAGGCCGCCAGTTATCCACGCTATCGTGTGTGCGGAGAATTCATCTCCGGCATTACCGAAACAGAACTCGACGCTCTCGGCATCCGTGACCTTTTCAGCAGCGCAAGACGGCACACCACAACAGTCTGGTTTGATGGTGAGCGACCCATGTTATCGCGCCCGCTGTCCGCGCCCGCCTACGGACTGAGCCGCTACTTTCTCGATGCCGCGCTTGCTGAAAGATTTACCAAACTCGGAGGAGAACTGCGCTGCGGTGAGCGATTCGAGGGCGACGACGAAGGCGTTGTGTGGGCGGCGGGCCGCATGAAAGGGGAGTCTGAGTGGCTCGGTCTGAAGGCGCATTTCGACGGCCTCGCGCTCGGAGCGGATTTAGAAATTCATCTCAACGACGGCGGTTATATCGGCCTTACACGCGTGGAAAATGATCGCGTGAATGCGTGCGGGCTTTTCCGTCGCCGCGATGCCGTGAGCGGCGGGCACGCGCTCATCGCGGCGACACGCGACGCGGGCCTCGCACTTCTCGCAGAGCGCTTGAGTGATGCGCGGCCCGTCGAGGGATCGTTGAAAGGAGTCAGTCATTTTTCGCTCGGCTGGCAGCGCGAGAGCGACGATGGGCGCGTCACCATCGGTGATTCCGCTGTGATGATTCCGCCCTTTACCGGCAACGGCATGACCATGGCATTTCAAAGCGCGCTCGTTTCGGCGGAGCCACTCGTCCGATGGAGCGCCGGTGCAATCGAGTGGAACGAAGCTGCGGCGGAAATCAAACTCGCGCATCGCCGGCTGTTTGCGGACAGGCTCGGATGGGCGCGTATGCTGCAATCGCTCCTGCTGCATCGGCTCGGACGAAAATTCGCTGCGATCCTGCTCTCTCTCGGGGTCGTCCGTTTTGAAACGCTCTATCGAAAAGTCCGATGACTCGAAAAACAAACCACCGGAGATTGTTCGCGCAACGCCACGGCGAAATGTTAACAGACTCTCCAATACATGACACTTGCCAGCATCGCCACAGCACTTCCTGAACGCTCATGGACACAGAGGGAATGCTGGGAGTCTTTGCGCGACGCGCGTTTTGTGCGCGGACTAAAGCCGCGGTCGCGCGACATTATGGAGCGAGTGTTGCTTGGCGATGGAGGGATCGAAAAGCGACATTTTGCCGCGAACACGCTGGGCGATATTTTTGACCGCAGTGCGCAGGATTTGAACGAGACCTTCGAGTGCGAAGCAGCGCAACTAGGAGCACGCGCACTCAACGCAGCGATGGTGAAGGCGGATGTCGGCGCGGTGGATGCGCTCTTTGTCTGCACATGCACGGGCTACCTCTGCCCTGGTCTGAGCAGCCATATCGCGGAGTCCGCCAGGCTTTCTCCCGCCGCGTATCTCATGGATGTCACGGGCGCTGGTTGCGGTGCTGCGATTCCCACACTGCGCGCTGCGAGTCATTATCTCGCGGCGCACCCCGGCCATCGAGTGGCGGTCGTCGCCGTGGAAATTTGCTCCGCCGCATTCTACGTGGACGACGATCCCGGTGTGCTCATCAGCCTGTGTCTTTTCGGCGATGGCGCGGCTGCAGTCGTGCTCGATGGTAACGCCGATGGAACATGGCACTTCGGCGATTTCCGCTCGCTGCATTTGCCTGCAGAGCGGGAAAAAATCCGGTTCGTCAATCGCGGTGGGAAGCTTTGTAACCAGCTCCATCGCGCAGTGCCAGAAGTCGCGGCGCATGCGGTGGCGAGTCTTTATCCCGGCGCAAACGGACACGCCGCGCCAACGATCATCAGCCATGCGGGAGGACGCGACGTGCTGGCAGCGATTCGTGCGCGGTTGCCCGGCCACGCGCTCACCGAGGCGGATGAAGTGCTCCGTGCGTGCGGCAATATGAGCAGCCCGTCCGTGCTCTTCGCCGCCGAGCGCGCGCTGTCTGCAAACGGCAGCACACCGGATCGCCTGTGGCTTGTGTCGTTCGGTGCGGGCTTCGCCTGCCACGCGTGCTCGCTCATTCACTGAAACTCGCAAGCCTCGACGAGAGGCCTAAGGATGCGGACAGCGCGGTTTTTAAAACCGGAGACCGCAAAATCCGACGCACGGAAGCCGCGATTGGTGTCGAGACTGATCAGCTTCCAGTGATGCGCGTGCAGGTCGAACGGCACGCGGATTCGCTCGTCGAAATCGGTCGGCCAGAGGATGCCGTCGATCCTGCGGAAGTCGCGGAAGGTCACATCCACTTCCGCGCCGCGCGTGCTTTCGAGGCCGTTCAACGTCATGCGCACGCGCCGGAGTTGTTTGGTGGAGCGGTCTATGAAAAGAATTACGCGATCTTCCTTCGCAAATCCAAACCCGGGGCGCAGCACCGCGAGCACTTGGTCGCACAGCGCGTTGTCCACGACCGCCTCTCCATTCGGCGCGAGCACGACGCCCTGTCGGTCGAAGTAGAATGGCCCGAGCAGAAACATCGTATAGGTGTCGGCGACGAGTGCGGCGGCGCGTCTGGTTTCGTCATTGGTGGAAAGTGATCCGTTGTAGCCGACCGTGACTTTTCGCGGCGTGCGAATGACGAACTTCTCTCCCGAGGGGCCTGTGTGCTCCTGCGCGATGATACACTGCCCGACCAGCAGTCGCTCTTCGGAGCCGCGCCGGAAAGATGTATCCGCAAGCACCGGCTGAAAGCGTGGGCCGATCGAGGCCCAACGCCCATCGTAGCGCACGCTTACGTCGTGGACTTTTGCGAATGTCTTTTTCCCATGCGCGCGCTGCGATGCGGCGAGCAATTCCATTGCAGTGGCATCCGATGTTCGAATCTCGCGCGTGCAGAATTTTGGTGATGCGCAGGCGCTGAAGAAGCACGCCAGCGCGGCGAACAGGAATTTGGTGAATGGCTTATTCATGATTCTTTAAAATGCGTATCATCACCTCGTTGCGGCTCATAAAAGCGGGTGTCCACTTTGGAACGTAGTAGGCAAAAGCGGCTCTCCATTTCAAAATTTACGAGGTGCATGATCCGTTTAGTATACGTATGACGGGCAGAACGGATGCATTCCGTCGGCTCTTATTTACGGCGAAACATCTCCAATGCCTCATCCCTCTCCACGGCGTGATCCACCATCGGCAGCGGGTAGTCTTTTGCGATAGGAAGACCGGGAGCGGGCGGGGTGCAGAGGTGTGCACCGGACACATCGCGCAATTCTGGCACCCAGCGCCGGATGTAGTTTCCATCGGGGTCAAAGCGCCGCGCTTGAGACCATGGATTTTGGATTCTGAAATAGGGCGCAGCATCTGTGCCGGTGCTCGCGCTCCATTGCCAGCCGCCGTTGTTGCTTGCGATTTCGCCATCCACGAGTCGCCGCATGAACCAGCTTTCGCCGTGCATCCACCAAACGTGCAGATCCTTCGTAAGAAACATCGCCACGATCATCCGCACGCGATTGTGCATGAAGCCCGTTGCCGCGAGTTGGCGCATTCCCGCATCCACGATCGGGAATCCCGTCTGCCCTGCGCACCAGCGTTGAAATTTATCGCCGCCTGCGCGTTCCTCGGGCCGCCAATGGTCGCGCCACTTCAGCGTGCGAGTCTCTGGCTGGAATTCGTGTTCGAGCACTTCGGGCGTGTGCCATAGGACGTGAAAATAGAATTCACGCCAGATGAGTTCATTGATCCAGATGGCGATGCTCTTGCGCTGAGCGGCGGTGCCATTCACGGCAAGTTCTGCGCAGCGTGCGTGGATTTCGCGGATTGAGAGCAGGCCCCAGCGCAAGTCCTGCGAGAGGCGTGATGTAATTTCCAGCGACGGGATATCCCTCAGAGTCCCGTATTCAAAGACTGGTCCGTCGAGGAAACGCCCGAACCGCTTGCGCGCAGCCGCTTCGCCCGGTTCAATGATTTTCGCATCCGAAGTGAGTCCCCAGTGCGCAAGTGTCGGCAATTCCAGACTCGCGATATTTTGCGGGGTGGAAAGCCGTGAAAGCGTGCGGCCGGGCGCTGGTTTATTGAGCTTCAGCCACGCCCGCGCATACGGCGTGAAGACACGGTAAGGCGTGCCGCTGCCGGTGAGCACCTCGTCGCGCTCGTGCAGCGCGTGGTCCTGGTGAGGATGCACCGTTACGCCGAGTTGCTCTGCCATCGCCGCGACCCGCGCCTCCATCGCGCGGCCATGTGGATCGGGATCGCGCGCAAAGTAGATCTCTGACGCGCCCGTCTCGCGAATCAGTTTTTCGAGCGCGGCATCGGCAGGGCCTTCGCGAAAGATCAGGCGCCCGCCTTTGGCTTCCAGATTTTTTGCCAGCGATGCGAGGCATCCACACAGAAATTCCTGCCGCACCGCACCGCACCAATGATGATCGCGCTCCCATTTGCTGAGGACGAATACTGGGATCACCTGATCGTTGGCGGCGGCGTTCAGTGCTGTGTTGTCTGCGATGCGCAAATCGCGGCGGAACCAATGGATGGCAATGGGCATGGATTTTCAGTTTTGCTCGTTTCACCTGCTGTTGCGCGGCGCGTGCAGGCGAACGAAAAGCAAAGCCGCAGCGACGGGAAGAACGATGGGCAGGATAAGAGGAACCGAGGAGCGGCTGGGAAGACGATGAAGGATTCGCGCGCTCATCGGAATATCTCGCTCACGGCTTTCTCTCGGAAAGCGAAGATCTTCGCGAGTTGCGGCTTCACGAGGAATGGATGGATCACATCGCTCAACGGACTGAAAGGCAGCACGTAGGTGACCCGGTCCGTCATTTCGATGCGGCCGCCATCGAGTTCTTTGAAACGATGTTCGTGGTGCCAGATGCGGTAGGGGCCGATGCGCTGTTCATCGACGAAGAATTTCCCCGGCTCGACGTGTGTGATTTCCGTGAGCCATCGGACCGGGATGCCGAGCAGCGGACGCACGCGGTATTCGATCATCATGCCTGGATGGACCCGCGCCGGCAGTGCAGTGAGGATCGTGAAATCCAGCTCCGGTGGTGTGATTTTCGCGAGGTTGCGCGGATCGGAAAAGAAGTCCCACGCACGCTCGATGGTGGCGTGGATGATTTGTGAGGATTCGAGGACGTGGATCATGCGGACGCTTGTTCGATCAGGAATCCGACTGTACGGGTTTTATCGGGTGGTGCGGTGCGGATCGCGAGCAGTGAATCGATCTTCGCGCGCAAGCATGCCGCGTCGTGGATTCCTCCAACGAACCGCACCGGCATCCGGGCCGTGCCGGAAGCGGCTCCAAGCAGCGCGCCGACGACGGCGCCACGGTGGCAGTTGTCCCCACCGACGTTGGCATTCGCGATGACTCCCGCTTCAAAATCATCGGCATATTTCCACGCGAGGTAGAGTGACGCCGGAAAGGCATCGGCGATGTAGCACGCGTGGCTCACGCGTTGGCCGACGACGAGTTCATCGGGCTCGCGCGACCACTGCTCGGCATTGCGCTTGGAGAACCAATCCGCACCGTGCTGAAAAATGGCTTCGCGAAGATTCACGCCGCCGGCGGTGTCACATAGGATTCGCGCGAGGGCGTCGCCGGCTGCGAGGACTTCGTCGCTGCGATGAGTGAGCGCGATGTGTTCGCGCACTGCGGCACGCGCGGCTTTCGGTTCGAGCGCGAGGAATGCACACAGGATGCCCATATGCGCGAGACCGCCGATGTGGATGTCGCTGCCGGCGCACTTTCGCGGTGCGGTGCCGCGGGCGTAGGCGGTGAAAAATTTCCGGTGATACTCCTCCACGTAGGTGTCGTGGTGCTGGCGGGGCGTGAGCATGAAAGCGATGTAGCGCGCGAGGTAATCATCGCCATCGTAGCGGCCCTTCGCGATGAGCGAATCAGACAGCACTTTCGCGAGCTGGAGGTTGAGTGTGTTCTCTCCGGCTTGCAGGAACTGATGGTAGTGAATGCCGCGCTGACCCCAGTATTTCGCCTGATCGTGCAGGATGTCGCCGCATTCGTTGAGCGGGGTGTATTGCGAGCGCCAGAGGATGCTGTCGTGATGCGGACTCCGCGGCACCACGTATTCATTCACGACCCCGTAATCCCGCTTCAGCGCGCTGCGGTCGTAATACCAATGCACGGGCATCGCGAGCGCGTCACCGATGAAGGAACCCCACGCCATGCCCCCGCGTTCATCATCCAATTTGGAGTAAATCTCGGTGTCGTGAAGGCCGGTGTTCATAGAGTAGAAGTGAAGTCCGTCGGCAGTGAGACATGTTCCCACGCGGCGCGTTCCCGCTCGGCGTCGGCCAGTTTCTTGCGCATCTTGTCGTTCGCGTATTTGCCGAGCACGAGGCGCAACGGCGGCGTGTTGGATTCCACGGCGGCGATGATGGCTTCCGCTGCCCTCGCAGGATCGCCGGGCTGCCTGCCCGCCATCGTTTCGAGGAAACGCAGGAACTTTCCGCTCGTGCGATCGTAGTCGGCGACGTGGTTCTCTGCGCGATCGAGTGAGCGCGCGATGAAGTCTGTTCGGAATGGGCCCGGCTGCACGATGGTCACTTTGATCCCGAGCGGTTTGAGTTCCGCAGCGAGCGATTCCGACACGCCTTCCAACGCCCACTTCGTCGCGCCGTAGATCGAAAAGCCAGCGTAGTTTGAAATGACCGCAGCGGCGGAAATGTTCACGATGTGACCACTGCCCTGTGCGCGCAGGGTGGGCAGCGCAGCACGGATGACTTCCAGAGAGCCGAAGAAGTTCGTATTGAAGTTGCGGGCAATCTGCTCTGAGCCGAGTTCCTCGAATGCACCGATGAGCCCATATCCTGCGTTGTTCACGATGACATCGAGCTGCCCGAACTCTTTAACCGCCTGCGCGATTACATCCTTCACCTGCGCTGAGTCCGTGACGTCGAGCGCGAGTGCGCGACAATTCTCCGGGTGTCGAGCGACGAGTTCGTCGAGAGTGGTTATGTTTCGCGCGGTTGCGATGACGCGCTGCCCGCGGGCGAGCACATGAGCGGCAAGCGCGGCTCCGAAGCCGCTGGAGCAACCCGTGATCAGCCAGACGCGGGCAGGTAATGCTTGGTCGTCATCCATCGAGCAAACGTTGTCGCTATATTCTAACGAAGGGGATCAGGCTTTTTTTCGGCGTAGCGGTCGAAGCGGTTCGATAGGATGAAAAACGTCGGCGCCCACAGTCCGACGAAGATACCAAAGCGTTCGGCATGTGCCTGTGAATCTGCGGCTGTGCCGCCGGTCAGAAACCAGATGGCGATGGAGCCGAAGATTGATGCAAAGCCGAGGATGAAGCAAAGGTTGCTGAGGAGTTTGAGTTGAGCGGATTTCATATTATTTTTTGTTGTTTTGAGTGATGGACAGCGCTGGGAAGTGGAGGTGCCTTATCAGCACGATGCTGTATTTATTCGTCTGTGGCAGCGATACGGATGCCTCAAAAATGCTGTTTCGGTTGTCGAAACGTCCTGCCGCCGTCATGTTTCATCGGAAATGGAAACCGACACCGCTCAACAACTCGACGCTGAGATCGAGCTTTTGCGACGCGTTGCCAAAGGTGATAGCAACGCTTTCGAGGAACTCTATGATCGGTTCTCCGGTGTTTTATTTTCCACGGCCTACCGCGTCCTGAACAATCAGGAAGCCACGGAGGATGTGATTCAGGATGTATTTATCCAGATATGGGAAAAGGCTCCGCTCTATAATCCTGCGCTCGGCAAGCCGATGACTTGGGCCATCACACTCACACGCAACAAGGCGATTGACCGACTGCGTTCCATGCAGCGCCGCGGACGCTTGCAGGACGAGCTGCAGCGTGAGGCGGAGACGTTCGAGCAGTTTGATGAGCGCAGTTCCTTTGATGCGGCATCGGGTTTGGAAACGGGGAAGCTCGTGCGCGATGCAGTTCAAAAGCTCTCCAATGACCAGCGTGAAGCCATCGAACTCGCATTCTTTTCCTCGCTCACGCAGACGGAGATAGCAGAGCGATTGAATGAGCCCCTCGGAACGGTGAAGGCGAGGATTCGCCGGGGGATGCTGAGGCTGAAAGAAATCCTCAGCCGGAAAATCTAAGTAACGCGCAACATCGCAAACACGCTACGCTGCGATTCGGTCGGTCAACTCGCGTTCGCGTGCAACGAACCAAAGTGGCTGGCCCGCATCGTCCAGTATCGGGGTGATCGCGATCTCGACCAGATAGGGTGTTCCGTTCTTGTGGTAGTTGAGGATCGTCTCTGTGCAGGGGACGAGTTCATGCACAGCTCGACGCAGCCGATCTGCCGCCTCCCAGTCAGTCTTGTGGCCCTGCAGGATTGGCCCGAGATTTTTTCCACGAAGATCTTCGAGGGAATATCCGCACATCTCGCTGAAGGCGGGATTGACCCATTGGACAAGGCGATCCGGCCCGGACACGACGATCCCCTCCGGAGTCACGCGCTGTGGCCTAGTTGCAATGAGGCTGGCGATACGCGCTTTGAGTTGCGGCGAAGGCGCAGGACCACCCGGGCGGTGGTCAGCAAAACACATAGCAGTTCCGACCTCGGCTAATCCAATAACGAACTCGCGGAGTTCATGGTGAAACTCGAGAAGCAGTTCAAACTGCTCGCGCTCCTGCGAAGTCATGGCGCCCGACGCAAAAAGCGCAGCCTGTGTTTGTAAGAAATTGTTGAGCATTTTAAGTCAAGTTGAACTGAGTAGGTCAGCGGTTGCTGATAACAGTTACGTTCCTTCCAGCAGTTTGGATGCGGTATTTTTACGAACTTAGAATGTCGAGGACGAGAAAGCGTTTGGGCATCGCCCACTGGGGCGTGTCAACAAAGCCACGAGTTCAAAGGCAAGCGCGCGGGCCAGTCGAAGGCGGTTTTCTTTCGCGAGGAGCAGTGCGCGTTGCAGCCGTGGCTTTTCGACGACCTTTCGGACGGGGCCATTCAGGCTCCTTCGGCACGGAAATCGAAGGGCAATTTAGCGTCCCTCCGTCACTCGGTCGAGATCGACCGCCAAGACGGTTCCATCATCGTCCTCGATTCCGACTGAGGCCACGGAGAGCACCGCGCCAGTAAAAAACGCTGCCAATAAAACGCTTGGCAAAGCGGAGCGGGTCATCATTCTCGCAAAGAACATTTGAGTTCATGAATACCGCCACGACCGACTCTCACCCTCGGAAATCCGCCTTTCGGAATAGCGCGGAACTCCCGATTCATCCTTCTTCATTCGTATTTCATCCTTCCTCCACCCCTCTCTCCCCCCAGCCCCCCTCACTCCCCGGCCCCGATCCCCGTTCTGACCGTCCCGGTGCGTCGGGCTGGAAAGCAAATTCCTTGCAGTTCGACTGGCAAATCCGAACTTTAAACCGTTCGTGAGCGAGCTGCATTTTTGAATCCTCCACTCACCGACACGCGAATAGCACTCGCTTCCAATGACACGATTCTTCCTTATCACCGCCATGGGCTTCCTTTCACAAATATTCGCCAGCGCCGGAGACGGCGAGCGGATGAAACCCTATCCCGCGCCACGCATCGAGGCGAAGGATCAGGACGGCAACACCGTGAATCTGGAGGAAGTTTACAAGAAGGGTATCACGCTTGTGTATTTTTACCCTAAAGCCAGCACTCCGGGCTGCACGAGCCAGGCATGCAGCCTGCGTGATGCCTACGAGGAACTCGCGCAGCGGGGCGTGCATGTCATCGGCGTCAGCATGGACAAGGTGGAGGCACAGAAAAAGTTCCGGGAGAATAACAAGCTGCCCTTTACCCTGCTGGCCGATCCCGACGGCAAGGTGGTCAAAGCGTTTGGTGTGGGTAGTCTTCTCGGTTTTGCATCGCGTCAGGCGTATCTGATCAAGGATGGAAATGTGATCTGGCGCGACAAGAAGGCGTCCACTTCCCAACAAGCCGCCGATGTGCTGCGGGTGCTGAAGGAGATGAAGTAGGTCGGCTTCCGTAGCCGTGATGCGAACCTTCGGCCGCGACGGACTAGTTCTCCGTAATCGCGTAGTTGAGGCGTTTGTGGGATGTGCTCGGGGCGAGAAGGAGTCAGGCAATGAGCGGGCCGCTACGTGCAGCGACCTGCGGAGATATGCGGAGTGTTGAATGCCTTCCATCGCCTCGCTTCATCCGATACTGATGCGTGGATGAAACTAAGACGATGATGAAGACAGCCCGTATCGTTATCGCCTGCTTGCTTCTTTGCTTCGCATCGTTGGCATTTCTGCCAGCACCGCACGTTTTCGTCTGGCAGCTAAAACTTGTCGCGACCGAGCTTGGCCATTGGATGGTCATTGCACCGCTATCGGTCATCGCTGGCAGCCGATTGCGCTCTCGACTCGACATCATCACCACTACCATCGCGGTTCTGGCTGCTGCTTTGTTCCTGTCGAGCAGCGTGCGCGCCGCGTGGTATGCGTCGACGGCTGCGACGATCATTGATGCCGAATTCCCCGTTCCTACAGACAGAAATGGCTGCCCTTTTTCCATTCGGCGTCTTTGGACCTTCAGAACGCCCACCGCCGTTGGCGTCCAGACGTTTGATTTTGCTATGAACGACGATGGCCCGCTGAAGATGGATTTTTTTCCCGCGCAAGATCGTCGGGACGCTCCCTGTGTCGTGGTCATTCCCGGCGGTGGTTGGGACACTTGTGACCGCGGAGGCTTCGCGGAAATGCACCGGCATCTTGCTCAACGGGGTTACGCCGTGGCTTCCATGGACTACCGGCTTGCGCCACGATGGAAATGGCCTGCGCAGAAGGAGGACGTGCTTTCTGCGGTGGCGTATCTCCGGGCTCGCAGTGCGGAGTTGGGCATCGATTCGGAGCGATTCGTCCTCATGGGTCGCTCGGCGGGGGCGCAGATTGCCGGAGCCGTGGCCGCTTCCGGCGAGCATCCTGAAATCGTCGGGTGCATCATGTTCTACGGCCCTGCCGATATGCACTTCGCGGCGAAATACGCGGACCCTTCCGACATCCTCGATTCCGACAAGCTTCTCCGCCAATTCCTCGGCGGCATGCCGGCTCAATTCGCGTCCAGCTACGACACCGCTTCTGCATACGCGCTCGCCAGCTCCCGCACTCCGCCCACCTTGCTTTTGCATGGCGAAACGGACGAACTCGTATGGGTGCGCCAGAGCGAGCGATACGCAGACCGTTTGCTCGGCCTTCACGTGCGACATGCGTTTCTGCGGATTCCTTGGGCCACTCATGGGTTTGACTACGTTTTCAACGGTCCGGGAGGCCAGCTCGCAGACTGGTCGGTCGGTCGGTTCCTGGATTCGATCACGTCGCGCTGATCCCGGGCGCGATTCACTTTTGCCCTCGTCACCCGCTGCCCGCCGCAATCCCCGAGCTGAGCTACGACACACTGGATGGCGTTGTGGATGGTGGCACAGCCATGAGCGCATATTGCGAGGCAATCCAGCCCGGCACCACGCCGGAGCGCAAACGTGAAATCGAAAAGCAGCTCCTCGCCTATTGCCGCATGGACACGCTGGCGATGGTGCGGCTCTGGGAGTTTTTCACCGGGCGCAAAGGCAGGGCTGATGCGCCGTCTGCTCGACCTTAATCACGGAGCGGTGGTCTCGCCAATCGTTCCACACCAGACGGGGATGTGGACGCAGTTTTGTGCAGGGCATTCAATTGTTTGGCGGTTTGGTCTCGGAAGTTTCCACGACCCGCACGACCTGATGTCCGCATTTTGCACACGAACCTTCGAGCACGAGATCACCGTTCTTTTCCGAGCCGTTGTAATCGATCATCTCCGCCGATCTCCGCCGTTCCCCGGCACCCGGCGCAATACACGTTCTTGAGGATTCGCTCCCTGGCGTTTGCCGGAATCGAATACCACAGCAGCTCGGCTTGCGATGTGAAAACTCGTTTGCTCACAGGCGCAAATTTATCTCAGGCAATCGCGCAGAGGTCGAACAGGAAACGGTGCTATCTCTTTTAGCACTTGGATTAACTTTTGGGGAGCAAACTATTCCTTTCTGACAAAAACTCCACACAATCACCATTGCTACGGGTTGTTTCGGTGGCAAACTGCCGTGTATCTCCTTGGACACACCAATCCGCATCACCACCATGAGCAATCCAAATCTCAGCGAAAAATACATCCGCGAACATTCCTCTGATTTCGCCGATCCGATCTTCACGCGACGCGATATGCTCATGCGCACTGGCATGGGTTTTGGCGCGATGAGCCTCTCGGCGCTCTTCGGCATCAATCCATTTGCGGAAGGTGCTGAGGCGCTCGCACCCGGAGCCGCGCCTACAAAGGCTCTGGGCCCGCTCGCGCCCAAGCAGCCACACTTTCCCGCCAAGGCAAAGCACATCATCCACATCTTCGCATCGGGCGGCCCGACGCAAGTGGACACGTGGGACCCGAAACCGGAACTGGCGAAATTCGACGGCAAGAGCATCCCGGGACACGATGGCGTGGCCTTTGGATCACCATTCAAATTTACGAAGATGGGGCAGAGTGGAGTGGAAGTGTCCGAGGTGTTCCCGAAGCTCGGCGAGGTAATTGACGACATCGCGGTAATCCGCTCGCTGTGGACGGACATTCCAGCGCACGAGGTCGCGCAGCGCTTCATGAAC
>CAIYUV010000069.1 GCA_903929475.1 uncultured Spartobacteria bacterium
CTGTGAAATCGCGCTGTTTCTCCATTTTGATTTTATCGAGCGTGGATAAATCAACCTTGCTTTCGATGAGATCCATTTCATCGTTGGAAAGAATCACGGGTTGATGACAGCAATTATTACAACCCGCTTTGCAGGAAAGAATCATCAGGTGTTTGGTGATCGCTTCTGTGGTTTTTTCATCTTGCACTTTGTGAAGCGCTTCCGCGCGATTTGCCCCGCGAGAGAACCTTCTTTTCATGTCATTGATAATCGAAAGAATCTCCGTGACCACCACTCTTCGAAACACAGGATCTCTTTGCTTCAGAACGCCAGTAATTTTATTTGTAAGCCAGATTTTTTCCAAGGTTCTGTAAGTTACAGCACGGGAAGCCGGGACGTCAGTCCATCAACTAGCACGTGCCCCTTACCTCTGAAGCACTTGAAAGGGAGTAGCGGGACCTATCTTTTGGCGATGCTAAATAAATAGATTTTGACCATTGCTCCAACTCCCACAAGACCCCATGCAATGATCACAGCCCACTGCGAATTTACATAGGGTGAACTAAGAAATGTGTATCCAAGTCCGAACGCCATCAGAAAGTTGACGTGACGATCCATCATCAACTTATTGAATTTTATTTCGCTCATTATTTTCTCCTGCGTACTCGCTTGTTGATAGGACATCGCTTTTCGAGTTTGGCGGACGAGTGCCCGACAAGTCCACTGTGAAACAACGGTTCTATGCGCTTATTGTAACACCACGGTCCTGAAACAGTTGGCAACCTTCGCCAGCCCCGCGTGATTTCGTCACGCTCAAGTGCGTGGCGGCATGCCCCGTATCATGGTCAAGAATTCCTACCCGACATCTAAAATAGCGTCTTGACTTCCACTTTTTAGAAGTTATACTTCTATTTTACAAGAGCCAAATCAACGTCATGCCATTCGAAAGACTGAAACCATGAGCCTCGCAATCCACAACCTGCACCCCCTACTCAAGGAGCTCAATGATGCGCTCCTGTTGGAGGATGCAGCGCCAGTTGATTGGATCGTCTGCGGCGGGACTGCGCTCGCGCTCCAGGGATTCGGCACCCGCACCACGCGGGACGTCGATGTACTCGGCAACTGGATGAGACAAGAGTTGCAAATTGTCGCCATCGGAACCTTTCCGCCAGCCGTCGAACGTGCCATCGCCCGCGTCGCACAGGCGCACTCGGAACTGCTGGACATGGGATCTCGCTGGGTCAACTTAGGACCGCAAGAGATTGTGAAGCACGGCCTGCCCGAGAGATTCGCGGAGCGGCTCACAGCAATGCGCATCGGGGATCGGTTGACCCTGCACCTACTCGGTCGCCTAGACCTCATCGCGCTGAAACTGTACGCAGCGGCGGACGACATGGGCAGTCGCCAGCAAATTCACTTTGATGACTTGCGTATCTTCAAACCCACCGCCGACGAGATGAACCGTGCCATCCAGTGGGTCCAACGCATGCCCGACCCGCACCACCGCATCCGCCCCTCGCTGAGAAACATCGTAAAGGAACTGGGACATGAAGACCTCGCCTACTACATCTGAGACCGGCGTCCGCGCCGTCTTGCTCGACGTGTTGCATGCGCAGTGGCGCGAGTTCGGCGTGCCGTTCAATGCCATTCTCCCGGGCGTCAAGCTTGAGGTCATCGACCCCGAGGAACTCCTGTGGTGTTTAACTACCAGACCAAAAACGCAAACCACATAAATATGAAAAATTCAAAATTGATATTGTTCGCGCTCATCATTGCATTGGCCTCCACGAGCTACGCCGGCCAAGCCACGAAATGGGCCGACCTTCCCGCCGCCGTCCGCGCCACTGTGCTCGCCAACGGCGGCAAGGAAGGGCAGTCCGTGGACAACGAAGGCGAAAAAACCGACGGTCAGGACACTTACGAGGCCAGCGTGAAGGACAAGGACGGCAGCACCGCCGACCTCGTCATTACCGCCGACGGCAAGCTCGTAGAGACCAAGCACGACGATGCCGCCGACGCCGCAGGCGAGCAGCGTGCTGCCCGCGCCAAGAAAGTTTTGGCCGGGGTGAAGTTCAGCCATCCGCGCGACATCAACAACACCTACTTGCCACTGGCAAAATTGAAACAGGACATCATCGAAGGTTCGGAAGGTGGCAAGAAGACGCGCGTCGAACGCACGATGAAACCAGAAATTCACAAGACATTCAAAATTGCCGGCCAGACGGTCGAGTCGCTGTGTATGGAAGACCGGATTTTCATTAACGGAGTAATCGAAGAAGTGGCGCTGGATTATTTCGCGCAGGACGACGCCGGCACGGTTTATTATCTCGGCGAGGATGTGGATGAATACGATGAACAGGGCAAACTCGCCAAGCACAACCCGCCGGACGACGCGTGGTTGACCGGCAAGGACACGCCCGCGCCCGGCATCATCATCCCGGCGCACCCGAAAGTCGGCGACAAGTTCAAATCCGAAGATGTGTCCGCCACGGTTGACGAAAACGACGAGGTTGTGACGGTGGATGTTACCACGACTGTGCCAGCGGGAACTTTTGAACATTGTGTAAAGATTGCCGAGCAGATTCCTGGCGAAGGTCTGGAATACAAATACTACGCGCCGGGCGTCGGCGTGGTTCGGGAAACGCCCGCCACCGGCGACGAACTCCTAATTTCGCACACCACCGTGGCAGTTCCCGGTAAGTGATCTCACTCCGCCAATAATTATGAAATACAAAAGCCCGCTCGGCATACTCGCCGCCGCCGCGCTTGGTTTTGCCTGCGCCTACGGATTGTTTCAGCAATCGCTCAAGCAACAGCAAGATGAGTTCGCCAAAAAATCCGCCGCGTGGCAGACCGAGAAAATTGATCTTGAGACCGCGCTCGCCAACGCCAAAGGCCGCACCACCACGCTGCGGGGAGAAACCAAAATCGTCGAGGTGACGAAGAGAATTTCGCCTGCCGAAATTTTGGATTGATAGGAATTCGCTTTTCCAGCGTCGCGAGCGGGCGCCCGACAAGTCCACTGTGAAGCGTGTTTTCGTGCACTCATCGTAACTGCGCTGTGCTTCAATGCAAATATCGGGCGACAGTGTGGCACATAGGCGACCTTCGCACTCGCCGCGGAGCAGTTTCCTGCAACTCCACCGCCACGGCGGCGTTCGCATCACTGGATACCGCGCGACAATTCCATGCGACATCCACGGCGACTTTGAAATCATTTAAATCGCGTTTGTCATTGTTGCTTCAGCGTGCTCGATCACAGTTTGAACCAGCCATTAAATCCCGCAGTCATAGTCCGGCATCTGATCGTCAAGCCACGGCTCGATGACGAGTTGGCCGCGATCGATGATTCTCGCCGCCGCCACCGATTCCCCCACCGGCGGCCCCGTGCCTGGCGCGATGCGAACGCCATTATTCCAAACCTCACTCACCCACATGCCAATATGACGCAAGATGCGCTCGATGATCTGCGCGTCATTGATCAGCGACACGATACGCATCTCGTGATGACATTGGGGACACTGCAGCAGATCAACTTCCCAGACCTTCTTGATCAGCTCTCGCCACGATCGCGATGGGATGCGCCGCGGCGTACACGCACGATGCTCGATGACTTCAATCGCCGCGCTTGCGAGCGCACCACACCCTTGCTGCGCTGTTGCCGCGGACTCGCACGCGGCCTTCTCCTGTGCCTCCTCTGCACGCTTCCTACGCTGCCCGCGCATCTTGTTGGAATACCAGCCGTAGTAACGCACCATCTGAAAGCGCTTATCCGGAATGTGCTGCGATGAATGCCGATGCGGCGCGAGAGTTGTGGCAGGCCGCATGCGAAGAACATCGTGATGTAAATGCGTAATGTCGCTTCAGAACCACGGTTAAAAACACCATCACCAAAACACTTTCTTCCACCCCTTCGCCTTCGCTCGCGCCCGATACATCTGCCAATAGAGATATCCCCCGGTGATCGTCAGCGCGATCAGTGCGGTTCCCCAGAACATCCCCAACACCATGCCGCCGTCGCCAAACACTTCGCCGGTGTGCAACCTCAGGATGAACGATTCGCGCATGTCCGGTTCATCTTTTTCAATCGCGCCGGTGTCGGCATTGACGACCAGCTTGCGGGCCGAATCGGTGAGGATGTGAAAGGTGACGGTGGGGTGATCGCCTTTGAGCTGCATTTCCAGCGCGTCGAGAACTGCGCCGGCATGTTTGGTCAGAACCGCGGCGCGGGCGCGTTCGATCTTTAATGAGATATCCGCAGCCGACGTGTCGAGCGCATACGATGACGACACCGCCGCCAGCTTTTCGCGCAGCGCCTCGTCTTCGCCAAAGAATTGCTGGAATTGAAGAACAACGCCGGTGATGGAAACCGACAGCAGAAATATCGCCGCCGGTAAGCTGACCCATCGATGCCATTTTCGCATGCATGGATTATAGAAAGGTGCCGCAAACGGGCGCGTCAGGCATCCGTGTGGGTTGATGCGGTTCGTGGATACATATCAAGTCAGCCCAGGTGGAACATGATCGCAGCGCGATTGCCGTTGCGCAACGCAGACTCGTGCTCGC
>CAIYUV010000070.1 GCA_903929475.1 uncultured Spartobacteria bacterium
AGCTTCATCGCAACCCCAATAGAGATTGTGCGCGGCATCGTCGCCGTCGCCGATTTTAGCGGGGACTGGAATGATACCCTGCGTCTTGTTGTCGGCTAAAGCCACGAAGACGTGAATGCGCGCAGGATCAGCCGCACGCACGACTGAGGCGAAAAGTAAAAACAGAAATAGGAGTCTCATGGGCTATTTCGTGAGCAACGCGCGTAGTTCGACGGGGTCGGTGATGGGGGCCTGGCAGACGAAGTTTTCGCAGACGTAGGCGGCGGCTTTGCCCTTCACGGGTGCGACGGTTTTGATGAAGTCGAGTTTTTCACCGAGCCACTTTTGGCCTGCGCCGCCGTCGGCGAAGAGGACGATTTGATTGGGCGAAAAGACGGCGCGCACTACGTGGAGGAGGGCTTTCGTGTCGGCGGCATCGGGCGCTCCGGCGATGACGATTTGGCGCGGCTTCGCGAGGGAGAAATCCACCGCGCAGAGCATCTCCGTCATCGCGCTGGGGATTTGCGCGAGCTGGTCGCTGGCGCTGCGAATGGTTTTTTCCGCACGCTCGCGCAGTTCTTTGGAATCGGTGATCTGCGCGAGACGCAGGAGATTCATCGCGGCGACGCTCGATGGCGCGGGCTCCGCTCCGTCGTAGTCCTCCTTGCTGCGGAAAAGCATGTCGCGCGCACCAGCGGTGGTCTGGAAATAGCCGCCGTGATCCTTGTCGTAAAAATCTGCATCCATCTTCGCCTGAAGCTCCAGCGCCCACGCGAGCCACTGTGTATCGAAATCCGCTTCATACAAATCGAGCAGCCCCGCGATGAGCGCGGCGTAGTCGTCGGCAAAAGCTGCGACGCTGCTCGGCTCGTGACGGTAGCTGCGGATGAGCGCGCCATTTTTCCAGAGCTTCGCCTTGATGAATTTCGCACTCCCCTGCGCAGCGGCGAGGTAGCGCGGCTCGTCGAGCACTTGCGTAGCGCGGGCAAATGCGGAGATGGCGAGACCGTTCCATGCGGTGATGATTTTGTCGTCGAGATGCGGGCGCGGGCGATGCGCACGCAGCGCGAACAACTTTGAGCGCGAAGCAGCGAGCGACTTCTCGATTTCGTCGGAAGGCTTTTTGAAATGCGCGACAGCCTCCTCGATGGTCATGCGTTGGATGAGCGTGTTCTTGCCCTTGAACTCATTGAGCGGGTCGCTGCCCGCCGGAGCGTTGCCGTCCTTATCCACCCCGTAAAAGCGATTGAACAACTCCGCCGCATCACCGAGTGCGTGATCGATCTCCGCCTTCGTCCACACGTAAAAAGCGCCCTCCCCGTGCTCGGGCTTGCCCGCTTCGAGAAACGAATCGGCATCCTCAGCGGAGTAAAATCCGCCCTCCTTGTCCGTCATGTCGCGGAGCAGATAATCCAGCACATCGCGCGTGATTTTCTCCCAGCGCGCATCGTGCGTGAGCGCAAAAGCATCCACGTAAGCACGCGCGAGCTGCGCTTGATCGTAGAGCATTTTCTCGAAGTGCGGGATGTGCCAGTAAGTATCCACCGAGTAGCGATGGAAACCGCCGCCGAGATGATCGTGCATCCCGCCATCGGCCATCTTGCCGAGCGTGAAAAGCGTCATCTCCCGTGCGCGCTTGTGATCCGTCTCCTCGCTCTCCGGCGTCGCGCCGAGACCATGTCGCACACTCATGCGCAGGAGAAAATTCAGCCCGCTCGGCTGCGGAAATTTCGGCGCAGAACCAAACCCGCCGTATTCGCTGTCGAAGCGCTTCGTGAGCTGATTCAAGCCACCGTAAAGACTCGCACGCCCCGGTGCCTCCGCCTTCGCCTCACTGCCAGCCGCATACTCCGCGAGTTGCTTCGCCACATCCGCGCCATGCTGCACGATTCCCTCGCGCTCGTCCTTCCATCCTTTCGCCAGACGCGCCAGCACCGTCTTGAAACCGGGCCGCCCGCCGCGATCCTCCGGCGGATAATAAGTGCCGCCGAGGAAAGGCGCGAGGTCCGGCGTCAGCCACACACTCATCGGCCAGCCGCCGCCGCCCGTCGTCGCCTGCACAAACGTCATATACACCTTGTCCACGTCCGGCCGCTCCTCGCGGTCCACTTTGATGCACACAAAATTCTCGTTCATCAGTTTCGCCGTCGCCTCGTCCTCGAACGACTCATGCGCCATCACGTGGCACCAATGGCAAGTCGAGTAGCCGATGCTCAGAAAGATGGGCTTGTTCTCCTTCTTCGCCTTTTCAAAAGCCTCCGCCCCCCACGGCAGCCAGTCCACCGGGTTGTGCTGATGCTGGAGCAAGTAGGGCGATTTTTCCTTCGCGAGGCGGTTGGTAAATGGTGCGTTCACAGTGTTTGGTTTCGTTCCTGTGGAATCGGCAGCCCCGCACGGCAGCGCCACGGCCAGCACAAAGGCCGCGCACTTCCAACGCAGGAAACCAATCACAGAAAACATGCCCGCACCCTCCGCGAAGCCCGCATCAATGGCAAGGTGCGCCTGCGCCCGCTCTCACCCTTTCCTTCTCGCCGACTTATCGCTTCCTGACGCCTTGCAAAACAGTGCCCTCTCGCTCAGCCTCCGGCGCATGGCATCGGCAAAACCCTCCGCACTTCTCGACACACGCGTCATCTACTGCGGCGACAATGGCACCGTGAGCCCCCGCTGCGTCGAACTTGCCCGCGTCCTCAAGAAGACCGGCAGCTTCTACTACCACTGCGACTGGCACGCCTCGCATTAAGTGAAGGAACAAGAGGCAGTCCGTCCCTTTTCCGCTCGTTTCTTGTCGGCTTGTCAGCCCTGCTATTTAGTTTCCAGTGTGGTGAGCACACCGTGCAGCGCATGGGCGAGACGGGCCGCCGAACCGCGGCCCCAATAGTGCAGGAAAATGTAGCGCGGCTCTTCCATCGCCATGTGGTGATGGATGGCGACGATGTTCATGCCCGATTTGCGGAGCGATTTGAGGACGCCTTGCAGTTCGCCGGGCAGCACGCAGAAGTCGCCGTCCACGAGCGCGTCCTCATCGGTGCCGGCAAACGCAGCCCACGTGTTCACGCCCATCGTCTTTCCCACCGTGCAGCCGCACGGCATCTTCGCGGTTCGGCCAAAGGTGAACTCCGCCATGCCATCCTTCGCCTCTGCTTTGCCGCCGAGCATGGTTTCGAGCGGCGCGGCGGTGATGCTGCTCGCGACCGCGAGCGGCTTGCCAAAAGTCTTTGCCGGTTCCGGTGATGCCACGCGCACAGCCTTCTGCGCGTCGAGCGCGGCCTTCACGCCTGCCGCGAGTTTCGCCGTCTCACCCTCTCCGCCGATGTGCATGAAATACACCCTCGGTTCGTCGTAGAAAAAATGGTTGTGCAGCGCCGTGACATCGAGACCCGCATCGAGCGCGGCGCTCATCACCGGGTTCACCTCGTCCTGCAAGAGCACGAGGTCGCCCATCACCATCACGGGAGCTTTCTTGCCCTCGGTGAACGCCGCCCATGACGTGAGGCCCATGAATGGCGGCATCTGCCAGCCGTCCACGCTCACCTTCACGTCGGTGCGCGGAGCGCTGACTTTGAAGACGCCTTCCGCTTCGTTGAGCGTGCCTTTGAGGCCGCTGGCCGCCTCGATCTTCGCCGTGTCGATTTCGGCAAGCGCGAACGATGGGACGAGGGCGAGCAATGCGAGGAACGATGGTATCTTCATAGTATTATTACTATCGGGACTCCACCGGGCCTTGGATGCCTCTCCCCTTTTGAAGCCCAAAGCCCTGGCCGCCTTTTTCCATTCCCGCGCGCATTGATGGCCGCATCTTCCCCGTCTCCGCGCTGGCAACCGCCACCTCGCCACCTCGCCACCTCGCCACCTCGCCACCTCGCCACCTCGCCACCTCGCCACCTCGCCACCTCGCCACCTCGCCACCTCGCCGCGTGCGAGCAGGCGCTGGCGGCGGGGAAGTAGGGCGGGATTGGGAGATTCGCTGATAGGGTTCGATTGCGGATTTCCGGCGTCGGGCACGCGGGGTGAAACCACGAAGACGCGAAGACTCGATGGGAACGCGGCAGTAGAGGAGGGCGCGGGTGCGGGGACGGGGGTGAATCTTGAAATGGGGCTGCGGGATGCCGGAGGGACGGAGTTGGCTGTCGGACACGGCCTGCCGGGCGTCGGAAGGATGATGGTGGCTGTCTCGGGGGCGTTTTTCACGGGAAAAAGGATGCTCTTCCCTGTTGGAGCAGGGTTGGCGGCTCTCGGAATGCCTTCCCCGGACGCCGCGGGGGCTTCCCCGGACGGCGGAAAGAAGTCTTTGCACGGCGGAAAGAAGTCTTTGCACGCTGGAGTGAAGTCATTGCACGCTGGAGTGAAGTCATTGCGCGGCGGAAAGAAGTCTTTGCACGCCGGAATGAAGTCTTTGCACGCTGGAAAGAAGTCTTTGCACGGCGGAAAGAAGTCTTTGCACGCTGGAGTGAAGTCATTGCACGGCGGAAAGAAGTCTTTGCACGGCGGAAAGAAGTCTTTGCACGCTGGAGTGAAGTCTTTGCACGCTGGAGTGAAGTCATTGGACGCCGGAATGAAGTCATTGGACGCCGGAATGAAGTCATTGGACGGTGGAGTGAAGTCATTGCGCGGCGGAGTGAAGTCACTGGACGACGGAATGACGTCATTGGACGACGGAATGAACGTCCCAAACGTCGAAGGCAACGTCCCCGACGGCGGAAGCAAGTGCCTGCACGGCGGAGGCAACGTCCCAAACGCCGGAAGCAACGTCCCGGAGGAGGCAGTGAGGGAGTTCCCGGATGCAGCGGGGTCGCTCGTTCCCGCAGCGATACCGCTCTGACTTACGGCGGCGGTGTCCCATGGTGCAGCGGCTCCGCCCGGTCGCTCAGTGAGGTGGCTCGCTCCCCATGCGACGCGTTTTTTCCAAAGCCACACACCGGTGCTTGTTCAATCAACGGGCATGGTTGCCCGCGTGACAGCGCGGAGGCTCGAAAAGAGGGGCGGATGTGCGCGGGCGGTCAGTCGCTCTTTTCGAATGCCACGGCTTGCGCAGGGACCTTTCGTGGCTGGTGGGGCAAGGAGGCAACCGGCAACCGGCTACGGGACCGCGATGGCGTCGGGCTGGAGGAGGACGCTCCCGGTCTTGGCGGCAGAGCCCCACAAGCCGTAGGCTGCGTTTTCGCCCTGCACGAAGATGCCGCTCATTCTGGATATGGTGTGCGTGGTTCCGTTATGAAAGGAGCCGGTGAAAATGCCGGTGAGTGGCGAGATGGAGAACTCGGCCCGCAGGCGTTTGGAGTTGTCGAATGCGAGTGCGTAGCGCCCGTTGTCGGGACGGTTGCCGAGCAGGGCGCGCTCGGTTTTTCCGAGCCGGGGAACGCCTGCGGCTATGGTGAAATGGGAGTTGTAGGTGGTGGTGGTCCCGACGCTCAGCACGTTGTTGCTGGGTTTCGGCTCGATGTAGTTGGTGCCGTGCGGGGCGAGGGTGAGGATGAATCCCTTGGGGTAGAGCTTGTCCTTGAGGTTTTTCGGCTTTGTCCAAATCAAACTCCCCGCAGCGGTCACGTTGCCGGGATCTACGACCGTGAGGGTGACAGGGCCAAAAAGACTCCCCCCTCCGTGGTAAAGCCCGATGTAAAACGGAATGGTGTTATCCGCCAGAAGTTTGCTGGCCATGGTGAAGCTGCGGTTGTCGCCCGTGCGCCCGACGATGCTCACGGTGCCGGTTTTGCCGATGGCAAATGTCGCATACCCGCTGCCCTGCGGGGTCAGCGCTTTGTTATCGGGAGCCGGCAGCGTGATGGAATACCGGCCTTCGACTGCGGGACGATTCGCCAGCGACCACATGTTCAGATCGGCAGTGAAAGATGTGACTGTCCCGCCGTTGGTGAGCTGGCACTGGAGAGCAGACGGCCCTTCCAGCGGGAACTGGACGTCCAGAGTGAGGTTGGAAAGGGGCGGCTTGCGGGCGATGTTGGCGCTGTAATGGCCTTCGGAATCAAAGACGCCCTTGAACGGATACGCCTGACCGGCGAAACGAAGCGTGGCGGTGAATTGCCCCTGCATGTCAGTGGTCATCACGAAGTAGCCCGATTCCTCATGCACCTGATGAATGCCGTCAATCGCGCTGGTATAGGTGCCCCGGTTAAGAAAGTAGGGGTTGCGGACAGTGACGGTTGCCACGGAAGTTGCCCCGACGCCATTGGGCGCGGTGCTGATGGCGTATTGAAAACTATCCTCCCCCTTGAAAGATGGCTTGGGGGTGTAAATCACCACATTACCGGAGCGAATTTCGGCATATCCATACAGTGGCCTTGACACGCCATAGAGAAAAATAGGCCCGGCGGATATGGTGTCATTTTCGCACAGATTGCTGATAGTGAATGGGCCACGCGTAATTTTTCCGATGACAATATCGTCGTTGGCCTGAATGGTGACTTCCACAGCGATGCTCGAATGCATGCCGAAGCCCAATGTCAAAAGGGCGACGAGGAAGAGTTGGCGGATTCTCATTGGTTGGGTCGGTATGGAATACACGGGGCTGATTCCAGTTGTGAAGAAGTTATCTGCGGAACTGGATTGTTCAACTTGGAATTTGTCATAATCCGGCCCGCGACCAAAAAAGGGCGCATAAACGCCGCCTGCACAGCGGCCACTCACTTTTCGCTTGCGCTTCCTCGCGCAGTTGCGCGCCCTGTCGCCATGGCAAAACAGCACTGGATGGTGAAACAGGAACCCACGGCCTACTCGTGGGCGCAGTTCGTAAAGGACAAGGGGACCGTCTGGACGGGCGTCCGGAATTTTCAGGCGCGGAATAATCTCCGCGCGATGAAAGCGGGCGACCTCGTTCTGTTTTATCACTCGGTCGTCGGGAAGGAAGTGGTCGGCGTCGCCAAGGTCGCCCGCACTGCGCACCCCGATCCCACCGCCGATGAGCCCGGCTGGGATTGCGTGGATCTCGCGCCAGTCCGCGCTTTCGCTGCTCCGGTGACGCTCGACACCATCAAGGCGACGCCCGCTTTGAAAAACATCTCGCTGCTCAAGCAGTCGCGCCTTTCCGTGATGCCGCTCACGGCAGCGGAGTTTGAAACCATCGTCGCACTCGGCAAAGGCGAGTAACCGCGAGCCATGACGAAGCCGCGCCTCCTGCAACTCGCCGTCTTTGCGACGACGCTGCCGCTTTGGGCCGCGCTGGAGAGACTCTTCACCGATCCGCTCACACGCTGCATCGCGCTCTGGGCCGTGTTCGCGCTGCTTTGGGGTGGAATTGAATTCGCCGCGCGCAGGGGATTCGAACTGCTGCCGGCGGGAAAGAACACCTTCACCGCTGCGCGTCGCTTTTTCACCATTGCGCTCGGCGCGATTTTTCTCGTGGCGTTTTGGAGTTGGGGTTCGCAAGTGCGCGGGCTTGTCGGCGAACACGGACTGCTGCCCGTGGGTGAACAACTCATCGCGGTGCAAAAAGCGGAAACGTTCCGCGCCATCGAGCATCCCACGCTCTGCTGGCTCGGCCACGGCGACACGTTGCTGCTCGCGCAATGCTGGCTCGGCGCGCTCTTCGCCATCGCACTCGCTGCCGGCTTCTGCCCCGGCGTGTGCGCGCTCGTCTGCTGGGCGCTCTATCTTTCGTTGATGACCGTCGGCGGGCCGTTCTCCAATTTCCAATGGGACGCGCTCCTGCTCGAAACCGCGCCGCTCGCTGCCGCGTGGCTCCCGTGGTCGCTGCGCCCGCAGTGGGGGCGCGAGACTTCCGCGCAGAAAATCGGCCGCTGGCTGCTGTGGTGGCTTTTTTTCCGGCTCATGATCCAGTCCGGCATCGTGAAGCTCACATGGAACGACACGACATGGCTCAACTACTCCGCGCTCGATTACCATTTTGAAACGCAGCCGCTCCCGCTGTGGACATCGTGGTTCGCGCATCATTGGCCCGCGTGGCTCCACCGCGCGATGTGCTGGGTGATGTATTGGATCGAAATCGCAACGCCAGTCCTGCTCTTCGCGCCACCGCGCTGGCGCACGCTCCGTCATAGCGCAGCGCTGGCGCAAATCGCACTGCAACTCACCATCATCGCGACGGGCAACTACACTTACTTCAACTGGCTCACCATCGCGCTCTGCGTCCCCTTCCTCGACGACACCACGCCTTTCCTGCGGCGTCTGGCGCGCGTTGCGGAAAGCAAACCCGCACCGCGCTGGCCGCTCATCCCGGCCTGTGCAATGGCAGCGGTATCCATCGCACTCACGTTCGACGGAATGCTCGATGCCTTCGGGGGTGCGGCGAGACAGCAGCGTGAAATGGACGCGATGCGCGCTGAATACGAACGCACCGGCAAAGCTCCGCAAACTGCGTGGTGGAAATTCCTCCGCACGTTCAATGGCTACGGACTCTTCCGCACGATGACCACCGCGCGCCCCGAGATCATCCTCGAAGGCAGCGACGACGGGCGCGTCTGGCGCGAATACGAATTTCCTTACAAAGCTGGCAGCCTCTACCGCAGCCCCTCGCTCGTCGCCCCGCACCAGCCGCGGCTCGACTGGCAGATGTGGTTCGCCGCGCTCCACCCGCCGAGCAACGCCTACTGGCTCGAAGCCCTTCTGCACCGCGTGCTCGAAGGCGAACCCACCGTCCTCGCTCTGCTCGAAAAGAATCCATTTCCGAACGATCCACCGCGCTTCGTGCGCCTGCTCTACTACGACTACCACTTCACCTGCGCCGAAGAAAACCCCGTGACGTGGTGGCGTCGCGAACTCAAAGGCGTGCTCATCCCCGCCGTCTCGCTGGAAAACTTCCGCAAGCAGTGATCATCACACACCCAGCAAACCTCGAAGAACGAGCCACAGCTTCGTCAGCTTTCCGAGCGAGTAGCGGCGATCAAAAATCCGCCAGCGATCCGTCCTCATTTTCAAAAGCAGACGCCCATAGACAGCGCGCATGATTTCCGCAGCAACGAGCGCACGCCTGTCACCGCGTGGAAACGCCGCAACCGCCGCGTGGTAAAAACCAGCAGCGCGCTCCGCCTCGAAATCCATCAGCGCAAGAAACGCATCACTTCGCCGTTTCGCCGCGATGTCCTCACGTGTGACTCCAAAGCGCGCCATGTCCTCCGCAGGCAGATAGACGCGCCCCTCGTTGGTAAAATCCTGCCCGACGTCGCGGAGAATGTTCGTGATCTGCAACGCCAGTCCGAGTTGTAGCGCGTATTCCTTCGCCGCCGGATCGCACGCACCAAAAATCTCAATGCTCACAAGCCCGACCACGCTCGCCACGCGGTGACAGTAAAGCCGCAGTTCCTCCCAAGTCGCGTAGCTCGCGCCATCCAGATCCGTCTCCACGCCCGCGATGATCTCGTGAAAGTGCGCGACCGGGATGCGGTATTTCTCGATGAGCGCGCGAATCTCCACCGCCAGCACGTGCTCGCCATCCACGCGCGACAACACCGCTTCGCGCCAGCGCGCCAACGCACCCGCCTTTGCCTGCCGTTCGCCCGGCTCGTCCGCGATGTCATCCACGATCCGGCAGAATGCGTAGAACGTCGTGATGTCGCTGCGCCTCTCACGCGGCAGCGCGATGAAAGCGAGCGCGAGATTCGAGCGGCTCGCGCGGGTGATGTGCTCGGCTTCGGTCACGGCGTCACGGCACTGGCCAGGCGTCCCCCGGCGACTTCGATTCTGCGCTCGCCAATCCGCGCGGCGCAGGAGGGGAGCGCCGCCGCGACCACGGCCACTCCGAATCTTTCGGTTGCGGCGTGCAGCAGTTCGCGGAAACTCGCGTCACCCGCGATCATCTCGTCCAGGTTCTCTACAAAGAGCACCTCCGGCTCATTGGCCAGCCCGCGAGCGAGTGCCACGCGTTTTTGGAGAAAAGGCGGCAGATCCTTCGACGACGCAAACTCCGTCAGCCCCGCAAACGCCATCAACTCCTCCGTCCGCACGCGCACCTCCTCCGGGCTCAGTCGCGAGATTTTGAAAACCGGCATTGCGATATTTTCCAGCGCGCTGAACTGCGCCAGCAGGAACGGCGACGAGAAAAGATAGCCGCACGCGTGCGTGCGCAATTCGACGCGCGCATCGTCCGTGAGTTGCGCCGTCGGCTGCCCGTCGAAAATCACCTCGCCGCTGTCCGGCACCTCCAGCAGCCCGAGCAGACGCAGCAGTAGATTTTTCCCGCACCCCGTCTCACCGACCAGCAGCGTCACCGTGCCCGCCTCAATCGCGAGCGATACATCCACGATGCGCGCACGCACGCCCGCCTCGGTGCGAGCGCACGAGACGCTGCGGAGTTCGATGAGCGGTTCACTTTTCACGCCCGCGATGGAAAGCCGAGCCGGGCGCGGAGCGCAAGCAGAGCGTGAGTCCTCTACGCTTCGCAGCGTTTGAAGAGGCACACCCACGAGGCGAGCAACCAGCCGGCGACGAGCCCGGCGGGGAGCGGCCAGACGAGCGTCCACACGATGCCAAGGGCGGTATTCTCCCCCACCCCGCCGAGCACGAGCGTGCGCAAAACTGCGAGCGCGTAGAGGTGAATCGCCGCGAGGATGAGGAACCACGCCAGTTCCCACGTGTGCCGCCGCACGAGCCGCCAGTGGGCGCGCCATGCGCGGGGGAGTGTTTCGCCGTGGAGCGCGAGCGATGCCTGCATGGTGGAGAAAATGAGCAGCACGACTGCGAGCGACGCGCGCGTGATGGTGAGTAGTTTCGGCGGAAGCGCGACGCCCCAGCCGAGCGCGAGCACTTGCGGTAATTCGACGAGCAGAGTGCCCGCAAGCACGACGATGACGGCCCATTTCACGCTCGCACCGAGTCGCCGCAGTGCGAATTCGCGGAGCGCATCCGGCTCGAATGTGATGCCGCGCACCCATGCGTAGGCGTGGAGGATGAGGAAGACCTGCACGCCGAGGCCGAACAAATACTCGAAGAGCGCTGCGGGGCACATCACGAGCGCGGCGAGTTTCGCGGTCGTCGCATCGGAGATTCCGGGTGGATGAAAAAACAGAACGGCCTTTGCGAGCACGGCGAGCGCACCGATGAAGACGCCCGCAAGCATCAGCCAGCCCAGCGCGCCGAAGCGATGCAGCAGCGCGGAGCGGAGCACTGTGCAATAGCGATGGCGGTTGAAGAACAGCGCGACAACGGCAGTGAGCGCGACGGGGAATGTGGTGACGGCGTTGTTGAAAAGCCCGGCGATAGATTCGAGCGCGGGCAGCCAGCTTTCTGCAAGGCCCGCGCGAATCGCCGAGGGCGGAAGCCACCACAGCGAATCCGATGAACCGCTCAGCCACAGCGCGTGGTCGTGCCATGCAGTGCGTCCCCACATGAGCACGGCGACTCCGCGCATTTGAAAAGAGAGATTCACCGCGAGGAGGAAGAGCGCATTTGCGCAGCCGAGCCACGCGAGCCGCCGCCACAACACCGGATACCTCCGCACGCAGCGCCAGCCGTCGCGCAGGCTGGCGCGCACGGGGTTCGTGAGCATGAGCAGCGCGTAACCTGCGATTGCGAGTGCGAGTGCGAGCGTATTCACACCGGACATCCCCGTTTACTCCCAGCGCGAATTTTTACTCCCCGTGTAGGCGAGGAAGAGGCCGAGGACGATGTGCGCGAGCAGCACCCACACGCAGAGCAGACCGCCAGCGGGGTCGGTCGGCAGGACGCCGGTGTTGGTCATCGAGTCGTAATAGCGCGTGCTTTCCATCGAGCGGATGAAGCCGCTCCATCCCCAATAGCTCGCGATGAAAACTTGCGTGAGAAGCGCGATTGCCTTGGGTAGCGCGAGCACGGCGCCGCTGAGCGGAAGCTGGAAGCCGACGAGGTAAATGGAGAGCAGAGAGGATTGCTCGGCGGATTTCGTCCACGAGGAAATGGCGAGGCACACTGCGGTCATCGCGCCGTTCACGAGGATGAGGCTGAGCGCCTGCATGAGGAAGCTGCCCTCGAAGCCGACGACGAGATTCACGAAAAGCGTCATCCAGATGCTCTGCGCCAGGACGAGCGTGCCGAGGAAGACGACCTTGCTCCCCACGTAGGCAAGCGGGCTGAGTCCGGCGAATTTTTCCTTTTCAAACAGCGAGCGCTCGCCGGCGATTTCGCGCGCGGCGTTATTCGAGCCCATGAGCGCGAGGAGGATGACTTGGAACATGATCAGACCCGATACGAGGCCGCCGGTTTTCGAGATGCTCTTGAACAATTCTGCATCCTGTTTCATCCGTTCAAGGAGCGAAACGGCACCACCACTGTCGGTGAGCCGCTTTACATCGGGCAATCCGTCCAATGCGAAGATGACCACGAGGCACGGGAAGCCAAAGAGCAGTGCGAGTTGGAGAATCAACTGACCCTTGTCGCGGAAGAATAGTTTCCACCGGCGTGCGAGGAGGACGGCGAATTGCGCGAACACGCCCGGCGTCGGGGGATGCGTGGAGAGCGGAGCCTC
>CAIYUV010000071.1 GCA_903929475.1 uncultured Spartobacteria bacterium
CCCAAGATCCAACGCTCCACTGTCCCTCAATACCACATTGTTCCCACTCGTTATCGCCACAGTCCCAAAGTGATTCCCAACGTTGCTCAATGTAATGTTGTTGCCGCTACCGGCTACAATCGTCGCCACTCCGCCAACACTCAGCGCTCCGCTCTGCGTCAATGCTCCTCCCACTGTCACGCCCAACGTCCCGCTCACCGTCGATGCCCCAAGGATCAAAGCGTTGCTGTCGGTCACACTCACATTGTTCCCGCTCGTAATCACTACAGTCGAAAAATCATTCCCAACATCATCCAGTGTCACATCGTTCGCTCCGGCCACCAAGGTCATCACTCCCGTAACGCTCAGCGCTCCGCTCTGCGTAATAGTCTCTGCATTAATAGTGAGACTACCCGTCATGCTTAATGAAGAAATAAACGATATCGCGTCCGTGCCGTCATTGAGTTGAATGTTTAGAGAATTAAAAAATGATTTTTGAACACGGGCGGTGAAGCCATCAATTTGGGTAGCGTTAGACCCTGCAGTAATCCCGTTAGGATCAGTAAAATAATAGTAGAGCGTTCCGCTGACTGTAATGGCCTCTACACTTACAACATCATCAAGGCCAACATTGTCAGTTACTGATACAGTTGTGCTGCTTCGAGAGACGATTGCAGCAGGCGCAATGCGACTTTCCAGCACTTCGATGCCGCAGTAGCCGGCAACAGGTGACGCCTTGGGCGTATGTTGCTTAAAAAATTGCGCAATCCGGTTCCAGCGTTTGGGATTTAAGAGACGTGAGATCATATAAGGTGCTTTTTAGTGGTAACAACGAATGGCTGGCAGCGGGATGGGATAAGTAAATTTTCAGACTCAGTGGAAAGAATACAGCAAATTTAGAGATGAGTGATTGTCAAATCGTTATTTGTCCTTAATTTTCTAAAAATTTCCATCGGAATTCCATACTTTCTAGCTTGCGCCAAGCCAATTGCCGGGAAATCCGTGCCGGATAAAAATTGCCGGGCTTTTTCTTGCAGTCCCTAAGCAAGCGCCGCGCACATGGTTTTTCACGCACGCATGAAACGCTCACACTTCACCCGCCTTCTCTCAATCACGATGCTCCTCGCTGCATCGCGCTTCGCTTTCGCCGAAACTGCGGTGCAATTGCCGCCGGATTTCAAGGCCGAGCTGCTCTACAACGTTCCTAAAGAGACGCAGGGTTCTTGGGTGTCCATGACGGTGGATAAAAAGGGACGCCTCATCGTGTGCGACCAATACGGTGGGCTTTACCGCGTGACGGTGCCTGTGATTGGCACCAGCGAAGGAACGACCGTCGAGCCGCTGAAAACCCCGAACGGCAATAATGGCAAACCGCTCGGCGGCGCGCACGGGCTGCTCTATGCGTTCGATTCGCTTTATTTGATGAACAACGAAATGGCCGACCCCGGTCTCTGGCGTTTGCGCGACACCGATGGCGACGACCAGTTCGACAAAGCCGAGTATTTGCTGAAAGTGGACGGCCACGGCGAACACGGGCCCCACGGCATCGCGCTCGGGCCGGATGGAAAATCCATCTATTTTGCCTCCGGAAATCACACCAAGCAGCCGGAACACGTCGAATATGCAAACCCCGTGGCCTTCGGCGAAGACCACCTCATCACTCGCTTGTGGGACGCCAACGGCCACGCGAAAGGCATCCTCGCTCCCGGCGGCCACATCATCAAAACCGACCCCGACGCCAAACGCGTTGAACTTTTCTGCGGCGGCTTCCGCAACCAATACGACATTGCCTTTGACGCCAACGGCGAGCTTTTCACCTACGATTCCGACATGGAGTGGGACATGGGCACACCGTGGTATATGCCCACGCGTATCAACCACTGCGTGAGCGGCGGAGACTACGGCTGGCGCTCCGGCGCGGGCCGCTGGCCGGCGTATTACGCGGACTCGCTGCCCGCCTCCGTGAACATCGGACCGGGTTGCCCGACTGGCACTATTTTCGGCACCGGCGCGAAATTTCCTGCCAAATACCAGCGCGCGTTTTTCGCGTGTGACTGGACCTACGGCACGCTTTGGGCAATCCACCTCACCGCGGACGGCGCGAGCTTCCGCGCGGAAAAAGAGGATTTCTTCGGCGGAAAACCGCTGCCACTCACCGACGTGGTCATCAACCCGAAGGACGGCGCGATGTATGCAACCATCGGTGGTCGAAAATCGCAGTCCGCGCTCTATCGCGTCACCTACACCGGCAAGGAAAGCACCGCGCCCGTCGCCGCGCTACCGCCCACGCCCGAGGCAAAAACCCGTCACGAATTGGAAGCACTGCAAGCACAGGGCATCGGCCCCGAGGCAATCGCTAAAGCATGGCCGCATCTCTCCAGTAAAGACCGCTTCATCCGCTTCGCCGCGCGCATCGCGCTCGAACACCAGCCCGCAGCACAATGGGCCGACAAAGCGCTCACCGAAAAAGATCCACAAGCCTCCATCGAGGCGCTCATCGCCCTCGCCCGCGTCGGCGACAAGACACTCCAGCCAAAAATCCTCGAAGCCCTCGGAAAACTCGACTTCGTCAAACAGCCCGCCGAACTCCACCTGCCGCTGCTCCGCGCATGGGAACTTGCTTTCACCCGCATGGGCAAGCCCACCCCCGAAATCTGCACTCCAATCGCTGCAAAATTCGACGCCATTTTTCCGCAGGCCGATCCTTTCGCAAATCGCGAACTGGTGAATCTCCTCGTTTATCTCGGCTCGCCCACAGTCGTCGCTAAAACCGTCCCCTTGCTCGACACCGCCAACGACGGCGACATCACCGTGGACAACGCCGCCGTCATCGCCCGCAACGACAGCTACGGCAGAGCCGTCAACGGAATGCAAAACAGCCGCCCGAACCGACAGGCCATCACCTACGTTTACGCTCTGCGCGAAGCCAAAGCCGGCTGGACCCCCGCGCTCAGCAAAGCCTACTTCGGTTGGTTCGCACGCACACGCGAATGGCGCGGCGGCAACAGCTTCTCCAAGTTCCTCGACAACATCCGCAACGAAGCCCTCAACAACACCGTCACCGACGCCACCGAACGCAGCGCCCTCAACACCCTCTCCCGCCAGGCTCCGCCCGCGCCGCCTGCAAATGTGGTCGCCCCAAAAGGCCCCGGCAAAGCCTACACCGTGGACAACATAGCCACACTCACCAAGGACGGCCTGCATGGTCGCAATTTCGAGCAAGGCAAAGCCATGTTCACCTCCACGCTCTGCATCAAATGCCACCACATGGCGGGCGAAGGCGGCAACATCGGCCCCGATCTCACCGGCGCGGGCAGCCGATACAATATCCGCGACCTTGCGGAAAACATCATCGAGCCAAGCAAAGTCATCAGCGATCAATACGGCAGCGAGCAGCTCGAAATGAAGGATGGCAGCCTCATCATCGGCCGCGTCGTCGTGGAGGAAAACGGCAAGCTCTTTGTCATGTGCAGCCCGCTCTCGCCCGACGACCTCACCACCGTCACCGCCGCCGACATCAAGAGCCGCAAAGTCTGGAACATCTCGATGATGCCGCCCGGACTCATCAATTCACTCAACGAAGAAGAACTCAAAGACCTCCTCGCCTACCTCCTCAGCGGCGGAAACGAAAAAGACAAAGCCTTCGCGAAATAGCGTCTGCTCGCAGCGAACCCTGCACTCGCACTGCGAAAATTTAGTCCCCTTTTCGCGGGAGCGCGACCTTGCCGGTGCGCGTCAGTGCGGCGATGCCGAAAGGCTCCATCAGCGCGATGAACTTCGTGATCTTGCTCTCGTTGCCCGTCACCTCGATGGCAAAATTTTTCGCCTGCACGTCCACAATCTTCGCGCGGAAAATATCGCAGATTTGCATAATCTCCGCGCGCGTCTCGCGACTGATGTTCACGCGCATCAACACTAGTTCGCGATCCACATATTCGCCGTCGCGGAAATCCTGCACGTGAATCACATCAATGAGTTTCGCGAGCAGCTTGGAGACTTGCTCCAAAACGCGGTCGTCGCCACGCACCACGATGGTCATGCGTGAAGTCGCGGGATCGAGCGTCGGCCCCACGTTGAGCGAATCAATGTTGAACCCGCGTCCGCTGAACATCCCGGCGATGCGGGTGAGCACGCCGAATTTGTTTTCGACTAAAACCGACAATGTATGGCGCATATTCAAAGGGCGCGGAAGTTGGCGGGCCGCCCGCGCACCGTCAAATGCAAATCTCCTCCCCGCCATTTCGCGAGAACACGCACTTACAGCGTTAAGGCAGTTGCGGCGTGACGGCGCGATAGAACCTCTGCGTCGGTGCACCAGCGTCCACGATGTCAACGGCCTGCGAATTTGCGGTCGCTGGCACGTCACTGAGCTTCGTCCAGTTCGCATCCGTGAGTGCGTCTTTGTATTGCACGGTGTAGCCGACATTCGGTTGAGCGGTGAATGTGATATGAACCTGACCGGCTATGACGTTCGCCTTCAGCGCAAACACACTCTGCGCGTTGGTGGGCACGGTGCCCGCGAGAAATTCGCTCTGGTTGTCCTGCCCGTCGCCATCGGGATCGTCGGTGGGCAAACCGATGCCGGGCGTGTTCGCATTCGCGCCGAAATTTGTGAAGCGCCACGCATTGAGTGGCGTCTGGGTGATCGTCACGGTGTTCACCGTCGTCGCGCCGAGCGAGCCGTAGAGCGGATTGGAAAGCGTAACGCCGAGCGTCTTGCTCGCTGCGACCACCGGGTTGTTCAACAGCGGCACCGTGATTGTTTTCGGCGCGGTGTCACCGTCGGCCCAAGTGAGCGTGCCGTTTGTCGTGGTGTAATCGGTGCCCGCGAGCGCGGTGCCGTTTGCCGTCGTGAAATCCACGTTCACAGGCCCGGTGCTGCCGCCACTGCGCGTCACGCTGAGCGTCGCAGTGCCCGAATTTTTTAACACCGACGACGCGGGCGCGGCATGCTGCACGGAGCCGGGCGGATTGTTGCCTTTCCAAAATTGCAGCAGCGCGCGAAGCGCGAGCGGCTTGTTCGTCGGCGCGCCGGAATTGCCCGCCTGATCCTGCGTGTTCACACCATGGCACACTGCACACGTTCGCACTTCGCCAGGTGCGAAAGTCACCCAATAGCGTTCCTTCACCTGGCTCTTCGTGCCTGCGCCGTCGAGCAGGTGCCATGTGAGCGCGCGTCCTGCGGGCAGCATCGCGGCCCACGAACCGTCGCTTGCAAGTTGCACAGCACCACTGGGCGCGCCGCTCACCGCCGGCATTTCGCTGAGTGTGTCGTGCAACGGCACAGGCATGTTCCGGCGCCCCGGCTGCGGCGACGCATTTGCATTCGCACTCAGTGTGAAGCCGCGGATTGCATCCGCCTGCATGATTTGCAGCCATCCGATGTCGTAGATTTTTCCAGCTGCACCGAGCGTCTGCGTGGTCGAGGTCGCGACCTTGAGGTTGAACGGCTGCTGCTTGTCCGCCGCGTCGCGCCGCGTGGAGTTGCGATTCACGGCGACGGCAAGGTTGTGCGTGCGCAGGTAATTTTGAAACGTCGGCGCGTGGACACCCTCCTCGTCGAACACGGTCTGCTCGACACTTGCGATGCTGGTCGTGAGCTGCGCGGGCTTGAAAGGAGCGGTGACTTCCACGGGATCGAGTTCCCACAGCGGCGCGCTGGAGTATGTGATGAGCGTGCCGTTCGCATAGTAGCTGAGGCTCACGTTCGGTTCGGTCGTGAGCGTGACGCTATTGTCCGGCGCCATGTTAGGAGCCGTGCCGGTGAGCATTTTGAGTTTGAAATCGTAGCGCGAAAGCGGGTGCTGCGCGTCGGCACCGTTGTTCGAGTCGTATTGCTTCACGGCGGCGTGGACGGCGAGCAGGTTGCCATCGCTGAGCGGCAGCGGATTTCGGAAAACATCCACGGGATTCGTGAGCGGCGTCTGGCCCAGCGCGGGGTTCGGCACATTCACATTTGGCGTCACGAGAGCGATAGCCATCGAGCCGGGGTTCGTCGTCGTCGCACCGTTGAACCGCACGAGCGTCCCTGCCGAGTGCAGGCCGAGTTCCTGCGTGTTCACGCCGTAAAAAATTCCCGGCGATGTCGGCGACTCGATGAGGTGCATCGTCGAGAGGACGACGGGGTTCGTAAAGGTCGGATTAATGAGATTCGTATCGTCCGTGAAACTTTTCTTCAAACTCGATCCGCCGAACTCATGCCGCCCGACGTGGTTGATGATTTCATGGCTCGCCCCGTCCTCGCGACATTCCCACGGGAAGAACTGATTGATCGAATTCCCCTGCACATTCACGAGTGCATTCAGCGCCGTGATGTCGAAATTTCTCGGCTCCGGAATCGTGTTGAACGTCGCGTAGTTCGCCGCCGTGCCGTGCGTGAAACTTGCGCCCGCCGTCTCGTCCGCGAAGGTGCCGTCGCCATTGAACATCTGCGTCCAGTTTTCGCCGATGGCCGTATTCGGCGCACGATCGTAGGTCGCGCTTACGTCGCGCGAAAGATGATCCCATTGCACAAAAAGCACGCGGCCCGCGCTGTCGAGGAACGGCGAGAACGCACCCGACGGCGCGTGGATGATCTGCTTGATCTGGTTGCTGTTCGCGCGGTCGAGACGCCACAGGCCCGAGTTCGTGGGCACATTCATATACTCGTCGAGCTGCGGATAAAGGTGCGACTGCAAGCCGTGCGGCGCGTCGGAGACAAAGATGATGCGATCCTGCGTGTCGTAGCACGCGGCGAGGTTGTTGTAGTTCGCGAGCTGCCCGGCGACCGCCGCGATCACCGGCGTCTGCCCCTGCGCGAAGTTCGTGATTTCGTAGAGCTGCCAGTGGAAAACCGTCGTATCCGTCGCGCTCGTCGGCGCGCCCACCACCATCGAGAAAATCGCCTTCGTCCCGCTCCAGTGCATCGTCGGGTGATGCACCGAAATGCTGTTCGCGCCCTGAAAGCCTGTCGCATTTCCATTCGCATCCACCGCACCGCCGAAGCCCGCTGCTGCCGTGAGATTCCTGCGCGAACCATCCGCATAGCGAATCCACAGCGCCCCGCCGCGCCCCGCGTGCGCCGGGTCCGCCAGCGGACTCTGCATCGTGGTGGTGATGTTCATCTTCGTCTGCGTGATGTCATGCGTGAGCACCTCGTCCGGGATCGGCATCTGCGTGACGTAAAGGATCGGCTTGCTCGGAGTCGCAGCGCGAAGCGGGAACACGATGGCGAGGAAAAAGGCAACGATCCGCATTTTCATATGTTTGGGTGGATAATCGGAGCGTTTTCTACGCCAGAAATCCCATCGCCGCAACTTGCTTGAAAACATCTCGCATCACCCGCAGCGCAGAAACGCCTCGCTTCCCGCAGCAGACAGGTATCCCATCGCACCCATGAACACACCTTCCAAAAAAACCGCCGCACCCGGCCCCGTCACCCTCGCCATAGACATCGGCGGCACCGGCCTCAAAGCCTCCCTCCTCGACGCCAAAGGAAAAATGATCACCGAGCGCCTCCGCATCCCCACCCCGCCCAAGTGCGGCCCTGCGAAAATGGTCGCCACCCTCGCAAAACTCACCGCCCCACTCACCGGCTACGACCGCGTCTCCGTCGGCTTCCCCGGCCTCGTCCGCCGCGGCAAAATCCTCACCGCCCACAACCTCGGCCAGCGCGCATGGTTCGGCTTTGATCTCGACCTCGCCCTCACCCGCAAACTCCGCAAACCCGTCCGCATCCTCAACGACGCCGACATCCAGGGCCTCGGCGCCATCTCCGGCAGGGGCGTCGAAATGGTCATCACCCTCGGCACCGGCTTCGGCTCCAGCCTCGCCGAAGACGGACGCCTCTCCGCCCACCTCGAACTCTCCCACCACCCCTTCCGCAAAGGCCAGACCTACGAAGAACAACTCGGCAACGCCGCCCTCGAAGAAGTTGGCAAACGCCGCTGGAACCGCCGCGTCCAAAAAGCCATCGAAACCCTCCGCATCCTCACCAACTTCACCCGCCTCTACATCGGCGGCGGCAACGCCCGCTGCATCCAATTCCAACTCCCCGCCGACGTCCAACTCGTCTCCAACGAACTCGGAATGCGCGGCGGCATCTGGCTCTGGAAAGAACGCAGCCCCGGCAGCACCGACATCTTCCGCAGATAAAGCCCGGCGCTCCGCTAATAGTCAGACGGTCCCTACTTCCCGCGCGGAGGAAAAAGAGAGTAGAGCATTCGGCGCTTGGTTGGGGATGAAAAAGAACGGTTCCGGCGTGTTCCGCAGGTGTTTTTGGGAGCAAAAAATGGGTGCCGGAGAGTTCGTTTGTTATTTTTGGTGGCTAAAAATGAGCACCGGAGCCTTCGGTGGTCATTTTTCGCCTCAAAAAACCAGTGCCGGAGGCTTCGGCTGTTATTTTTCGGAGCAAAAAATGAGTTCCGAAGGCTTCGGCAGCCCTTTTTGGGAGCAAAAAAAAGCCACCGAAGGCTTCGTTGGTCATTTTTGGTGGCTAAAAAAGAGCACCGGAGGCTCCGGCAGTCATTTTTGGGAGCCAAAAAGGGCCTCCGAACACTTCCTAACGAAACAAAATGAACCAATAACACCTAGGAAAACGCTGAAATGGAAATAGTGCCAGAGAGATATCCACCCCATCGTGCAGAGACGGCAACGCAGGCGCGATAAGCCCTAGAGCGTCTCCATTCCAGCCTATCTAAGGAAACGCAGATTTAATCAGGTCTTGGTTTTTGAACCGCTAATCCGCGCTGATTAGCGGCTCAAGAGCACCCCTTCGATTTATTCAGCGGTTCCCTAATCTCGGCCTGTCCCTCCGGGACATATTGCCCACATCGCTGCAACGGCTGCCCACGGCACCGCAAACACTCAAGCCGTGCAAGCGTCGGGACGACACGTCACTTTAGCGAAAGCCGTGCTTGTCGGCGGGGGATGTGTCCGCTAGGTTGCGCGGCCTTTTCCACAAGTCTATGAGCAAGAAAACCACATCCAAATCCGCCAAGAAAGCCGCCGCGCCTGCCGCGCAGCACAACGAACTCGGCAAGGTCATGACGGGGGCGGACATCCTCGTGGAGGCGCTGGAGCGCGAGGGCGTGACGACCATTTTCGCGTATCCCGGCGGTGCGAGCATGGCGATGCATCAGGCGCTCACGCGCTCGAAAAAGATCCGCACGATTCTGCCGCGCCACGAGCAGGGCGGGGTGTTCGCCGCCGAGGGCTATGCGCGGGCAACGGGGCGCGCGGGCGTGGTGATGGCGACGAGCGGGCCGGGGGCGACGAATCTGGTGACGGGAATTGCGGATGCGTTTCTCGACAGCACGCCGCTGGTGGCGATCACGGGGCAGGTGCCGCAGGCGTTCATGGGCAAGGGGGCTTTTCAGGAGACGGATGTGTTCGGGGTGACGGCGCCGATTGTGAAGCACAATTACCTCGTGATGGACATCAACGACATCCCGCGCGTGGTGAAGGAGGCTTTTTATATCGCGCAGACGGGGCGTCCGGGGCCGGTGCTGATTGATATTCCGAAGAACATCCAGATGGGCAAGACGCAGCCCGTCTGGCCGAAGGAGATCAAATTGCGCGGCTACAACCCGGACGTGCGCGTGGGCGACGCGGAGTTGAATGAATTGATCGGGCTGATTCGCGGTGCAAAAAAGCCGATGCTTTATGTGGGCGGCGGCATCATCAGCGGCGAGGCGCACGCGGAGTTGCTGGAGTTTGCCGAGCGCGCGCAGATCCCGGTGGCGACGACGCTGATGGGCGTGGGTTGTTTCCCGGAGACGCATCCGCTTTCGCTCAAGTGGCTGGGGATGCACGGCACCGTTTACGCGAACAACGCGGTGAACGAGGCGGATCTGCTGCTGGCGTTTGGCGTGCGTTTCGACGACCGCGTGACTGGCAAGCTCGAGGCGTTCTGCGAGCACGGGACAATCGTGCATCTCGAAATAGACAACTCCGAGATCAACAAGAACAAGATCGTGAAACTCCCGATGCTCGGCGATGTGCGCGATGCGCTGACGCGCGCAAACAAGATGCTCGCCACTGCGGGTTACGAGCGCGTGAAGAAACACGCATACTCGCTTTACGCACCGTGGCGCGCGCAAATCGCAGCTTGGAAGAAGGCGTTTCCTTTTTACTACGAGGACACGGAGGTCGCGATCCAGCCGCAGTATGTCATCGAGCAACTCTACAAACTCACGAAGGGCGAGGCGATCATCACGACGGGCGTGGGCCAGCATCAGATGTGGGCGGCGCAGTTCTACAATTTCGACAAGCCGCGCACGCTCATCAGCAGCCTCGGCCTCGGCTCGATGGGCTACGGCTACCCGAGCGCGCTGGGCGCGAAAATGGCGCGGCCCGACAAAGAGGTCATTGATATTGATGGCGACGGTTCGTTCGTGATGAACATCCAGGAACTCGCCTGCGCGCGCGTCGAGGGCATCGCCGCAAAGGCGCTCGTCTTGAACAATCTTCACCTCGGCATGGTGGTGCAATGGGAAGATCGGTTCTTTAAATCGAACCGCGGCCACACATTCCTCGGCGTCTTTAAAGACGAGAAACACGAGGTGCCGGACATGAACACGATCTACCCCGACTTCCAAAAAATCTGCGAGGGCTTCGACATCCCGAGCAAGCGCGTGTCGCACAAGAAAGACCTCGATGCCGCGCTGAAATGGTTCCTCGCGCAAAAGACCGCATGCGTGCTCGAAGTGATGGTGCCATATTCCGAGCACGTGCTGCCGATGATCCCGAGCGGCGCGACCTACAAGGACGCGATCTACCGGGACGCGGAAAAGCGCGAGACGCTTTCGCCCGGCGCAGGGCTGTAAAATTTAGACACTTCCCGCAAGAAGCAACCGCCACCGTCGGCACCCCGCGCCGGCAGTGGCGGTTGGCTTTTTCTGTCATCCCTGTGCTCCGTATTTTTTCGCCCACCTCGCGAACGAAGCGCGCAACTCGGAAAATAAATTCACACCGAGCGGGCTGCGGAATTTTACGCGGGCCAGTTCGCCATCCGCCAGTTCCACCGCCGCGCCCAGTTTCACCGTCGCGATGAATTGCGGCTCGGCGAGTTCGTAGTGCCCATGCTCATCTTCCGAGCGCCGCACGGGCAGCGGACCATCCGCCAGCGCGGTGAGTGCGGCGTGCGGCAGCGTCCGTGTTGCGCTGTCGTCAAGGCGGTCGAGTATCGCATCGAAAATTTTACCACGCCCGGCCACGCGCACTCGCACCGCACCTTTTCCTGCTGCGCGAAAATGCGGCTCCGCATCCTGCCCCACGGCCAGCTTCACTTCGCGTCCTTCGCTCTCGCCGATGCTTAGCACTTCCTCTCCGCGACCGATAAACGCCCCCGCTTTTTGCGACAGCAGCCGTGACGAAACCCGCCCCGCGATGGGCGCGCGGATTTGCAGCGTCGCGAGAAAGGCCTCCATCTCGTGCATCGTCTTGCGCGCCGATTCCACCCGCGCCTGCTCCGCTTGATACGAAGCCACGTCGCCGCGCGTGTAGGCCAGTCGCGCTCGCTGCGACTGTGCATCCAAATCGCGCCGTGCCTTCGCAAGATCGGCTGCGGCTTCGTCATTGCGCAATTCAACAAGCAACGCTCCGGCGGCAACCACATCGCCATCGCGTGCGTGAATCTTTTCCACAAAACCGGGGCAGTCCGCGCGCAGCACATGAGTGTCTCCAAATTCAACCACGCCCGGCGCGACCACCGTCTTGTGATACGGCACAAACAACACCGCCCCCACGAACGCCAGCGCCAGCGCCAGACGCACTCCCACCGCAGGCAGACGCCCGCCGCCGCCACGCAACGAATCCGCCATTTGCCGCACAAATCCGAAAAGCGGAACGCCGATCCACATCACGCCCGCGAGCACGGCAAACACCAGCCCGCCCCCGCGCAACAGCACGCTCGCGCCCATCAAAATCCCCGCAAACACAAGGATCTGCCAGGCCCACGCCGCCGCACCGTAGCCGGCGACGAGCCATTCACGATGCGTGTGCGGCCGCTCGGGTTTCATTTTTTTTGCGCCAAGCAACAGCCAGCCGCACGCGCGCATGAACCACCCCCGCCCGCGCGTCGCGAGATTCGGGATGCCGAGCAAATCGCTCATCACGTAGTAGCCGTCGAATCGCATCAGCGGGTTTGCGTTGAAAAAAAGCGTCACCACCGAGCCCATCACGATCGTGTTGTGCAGCAGCGTCGCCGCCGGCCCGTCCGGCGTGCCACTCCACCACAGCGCCGCGAGTGCCGCGAGAAACAACTCCACATACACGCCCGCGCACGCCACCACGATGCGACGCCAGCGCGACGCGAGGCCGAGGCTCGCCGTCGCATCCACGTAGCCCATCGGCATGAGCATGATGAAAATCAAACCCACCTCGCGCACACGCGCACCGAAATGCCGGCAGAAAATTCCGTGTCCACATTCATGGACGATTTTCAGCCCCGCCCAGATGAGCAGCAGCCAAAGCCAGTTGTCGCTCGCAAGAATCCCGTCGAAGCCATGCTGGAATCGCTGCCAGTCCACCGCCACGTGCGCCGCGCCCGCCATCACCACGCAAAGCCAGATCAAAAAACCCGTCCAGCCGAGCAGCAGTCGCAATTTCGTGGCGAGCCACGCAAACAAACGATCCGGCCTGGCGAGCGGCACGCGCACTGTGAGTGGATTCAGCCACGTCGCCGCGCTCTGCCACGCGCGTTGCTTGTGCTCGGCATCGCTTGTCGTGCGGTCACTCTCGACGGCGAGGAGATGATTATCCTTCAGCCATCGCAGCATCTGCAAAGCCTCGTGCTCCGTGTAGCTGTCGCCCCCTCCATCGCGCGCCAGCCGCGCAAGGATCGCCGCAACCGTCTGCGTTCCGTCGAGCGAGCGGAAGAAACGGTATTCGCCAAAGCCGACGCGAAAAAATCGCGACGAAGCCATGTCCTCAAGCACACACACGCGCTCCCCTCCTTGTTCCTGCACGGAAAAACTCAACCCGTCGCGCAAGCGCGGCCTCAGCGATTCAAGTTCGCGGATGGAAAAGTTCATCCGACTACCACCATAGCGTCGTCTGCACCCATTCGATGAAACGATGACCGATGATCCAAGCGAGCGGACGGCGGTCGCCTTCGATGGTCGCGCGGCCTCTCATGCCGGGGCGCAGTTCCGGCGCTGTGCCGACGGTTGCCTCAGCGACGAAAACGTTTTTGCCATCGCGCTGTTCGCTCTGCGGATAGACTTTTTCCAAGCGGCTCTCGCCGTTCCAGCCGCTGTGTGCTTCGAGGCGGAATGTGACCGGCATCGCGGCGCGCACACGACTGACTTCGCGGTCGGGCACGTCAATTTCGACGAGCATCACTTCGAGAGGCGCAATTTCAAACAGCACTTGTCCCTGCCGCACCGGCTGTCCTTCGGCGCGACGGAGATCGCCGCTCACGACGACGCCCGCCAACGGAGCGCGCACTTCGAGCATTTCGATTTTGCGCTTCACGAGCGCCAGCTCTTGACCCGTGCCCTCGGCTTCAAACGCGGCGACCTGTGCGGCGGCGAAATCCGCGCCGTCGGGCGCACTCATCGCACGGTCGCGTTTTTTTAGCGCCTGATCGCGCGCTGCGGTCAGCTCGGCCTCTTTGAGTTTCAATTCGCGACTGTCGAGCGCGACGAGTGAATCCCCTTCGGCCACGCGGTCGCCGGGCTGGACGCGCGTGCGCCCGAGCTGTCCATCAAACGGTGCCGCGATGACGCGCTTCGTCTTCGGCACGAGGCGGCAGTCGCACTTGATCGAGTAGTGAAATGGAAATGCGAGCAGAGCGAAGAGTGCGATGCCGGCGGTGATGATTGCGCGTCGGCGGTTCGTCGTGGCGCGCTTCCACGTGCGGCGGAAAAAGAACGTGAGCGGGTTTGGCTTTGCGCGCTCCAGCAGCTCGAAGAGCGGCGCGACGAACGGCAGCGCGGCATCGAGCAATGCGGGCGTGCGAGGGTCGGGTTCCCCGCTCCATTCACAAAGGACTGCAGTGCGATTTTCTCGCACGGGCAGCGAGGTGATGCGCACGGATTTCGTCTGCTGCGCGAGTAACTCGTGTGCGATGGCAGATTTGTTTTCGGGAAAATTCACGCGCGCTCCAGCAAGCATCGCCTCGCGCAATGCGGCTTCGATGGGCTGGTGCGCGGTGCTTTTCGTATCGAGCTTTGCGACGCCGCTCATCGCGCGGAGCCGCACACCGTCGCGCGTTCGTGTGCCATAAACGACGCGGGAGCAGCCGAGATAGTCGCGCAACGCATCCACTGCGATACGCGCGGCTTTTTCAAAATCCTCCTCCATTCCCGCGCGGCGGAAAATATCGAGCAACCCGCTCGTGCGCGCTAGCACCCAGTGGATGTCTGCGGTGACGAGCCTTTGCTCGCGATAGAGCAGATAGCCGGCGACCGTTTGCAGGATGACGAGGAACGCCTGCAAATCGCGCGCGTTCGGAACGACAAGCTGGGCAATGAGCACCCACAGCGGATGCTCGTCGCGCCGCACAGGCACTGCGAGCGTGTAACCCTCATCGCCGAGCGATGGCGCGGGTTCCACGACAGCGGCGCTCGTATTCGCCAGCCGCTCACCGATTGGCGCGAGTGCCGTGGCGAGGATGCCGCGTGTGGTGACGACGACACTCACCGCACCCGCATTTTCAGAGCCCGGAAAAATTGCGAGCGCACGCGCATTCAGCATCGCACGGAGAAATTCGAGCAGCGGGCGTAGCTCGCCGGATTCGGTGAGCGCGGCGAGTTGCTCCTGCACACGCGGCCCGTCGGGAAGACCCGGAGACGTCGGAGCGGCGGGCTTCCCTGCTTGTGCTGATGAGGTTTGCGAGGCGGGGCTGTTCATTTGCCGAGGTAAAAATCAGCCCGCGTTTTCACGGGCGCGACTACTTTTTCGCCTCTGTCTTGGCAGCCGCGGCCTGCTCTTGTTTTGCGAAAAGCTGACCGAGCGTCTGGTAAAGACGGCGCACTCCGCCGGCGGTCATCGCGATGCGCGTGTGAACGGGAAGCACGCTCACGCCCGATCCTTGGTCGGGGATGATGCCGCTGGAAAAATCGAGGAACACTTCCTCCTGCCCTGTTGTGAGCACGACCTGATTCGCATAGCGCGCGGTCATGTCCTCATACTTGACCTGAAGTTGCTGTTGTTTGGGTTTGGGTTCGTTTGCCATGGGCGGATTGCTAGACGCGAAGCGGGCGCTTGGCAAGCGGTGTGCCGCGTCTTGCGCAGCGGGCGGCTGCTGCTAACGTCCGCGCCCTTCGCCATGGGCAACGACATCATCTATCTCGATAACAACGCGACCACACAGATCGATCCGACGGTCGTGGAGGAGATGCTGCCCTTCCTCACGGAAAACTACGGCAATCCTTCGAGCGGCTACCGTTTCGGACAGCGCGTAAATGATGCGCTCGAGATCGCGCGGGCGCGGGTCGCGGGACTGCTCGGCTGCGAGCCGGGCGAGATTTTGTTCACGAGCTGCGGGACGGAAAGCTCGAACACGGCGATTCATTCCGCGCTGCAAATGGATCGCGACCGCCAGCACATCGTAACGACGCGAGTCGAGCACAGCGCGACGTTGAAAACGTGCGAGGGACTCGCAAAACGTGGCTACGCAGTGACGTGGCTCGGCGTGAACAGCGAGGGTCAGATTGACCTCGGCGAACTGGAGCGCGCTGTTACGGACGAAACAGCGCTCGTCTCGATCATGTGGGCGAACAACGAAACCGGCGTGACTTTTCCCATCGAGAAAATATCGGAAATCGTGCGGGCGAAAGGCGCTGTTTTTCATACCGACGCAGTGCAGACCATCGGAAAGCTGCCGGTGAAGCTCGATGCGATGAAGGTGAATTTCCTCTCGCTGAGCGGACACAAACTCCATGCGCCAAAAGGCGTCGGCGTGCTCTACGTGAACCGTCGCACGAAATTTTTCCCATTCGTCACCGGCGGCGGTCAGGAAAACGGCAAACGCGCCGGCACGCAAAACGTCGCGAGCATCGTGGCGCTCGGCAAGGCGTGCGAAATCGCCGCGCAAAACATCGCGCACGAAGCCACGGAAGTGCGGGCGATGCGTGATGAATTTGAAAACGCCATCCTCGCAAAAGTGCCCGGCGCGCAGGTGAACGGCGACCGCATAAATCGTCTGCCCAACACGACGAGCCTCGCATTTTCCGGCACCGAGAGTGAGGCAATGCTGATGCTGCTCGATCAACAGGGCCTCTGTTGCTCCGCAGGTTCTGCCTGCACGACGGGCCAGCACGAGCCCTCGCACGTCCTGCGCGCGATGGGCTTTGACGACACGCGCGCACGCGGCAGCCTGCGTTTTTCCTTCGGACGCTTCAACACGCACGCCGAAGTCGCTCGCGCGCTGGAACTGGTGCCGCAGGTCGTCGAGAAAGTGCGTCGCGTGACTGCGGCGTAGTGGAGAAGCGGGTTTTCGCGCTTTCCACTCCGTAGCTGCGCGCTTAAATGCCCCGCATCCATGAAAGTTTTCGTCACCGGCGGTGCCGGCTACATCGGCAGTGTGTGCGTCGAGCAACTCCTCGACGCCGGGCACACGGTCACCGTTTTTGACAACCTCACCGAGGGACATCGCTACGCCGTGGACCCGCGCGCAACGCTCATCGTCGGCGACCTCCAGCAGCGCTGCGACATCGAGGATGCGATGGAAAAAGCGCGCCCCGATGCTGTGATGCACTTCGCCGCGAATGCCCTCGTCGGCGAGTCCATGACGAATCCCTCGAAGTATTTTCGCAACAACGTCAGCGGTGGAATCAATCTGCTCGATGCGATGGTGGCCGTGGGCTGCAAGCGGTTCGTTTTTTCGAGCACCTGCGCGACGTTTGGTGTGCCGGATCGCGTGCCGATTGATGAAACGCAGCCGCAGCAACCCATCAATCCCTACGGCGAATCGAAGCTGATGTTTGAAAAAATTCTGCGCTGGTATGACGAAATCCACGACCTGCGCTACGTGGCGCTGCGCTACTTCAACGCAGCCGGTGCGAGCGAACGCTTCGGCGAAGATCACCGCATCGAGACCCACCTCATTCCCAACGTCCTCCGCGTGGCGCTCGGGCAAAAATCACACGTCGAGATTTTCGGCACCGACTATCCCACGCCCGACGGCACGTGCATCCGCGACTACATCCACATCCTCGATCTCGCGCAGGCGCACATGCTCGCGCTGAACGCACCTTGGAGCGCACGCTACAATCTCGGCACCGGCGGCGGCACGAGCGTCCGCGAAATCATCGCCACCTGTGAAAAAGTCACCGGCAAGAAGATCGCCGTCGTTGAAAAACCTCGCCGCCCCGGCGACCCGCCGCGCCTCATCGCCGGCTCGGAAAAAGTCCGCGCCGAACTTGGCTGGAAGCCGCAATTTCAGGACGTGGAAAAAATCATCGCCAGCGCCTGGGCCTGGCACCTCGCGCATCCGAATGGCTACGGAGACTAGCTCTTCATGCTTTCCTACTTCATTGTTTCCTCCATGAAGCCGACGACGACGAAAGTATTGTTAGATCATGATCTCCTCTGACGATACCTACGCGCTCAAGAGCGAAGATGAGAGGCAGCGCCGACTGGCGATGTTATCTCAACCACATATGCGTCCGCTCATGGAGTATTTGAAATGGGTCAAGAGCGATTGCGGTCATGATATTCCCTCCTTTGACCCGTGTGACGCTGGCGTGAACGCAAGGGTTTTGTTTTTACTCGAGGCACCAGGACGCAAGGCTGTTGGTTCGACATTCATATCTCGGAATAACCCTGATCAAACTGCGAGCAACATGAATGAGTTACTCATGAAGGCGGGGATTCCGCGGTCTATTACTCTACTATGGAATATCGTCCCGTGGTATATCGGCGATGGGAAAAGAATACGTGGAGCGAGGAAATCCGATATTGATCAAGCGATGCCGTATTTCCAAAAACTAATCCACCGCCTCCCAAGGCTTCGAGAGATTGTGTTGGTAGGTAAAAATGCTCAGAGCGCCAGAGCCGTTATTCTAAGACATACGAGCGTTCCGCTTGTTGACGCACCTCATCCCAGCCCAAAAAACTTCAACACACGCCCTCACACAAAAACAGAGGCCATCCAGATCTTCAGCGAGCTGGCAACACGTCTTTAGTTAGTAACCCAAAAAAACCGTCGCCTATTTCTAATAGGAATAAAGATTCCGGCTCTTCCCTACTCCGCGCCGAACTCCGCAATTCTCTCCTCCAGCTTTTGCACGAGCCTCTCTGCGGTTTCGCGGGCTCGGCGTTCCTGCATCAGGGCTGCTTCGAGTTCGCGGATGCGCTGCTGGAGATTGATGCGGACGCGGTTTCGCACGTTGATCGCGTTGGCTGCGTCGCTGCCCACGTCATCGCTCTCGGCCTCGACGGGAGTGAGAATGTCTTTTACACGATGCTGAGTGGTGTCCTTGCAATTGGTGATGATGGATTCCGCCGTGATTTCACCGGCATCGAGGAATTCCTGAATCGCGCCGACTGTTGTGGGGCCGTAAAATTGATCCGGGCCGACTTCGATAAGGTAATCCATCGCCAGCTCGGGCACCATCGGCGCTTTCAGCCAGGTGCGCTCATCGGTGGAGACGCGATCCAGAGGCGAAACCTGCGCATCCGCCGCCCACTGGCGGAGTTGCTGGAATGGGATGGGGCCAAATGTGGAACCGTCGTGCGCCTTGCGAAGATACCATTTGGTGTCGTCCATAAAAATTACTGTCCTTTCTGTTCGGCGGGCGGCAGCAGCAATTGCTGGCCGATTTGGAGTTTCTTGGGGTCGGTGATCTTGTTGATTTTCTGCAAATCCACAGCCGTCGTGTTGTGCTGCTTGGCGATTTTATCGAGCGAATCACCCTTCACCACGATGTGGACGTTGGCGGGTTTTGGAGGAGTGGATGGCGGAGTGAAATCAGCGGCTGCTGGTGCTGGTGCCGGTGCGGGAGCGGCGACTGGCGCCGGCGCGTTCGCGGTGCGGCCATCGAGCTGCGCGCTGAGCCGTGCGACCTGCGCGGAAAGCATTTCAATTTTCTGCGCCTGCTGCTCGATGCGCTGGCGAAGCGCCTTGAGTTCGTTTTGCACCGCGTCTTCTGCGCGGGCGCGGGGTGTGAAAATGCCGGACAGCGACAGTGCGCTGACGGCGACGATTGTGAAAATACGGGGCGTCATCGCGTTTTAGATTCCACTTTCACCGCCACATGGCAAGGACGGGTGCATCTGCGGAACAAAAATTTTCGCAATCGCCTTGCTGTGGACGCCCTTGCTTTCGCCGCGACCGACGCTATTTTTCGCCCATGCCAGACCGGACGCAAAAACCAACCGGACCCGCGCCGTGGGAGCGCAAAGAAGGCGGCGGCGACGGGCCGAAAGCACCCGACGTGAAAAAGCCGGACACCAAAAGCATCCTCGACCGCATGCGCAAAGTAGATCCCGATCAGGCGCGACGCTACCGCCAGCGGACGGGGCAGTGATGGGAAAATGACGGATATCGAATGACGAATTTGCGCTTACTGAACTCAAATCTTTTCATGCAATACTCCGCCGCTCCCACGACGCTCGCCGACACGAGCGCGCCCGATTTTTCCACACTCCTCCAGCGCCACGGTCTCGCCCCGCAACCTCCCGCCAGCGTCGCGCCGGCATACGACATTCAGCATCCGGCATTCGTCATTCCCACCGCAACCACCATCCTCGCGTTCAAATTTGCCGACGGCGTCCTCATCGCCGGCGACCGACGCGCCACCGCTGGCAACACGATCATGTATGATCGCGCGGACAAGGTGCTGGAAATTGACCGCCACTCCATCATGGCCATCGCCGGAGTGCCCGCGACCGCTTGGGAAATGGCGCGCGTCCTCGAACACAGCTTCCACTTTTTCCGCCGCACGCAGCTCGCCGAGATGAGTCTCGAAGGCAAAGTCCGCGCGCTCTCAAAACTCCTGCGCGACAACCTCGGTCTCGTCCTCCAGGGCGTCGGCATGGTCGTTCCCATCTTCGCCACGTTCGACGCCGCCGCAGGCGTGCCACGCGTTTATTTCTACGACCCGATGGGCGCACAATTCGAAGCCGCCGATTTCAGCGCCACCGGCAGCGGCAGCCCCGCCGTCCGCGCCGTGCTCCATCACGAAAACACCTACGCCAAACGCCCGCTCCGCAAACTCAAAGCCTCCGAGGCCGTGCTCCTCGCCCTCCGCGCGCTCGACACCGCCGCCGAAAGCGACTCCGCCACCGGCGGCGTGGATCGTCATGCACGTGTTTTTCCCATCGTGAAAATGATCACCTCCCGCGGAATCGAAACTCTCCCCGACGCGAAACTCGCGCGCCTCTACAAAGGCAATCTCAGCGCGTGATTTTCGTCACTTCGTAGATTTCTCCGGCAGGCGGTCGAAGTATTTTTGGATGGCGCTGTGGTAGCCGGGGGGAACTTGCTCGTTGCGGATGGCTTCGGAGACGCCTTGTTTCACGGCGCGGACGGCTTGCTGGTAGTCACTGGCTTTTTGTCCGGTTTCGCCAACTCCCTCCTCCTTCCATTCCATCAGCAATTTGCCCGCGCCGAGCTGCACCTTGTCCTTTTCTTTTTTAAAATCCGACTTCGCGGTGTCGTCTTCTCCCACAGTGCCGCCGTTGCCGGTTCCGGGATTTTGTCCCGCCTTGCCTTTGCCATTTTTCCCCTTCCCTTGTTGTCCCTCTCCCTCTCCCTCGCCTTCGCCGCCCTCCCCCATTTGTGCGAGGAGATCCTTGTATAGTTTTTCGTAGTCCTGCTGTGAATTCGCGCCGGCTTGCTGGGCTTTGTCACCATCGAGTTGTCCCTTGTCATTGAGCTGCTTGGCGGCGGCGAGATTCTTCAGCGCGTCCTCGAGGTTTTGCGCGTCCTTGAACATTTCGCCGAGGCGTTTCAGTTCGTCCTCGCCGAGTTTCATGGATTCGTTCGCGCCATCGAGCGCGTCCTTCGCGAGGTCTTTTAGCTTCGACATGTCCATCTGCTCCAGCGCGCGCTGGAGGGCTTCGTTGACTCCCTTGTCGCCGAGTTGTTCGCGCATCTGGCTGGCCATCTGGCCGAGTTGCTTTGCGATTTTTTCGAGCTGTTCGCGTTTGTCCGCGCCCTCGGGCTGCTGCGCGATTTTCTGCATTTCCTGACGGAGTTTTTCCATCGCCTGCTTGAGACCCTCGGAGTCACCTTTCTTCAATTTGTTGATCAGGTCCTTCATCTCCTGTCGCTGCTGCGCGTCGCCGAATTGCTGCGCTGCTTTTTCGAGCACTTCCTTCGGCAGACTGGCCGTGGTTTTTTTCCACAGCTCGCTGAAATCCTGCGCCTCCTCATTGAGTTTCTTCGCGTTGATGTCGCGTTCGCCGGGCTTCACTTCCTTGAGCGTCTTGTCGAGTTTCGCGAGCGCCTGCTCGACTTGCTCGGAAAGCGCGGAGCCTTTTTCCTTCAGCTCCTCTTTGCGCAATGCGGTGATTTTTTTTGTCTCGATGAGCCGCTCCGTCTGCTTGCTCGTCTCCTGCCGCTTCGCGTCCATTTTAAATGGATCGAGCTGCGGCAGCCACAGCACGGCGGCGTAGAGCGCGGCGAATGCGAGCAGCACGTCGCGCGCGCCGGGCATCCAGCGCAGGGGCATCAACTTCGCGACGCTGAGCTGGCCCGCGCGCTCCTCGGCTTGATCGAGCACGATGTCGCGAAATTCGCCGGGCGATTGTTCGATGAGCGTGGCGGTGAGGAAAAGTTCCTTGCTCCCGGCACGTGCATCCACAGTGCGGGCTACCTGCGCAGGCGCGGGGCGGCGGAAAAATGCGAGCGCCACGGCGAGCGCGAGCGCAGGCACGGCAAGAAGCGTGAGCGGTGTGAGCCAGTGACTCGGCAGCAGAGCGAGAAGTCGTGAACAAAGCAGTGCGATCAACGCGACACCTGTGAGAGTGAGCACGGCGATGCGAAAGTTTTTTCCCAGCGCGGCGAGACGCAGACGCGAATCAGCGGAGCGGAGGAGCCGGGCTGTTGCGCTGGTTTTCACGGGCGGAACGGTAGCTGCGGATTGTCAGTGTTCAAGCGCGCTCACTCCCCTGCCCTGCCGACTACGAATTCACGCTGATTTTTTGACCACGGATGACACGGATGTTCACGGACGAGGCCGACTGTCCCTCCGAGACAAATTACGCGCGCGGGTGAAATTTCCGGTGCGTTTCCTTGAGGCGTTTTTGTTCGACGTGCGTGTAGATTTGCGTGGTCGAGATGTCGGCGTGGCCGAGCATTTCCTGGATGACGCGCAGATCCGCGCCGCCTTCGAGCAGATGCGTGGCGAAGCTGTGGCGGAGCAAATGCGGATACACACTCGTTTCTATACCTGCGCGTTTCGCGCTCTCTTTCACGATCTGCCAGAGCCGCGTGGTGGTGAGCGATTTGCCGTGGCGCGAAAGAAAGATGTGGCTGCCGGTGCGCTTGCTGACGAATTGCGGGCGCTCCTTTTCCAGATACGCGGTGATGGCCTCGCACGCCTTCGTGCCGACGGGAACAAGGCGCGTCTTGCCGCCCTTGCCGGTGACGCGAATGACGCGCGCATCGAGATCGAGATTTTCCAGACGCGCGCCGGTGAGTTCGCCCGCACGGAGGCCGCTGGCGTAAAGAAGTTCGAGCATCGCGCGGTCGCGCAGGCCGCGCGGAGCATTCACGTCCACGGCAGCGAGCAGTTGCTCCGCAGCCTGTTCGTTGAGCGTCTCGGGGAGGTATCGCTCAATGCGCGGGAGTGGGAGCACCTCGGCGGGATCGTGCGTGATGCGCGAACGCGACGCCAGCCAGCGGAAGAAAATTTTCAGCGCGACGACTTCGAGTTTCACGCTCGCAGCAGCGAGACCGCAGCGTTTGCGAAATGCGAGGTAGTCGTGCAGATGCGCGAGCGTGATGGTGCGCGGGTCGCTGAGTTGCTGCGTCTTTTCCGCCCACGCAGTGAAGGACTCCATTGTGCGGCGCGTAGAGAGTTGGTAGTTGTCCGAGAGGCCGCGCTCGGTGGCGAGGTGGAGGATGAAATCTTCGAGCGAAGCACGCACGATTTACGATTCTCTCTCGCGTTCCCACCACGGGCGATCGGCGGCGGCGAAATATTCGTTCGCGCCCCGGCGGAACAGCGCGAACAGCACGGCGAAACCAAAAAACAGCAGGCCCGGCACCATCGCTCCACGGAAGCACAGAAACTGGAGTCCTTCACGCAAATGGTCATCCGCGAGCAATGCGATCGCGAGCACGTGACGCGCACCTGTCGTGATGACGTAGAGCCAGCGCGCCCAGTTGCGCGCTTTCAAAATGAAGTAACACGCGAGCAGCGTGATCCCGGAATGCACGTAATGCAGCGCGAGTTGCAGACGTGCGGAGTTGATGTGCTCGGCCATCCATTGCGCGTTGCCCACTTCACTGAGATCGGTAAAGAAAAACACCGCATCAATGAGCGCGAACAACATCGCGAGGAAACAAACGAAGGTGACGGCGAACGGGCGGTTGGGGTTCATGCGGCGGTGTGGAGAAAGGCGGTGAGCGGCGAAGTCGCGCTAGCGGAAACACCCCGCGCGGCAAGCCCGGTCTCGAACGCCTCGCGCCCAGCCTCGACAGCCATCCGAAACGCACGCGCCATGCGTTCGGGGTCCGGCGCGATGGCGATGGCGGTGTTCACAAGCACGGCGGACGCTCCCATTTCGAGCGCCTCCGCTGCGTGGCTCGGCGCGCCGATGCCCGCATCCACAACGACGGGCACGCTGCATTGGTTGAGGATGATTTCAATTTGTGCACGCGTCTCGATGCCGCGATTGCTGCCGATGGGCGAGCCGAGCGGCATCACCGCAGCGGTGCCCACGTCCTCGAGGCGGCGCGCGAGCACCGGATCGGCGTTGATGTAGGGCAGCACCGTGAAGCCTTCCTTCACCAAAACCTCCGCCGCCTTCAGCGTCTCAATCGGATCCGGTAGCAAGTAGCGCGGGTCGGGATGGATTTCGAGTTTCACCCAGTCGCTGATGCCCGCCGTGCGTGCGAGCCGCGCCAGGCGCACGGCCTCCTCCGCGTTCATCGCGCCGCTCGTGTTGGGGAGCAGCAGGTATTTTTTCGGATCAATAAAATCGAGAATGTCGGCGAAAGGATCGCCCTTGCCTGAGAGGTCCGCACGCCGCAGCGCGACGGTGACAATCTCGGTGCCGCTTTCCGCGAGTGCGGCCGCCATGGCGTGGTTGGAGGAAAATTTTCCCGTCCCCAGCAACAGCCGCGAACCAAAGCTGCGGCCTGCGATTACGAGTGGTTGAGTTGGCATCGAATCGCGGACTATACCGCGACACTCCGCGCACGCACGCGGGAAGTTCAGCGATCAACGATAAACAAGGGCTGCGCTACTCCGCCGGAAAGTCCCACACCCAGTCGCCGACGTAATCGGCTTTGTGAAACTGCGTATTCTCGGGCTTCTTTTCATTGAGTGTCCGCTTTCCGCCGTCGTCCTTGCCATCGAAACCGACGCTCCACAGCGTGTATTTGCCATCGGCGGATTTGCGATAGCCCATCGGCTTTTCGTTGATTGGATCGAGCGGGAGCGGCTTGCCGTCCGCGAGCTTCACGGCGTCGAGCGAATCGGGATAGCTCCCCTTTTCAATCCGGTAGCGCTCCAGCGCACAGGCGATGATGGATTGGTTCACGAGCGCGTCCGTGTATATAAAGTGGCTGATGAAACTGTTGAGGGCTGGGGCCATTAGCTTTAGCAGGATGTAGGAACGATGTGTGAATACAGATGACTTCATATCGTCCAACAGCTTCTCCAGTTCCTGCGAAGACTGATAGGCCGCCTGCCAGCCCTTTTCCTTCAAAGGTTTGATGATATATTTGAATTCGTTTTCTGCGATCACGGCGGCGCTTGCGTCAAAATAGCCGGATGCGATGGCGCGTTCGGGCGAATGGCTGAAAATGCCATCATCAGCCTGGTCGTTCTGCAGCCCTCCTGTCATTTTTCGAATGTTCTCGGGCTTACGTTTCATGCATAGGGCTACATTTACGCCCATCGCCATCTCACTGCGGAATGCGAGCAGTGCCGAGCGCCGGAAATCGAGAGCCGTCAGTGCGGCTTCGAGCCTAGCAAAATCCTCCGCATTGCCTGCGTGTGCAGCAAAGAGTTCCCAAATAGCGTCGTGGAGTATTGCTGCTCCAGAGGTGCCTACGAGCAGACCGATGAGGCATGGCTCGTTGAGGCTCGCCTGATTGAAACGAGCCAGTATTAGTGCAGCCTGATGCGCCTTGTCCGCATCCCCTGCTTGCGCTGCCGCGTCAACACGAAGAGAGAGAGACCGAGCCACGGCCAGAACACTCGAATAGTGTGGTTGGTGGAGAGAGATGAGCATCTCCGGCAGGTCGCGCGTCTGCCACTCAGGCGTCCATTGGGCCTTTGGGCGGTTGAGACCGGCGGCGAGTTCCTGCACGATTGCATCGTATTTTGAGAGCGCGGCGAGCACATCGCGCGCAGCGTCGCCGGGTTCCATTGGCATCGAAAACGAGCCGTCCTTTCTCAGAAAATCTGCCCAAGCCTTGAAGTCGGCGTGCTTGCCCATCGCCGCATTCGCATACTTCGGCGGACGCACACCGTCCTTTCCGCTGGAAGGCAGTTTCATTGCCTCCAAGCGTTTCCGATTTTCTCCCGGTGCGCCCTTGCTCTCGTCTTTGTCCACGACGAGCGCGATGTCTTTTAGCAGCGGAATCGCGCAGAAGTTTTCTGCCTCGGGAACCGGCTCGTTCATCATCTCGCGGAAGTCGAGCGTTTCACCCTCGGCCTTCAGCATCGCTTCCACGTTGCGCAATTGTCGCGCACCGCTCCAGTTCACCCACGCATACAGCGATGCGATGAGCGTGGTGAGTGTCACCACGGTCCATGTCAGGCGGCGAAGCCAGCGTTTCTGCCAGCAGCGTTTGAGGAAGTTCATTGCGCGTCGTCAGGTTGTAGTTCGCGCATGGCGAAAGGCGAGCGTCGTCCTCGAATTTGTCATTTTCCCTGATGAGGAAAATACATCATGAAGATATCCCCGTTTCGTCCTGACACACACTTGAGTGCGAGAAGCTGGAATCGCCGGCTGCTATTATTTCCGCCTGCGTCCTTCGCTGGAATCGGGATCTTTGAGGTGCGGCGAGACGAGCGAGGTGGACGACTTGGGCGGAGAGGATTTGTGGTAACTGGATGAGGACTGCGAGCGGCGGGCGGTGAATTCCGCGAAGGTCACTTTGCCGTCGTGATCGGCGTCGAGTTTCTTGAAATATTCCTCGGCCATGCGGGGGTTGTTTTGCCCCATGGGGCTGGCTTTGAACTCGAGAAGGCTGATGGTGCCGTCGCCGTTGATGTCTATTTTTTTGAAAAAGGCTTCGATTCCCGAGGTCTGCGGGTTTGTGGTGGGTGCGGCTGGCGCGACGGGGGGATGCTGGATGGGTTCGCTTCTTTTCGGCGGTTCGCTTTCCTGAGGTGTATTCGCCAGGGGGGCTGATGGCGTCTGTTCGTGTTGGGCTGGTGTGGCGGCGGGCTTAATCTGCTTGGTGTATTCGTCGAGGGTGAGTTTGCCGTCGCCGTTGGTGTCGAGTCTGTTGAAGTATTCCTCGACGGCGGCGGAATCTTTCTGCGCGGAGAGACCGGCTTTGAATTCTTCGAGGCTGACTGTGCCGTCGCCGTCAGTGTCCATTTTCTTGAAGAATTCGCTGCTCTTTGTCGCGGTATGCTGATCCTGCTGGGTCGTTGTTTCAGCTTTCGGGGTGGAGAGCAGAACGCCAAGCATACACAGTAAGACGAGGAGTTTTTTCATTGGTGTGCTCGTGTGTGGATCGTGAGGCGCTTCTGCTGCGGACTCAAGCTTGGTTAAAGCCGGTCGTATGAAAAACGTTGTGAAAGATTTTCTCCATGTCTCGATGAGAGCGATGGAGCGCCTTTTTACGAAGACGCGGGGGCTGTGCCGGGAGCGTTTTTGCCCTTGGATTTTGTCCCCTTCTTCGTTGTCGTGAGACTTGCAGGGCCTGGTGTTTTCTGAAGGCTTGTCGCTTTACCCGAGGGTGCGGGTTTGATGTTTTTGGCGGCTTTCGACGAGGCTGCCGGCACTTCAACCGTTCTGATGTGGGTAGGCGTTAAACTCGTCGTGGGCTTGGCAGCTGTGGTGCTGCCTGTGGTCGGCTGCTTCTGGGCCTGCGTGCGCGTCGGCGGCAGGTAGTAATAACGTCCGTTATAGTTCTCTGGTCTGCGAACTGTTGACGACTTCGGAATGCTTTCCGGTTGTTTTTTGGGATAATCCCCCGGCGAGGTGGAAGCGGCGCGCGCGGTGAATTCGTCCAGCGTCAGTTCGCCGTCGCCGTTCGTATCGAGTTTATTGAAATAGTCCCCGGTGCTGAGCGGATTTTTTTGAAATTCGGGTGACGCCATGAATTCATCGCGTGTGACGACGCCGTCTCCATTGGCATCAAGTTTTTTGAAGAATGCTTCGCGCGATGATTTTTGTGTCCGGCTTGTTTCGGTGTTCGTTTGTGCGAGGGCGCCTGAAAGTGCGATCGCGATTGTATTCAGAATGGTGACAAAAGTTTTCATGGTGGTGATTGTAGCTGGCAGGAAAGATCAATCTTTCCCGTTGATACACCTTTGAAGCATTAAAGAACCAAAAAGTTGCGTGTGTATTTCGACATTCATCACCCCCTCGCATGGCCCGTTGTTTCCACGTAAAAAAAGTGCGGCTCCCCGCAGCCGATAGGCTAACGGAGAGCCGCTGTTCCCCCCAGAACGATGAAGAAAATATACGTGTTCGTATTTATTGCAAGAAAAATCTCCGGTTTTTAAAAAAAAGTTTTTTTCCTGTGGTAAACACCATCTGCCTTTAAAAAGTGCTTACTCGCTACAAACGGAACATTCCATCGCCAACGTTTGACTTCACCAGAAAACACCCATTGAAAAGAATGAACTACACGCGCACTATATTCAGTTCAATACTATCAATAGATATTGATAAGCTAATCCATCTGATTAGTGTTTTCTGCAATAAACACTAATCAGAGCAATGTCTGTGGGGCCAACCCCTGTGATGCGGGATGCTTCGAGAGTCGTTTTTGGGCGCTTCTCTATCAGTTTTTGCCGCGCTTCATTGCTGAGGCTGTGTATTTTACAATAATCAATGTCGTTAGGAATCTTTTTCTCCTCCTCAAGATTTCTTGCAACACTTGCTTCCTGCCGCTGAATATAACCAGCGTATTTTGATTCGATATCAATCGCTTCCCAATGTTCCATGTGGAACTGACGACGTAATTCATCTGGCAATTGATCGGGATGGTTATTGGGACGTTTTAGCCATTGATTCAATCGGATACCATCAAAGTTGGTAGTGGCCGCCAGTTGACGAATCTGCTCCAGTGACTCCAGCTTTCCGTTCAGCTTAGCAATTCGGAACGCATCCACCAATCCAATTTGATAGCCTAAGGTCGTAAGCCGCAAATCTGCGTTATCCTGCCTGAGCAAGAGTCGGTGTTCTGCGCGGCTGGTAAACATACGATAAGGCTCGTCCGTGCCTTTGGTCACCAAGTCATCAATGAGCACACCGATATAGGCCTGCGAACGTTCGAGCACAAATTCCGATTTCCCGAGAACCTTTCGAGCCGCGTTGGCTCCAGCCACAAGGCCTTGCGCGCCGGCTTCCTCATAGCCTGAGGTTCCGTTGATTTGACCTGCAAAATACAGCCCAGAAATGCGCCGGGTTTCCAAAGTATGTCGAAGCTGGGTTGGCGGACAGTAATCATATTCCACTGCATAGCCCGGCCGAATCATGTGGGCATTCTCCAATCCAGGGATGGTTTTAATAAACTCCAGTTGCACCTCCATGGGCAGGCTTGTGGAGACACCGTTCACGTAGTATTCCTCGCTATGCCATCCCTCGGGCTCCAAAAATATTTGGTGTGCAGTCTTGTCGGCAAACTTAACGACTTTATCCTCAATGGAAGGACAATATCGCGGTCCTACACCCTCGATCCGACCTGCATAAAGTGGCGATTGATGCAAATTGGCCTTGATGATTTCGTGAGTCTTCTGGTTGGAGTGCGTAATCCAGCAAGGGCGCTGTTCCACGTGGAACTGACCATTTTCCCAATAATTCAGATTGTAGTTCTGATGGGGCTTCTTGGTCAAAAGCTCGGGACAATAGGAGAAAGGGCGCACCGGTGTATCTCCCGGCTGCGACTCGCATTTAGTGAAATCAATCGTTCTTCCGTTGAGTCGGCAAGGAGTTCCAGTTTTGAATCTTTGAACCTCAAATCCCAGCTCTCGCAATGAATCGCTTAATGTGGAGGCTGCGTCTCCCATCCGTCCTCCGGTTTGATTCTGCATTCCAATATGCATGAGTCCTCGCATAAAGGTGCCGGTCGTAATCACCACCGTTTTCGCTAAAATTCGCAGCCCGAGATTCGTCTCAACACCCTCAACCCCGTCAGCATTCACCAATATACGTATGGCGTTCCCTTGAATAATATCTATCTGCTCCTGTTCCTCCAAAGTCACCTTGGCCCGGAACTGATACGCCTTCTTGTCGCACTGCGAGCGCGGTGCACGAACGCTCGGGCCTTTTTGCCCGTTCAACATCCGGAACTGAATACACGTCGCGTCCGTATTTAGCCCCATAAAACCACCCAGCGCATCAATCTCGCGCACGATCTGCCCCTTGGCCTGACCGCCAATCGCCGGGTTACAAGACATCTGCCCGATTGTGTCCAAATTCTGCGTCATCACCAAAGTCTCGCACCCCAGCCGGGCAGCAGCCATCGCTGCCTCTATGCCGGCATGACCCGCCCCAATCACGGCGACATCATACTTTTTCGGATAAATGAACATACTCTAGGCTTAGGGAGCCTCCTCCTCAAATTCAATACAAATGAAGGCCGAGACTGTTCCACATGGAACACTCCATTCTGCGCTTTCTGACTTGCCTACAGCCCATTCTTACTCAAAGAAGACCACCATGAATCCATTCACCCCGACCTCCATCGCCACGATCTCTCTCTTCCTCATCGCATCACTGGCAAACGCCATCGAGCCCAACGCCTTCTACGAACCTCCCGACAAACCTCCCGTCGCCACCGCAAACGACAACCTCGGACTCCAAGGCTCGTTCGTCTCCACAGACCTCCGGTTCCCGAAAAACGACATCGTCGCCCCGGCACTCCGGCAAACCAGCACCACCACCGCAGTCACCGCATGGCGCGGCGAGCGCGTCAACGTCCAGCTAGCCCTCTGGTCCACCACGAATGTCAGCCAGCTCCGCATTGAGGCGAAAAGCGGCGGCACATTCCCGGAAAACGCCCAGCCCCACTTCATCCGTTACACAAAAGGGGAGGGTGGGGCGCTTACTGGCGAGATCCTCGATTCCGCTAAAACCCTCGACCTCCCCGCCGGCACCACGCGGCCCGTCTGGATCAGCCTCGACGTGCCGCGCGACACCAAACCCGGCCCCTACACCATCCCCATCAGCGTCGCCTTCAGCGGTGGCAAACGCCTCTCCTTTGAAATCAAACTCGACATCCAGAACGCCACCCTCCCTCCGCCGCACGACTGGCATTTTCACCTCGACCTCTGGCAAAACCCGTTCGCCATCGCCCGTTACCACCGCGTAAAGCCTTGGTCACCAGAGCACTTCGCCATCCTTGAGCCCCACATGAAAATGCTCGCCGGCGCCGGGCAAAAAGTCCTCACCACCTCCATCGTCCATCAGCCCTGGGGCGCCCAGACCTACGACCCCTACGAATCCATGATCGAATGGATCAAAAAACCCGACGGCACCTGGCGCTACGACTACACCATCTTCGACCAATGGATCGCCCTCGGCACCCGCTGCGGCATTGACTCGCAAATCAACTGCTACTCCCTCATTCCCTGGTCCAACCGCTTCCGCTACCTCGACGAAGCCACCGGCGACTATCGCACCGTGGACGCCGCCCCCGGCACGCCCGCCTACGAAAACCACCTCCGCCCATTCCTCCACGACTTCGCCGCGCACCTCAAAGCCAAAGGATGGTTCGAAAAAACGCACATGGCCATGGATGAACGCCCCATGCCCGTCATGCTGCAACTGCTCGCTTTTCTGAAGCAAGAAGCTCCTGGCCTTAAAGTTGCATCAGCAGCCAATTACACCACCGAGCTGTCCGACGACATTGCCGACCTCTCCATCGCCATCCGCGACGGCCTCCAACTCACCCCCGACGCGCTCAAAAAGCGCTCAGCATCCGGCCACCACACCACCTTCTACATCTGCTGCGTCCCCGACAAACCCAACACCTTCCTCCGCTCCACCCCCGCAGAAGCCGAATGGATGGGCCTCCACGCCGCCGCGCGCGGCTTCGACGGCCTCCTCCGCTGGGCCTTCGACTCCTGGGTCGCCGACCCCCTTCAGGACGCCGCCCACATCAACTGGCCCCCCGGCGATTGCTTCCTCGTTTACCCCGGCGCCCGCAGCTCCATCCGCTTCGAACGCCTCCGCAAAGGCATCGAAGACTTTGAAAAAATCCACATCCTCCGCGCCACCGCCGCCAGCCCCGGCGCCACCCCAGCCTTCACCGAAGCCATGAAAAAACTCGACACCGCCCTCGCCGAAATCCGCTTCGACAAAGCCCGCCACGGCCATGTCGAAACCGACGTCCAAGCCGTGCGCGACGCCATAGACGCCGCGACCGCAGCACTGCCGAATTAATTCTCCTCCATTCACTCGGCCAGGGGCGGAAAATGTTCCGCACGCTGCGCTGGTAATGGCCGTTGCCATGCGCATAGTGTGCCTTGTGAAGGTCGAGTCCCGTCCGTTCTTTTATCCAAAATTTGTTCGCCTACTGCGTGGCTACAGCCGCGCGGCTTTTTTCAACGATCTCAGCGCTGGGCTCACGGTGGGCATCATAGCGCTGCCTCTGGCGATTGGCTTTGGCATCGCGTCGGGCGTCACGCCGGGGCAGGGGTTGTGGACTGCGATTGTCGGCGGGCTGCTCATCTCGCTGCTCGGCGGATCGCGCCACCAGATCGGCGGGCCGACCGGCGCGTTCGTGCCCGTGCTTGCGGCTGTGACGGCGGCGCACGGCTACGACGGTCTCGCCCTTGCGACAATGATGGCCGGCGTGCTGCTCGTGCTGATGGGAGCATTCCGGCTGGGAGCGCTGCTGAAATACATTCCTTATCCGGTGGTCGCCGGGTTCACTGCGGGAATCGCGGTGATCATCTTTCTGGGGCAGGTGCCGGAATTTCTTGGCCTTGTCCTGCCGCACACCGGGCATACACCCGCGCTGTTTATGGAAATCGTGCGCCACGCCACCGCCGTGAACTGGCACACGGCGGCCATCGGTGCACTCGCGCTGACAATCCTTTTTCTGTGGCCGAAGCTGACCCGAAGGGTGCCCGCCTCGCTCGTGGCGGTCGTGGCGACGACGGTGATCGCGGCGTGGCTGCGCTGGGACGTGGCGACGATCCAGACAAAATTCGGCGGCATCCCGTCCGGCCTGCCGGGTATTCACTTTCCCAGGGTCTCCCTCGCCCTCATCCGCGAGTTGCTTGCGCCCGCGCTCACGATCGCGGCGCTGGGCGGCATCGAGAGCCTGCTCTCGGCGACCGTCGCCGACGGCATGGCGGACACGCGGCACGACTCGAATCAGGAACTCCTCGGCCAGGGCCTCGCCAACTTTCTGACGCCGCTCATCGGCGGCTTCGCGGTGACCGGCGCGATAGCGCGCACTGCGGCGAACATCCGCAGTGGCGCACGCACGCCGGTTGCAGGCATCGTGCATGCGCTGGCGCTGATGCTTTTCGTGCTCGCGGGGGCAAAATACGCCTCGATGATTCCGCTCGCGGCGCTTTCCGCCGTGCTCATCGGTGTCGCCCTGCGAATGGGGGAGTGGGACACGTTTGGCGAGATGTGGCGGGCCTCGCGCACCGACTTCGGGGTGCTGCTTGCGGCATTCGCGCTCACGGTGCTTTTCGACCTCACCATCGGCGTTGGCGGCGGGCTGCTCATCGCCGCCGTCCTTTTTCTCCGCCGCATGGAGAGCGTCACGCAGGTGCGCCTGCTCACACCGGAGAATGACACCGAGACAGGCGCGAACGCCGTGCGCGGCAAGGACGTGCCGGATGGCGTGGTGCTGTTCCGCTTCGAGGGCCCGCTCTTTTTCGCCGCCGCCGAAAAGCTCGAGTCCGCACTGAGCGCGCACTCGGGCAGGCCGCGCATCATCATCCTTCGCATGCGCCACGTCCCCATGATGGATGCGACCGGCATGAAGGCCATCGAGGTCGCGTGGGAAAAAATGCACCGTGACGGCGTGGCCGTGCTCGTCACCGCCGTCCAGCCGCAGCCGATGAAAGTGTTGTTCGAGTCCGGCCTCGCCGACCGCATCGGACTGGAAAATTTCTGCGCCGACATTGACGACGCCCTGAACCGTGCGCGCAAAATCCTCGGTGCCGCACAGGACGGGAATCCGGGCGCGCGCTAGGGAAACGCTGATTTAACCCGAACGCCGCGATTGAATAGAGGCGTTTTGCGCGGCGAGGACGGTGGTATGGGAGTTTGTGAAGACATTCCACACTCCGCCTGCCGCACAAAACGTTGACATAGATTTTGCTCCGCTTTCGGGCTCGGGCCA
>CAIYUV010000072.1 GCA_903929475.1 uncultured Spartobacteria bacterium
CCTCGTCACCTTCTTTTTCCCAGCATACTCTCCCTGCGCGAAACTCATTTGGTGTTTCATGCATCCCTCTCTACCAAACTCACCCTCCAATGACTCGCTTTTTCTGCAGCACGGAGCGATTAAATCAGCGTTTCCTTAGGGTCTGCGGCGCCTGCGAATAATGAGCATTCCGAGCCCACTTAGAAACGTGACCGTAGTGACTGGCTCCGGAACAACTGACAGCGTGACCGCCGTGTCGTTTCCATCCAGTCCGTTGTAGGAGATTTGATATGCGTTCTGCCCGATCATGAAAATGCTATCGTCGGGCATTCCTAAAAATATGCCGCCATTCCATGTGCCGCTGTAATCAATAATCGCAGGGACTTGAACCCCCTCGTCCAACAACAACGAGCCCAGATTGGTGGCGTTCATGATTGCTCCGCTGGCAATGTTCAGGTCCCCGGTGATGTTCAGTGCATCAATGGCTGGCGTGTTTGTATCTATTTCAAAAACGAACGTGGATCCCGGGTTGAAAGTTACGGTGCCTGTATTCAATGTTCCTGTTCCACCGACACCGGGAGACAAAATTCCACCGCTGTTCAAAGTCACATCCCCTATTGCCCCGCCATCGTTATTTCCGCAAAGAACCGCCCCGCTTTTCACTGTCACGCTGCCGGAAAGCGTGCCGTTCACCGCAAGTGTGCCGGCATTTACCGTGGTTGCACCTGAATAGGTGTTTACTCCGTTGATTGCGAGTGTGCCGGAGCCAAGTTTGCTCAGGCCACCAGTGCCATGGTTCAATGGCTGATTAATGGTGAAGGTGTTCCCTGCATCGCTGATATCGAAACTGAGGGCCTTATTCGGAGTCACTGTGACAGAGTGTGAGCCAATCGTGCCCAGAGGTGTTCCGCTCGAATATGAAGTCAATGCCGTGCCAGTGATTTGCAACGTGCCGCCGTCCAGAATCAGCGTGTTGGCGTTTCCGAGATTTGCGTCCATTCCCGCGCTGAGCACGCCAGCGCTCAAGGTCGTCGGACCAGTGTATGTGTTCGTTCCGCTGAGGATGAGTTTTCCTGCACCCAATTTCGTGAGTCCACCGCTGCCTTGGTTCAAATTCTGACTCACTGTGAATGTGTTCGCTGCATTCACGATGTCGAAGCCGACGGTCTTCCCCGCGGTGAGCGTGACGGCGTGGCTGCCGATGACTCCGCCTGCATACGAGGTCAGTGACGTGCCGGTGATCTGCAATGTGCCGCCGTTGAAAATCAGACCGTTGGCGTTACCGAGATTTGCGTCCGCTCCCACACTCACGGTGCCTGCACTGAGTGTTGTGGTGCCAGTGTAGGTGTTGGTGTTGGTAAGTGTCAGCATGCCGAAGCCGTTCTGCGCGAGCGTGCCTGCGCCGCTGATCACTCCTGTAACAGTGAGAGCATCGCTCCGGTTGAAAATTAGACTTCCGTTGTTGCTCACATTTCCACTACCGAGACTGCCGGATGTGCCGCCGATGCCGATCTGCAATATTCCAGCGCCATTTGTCGTGCCGCCAGTGTAGGTATTCGTGCCTGCGAGCACCACGGTGCCGCCGCCGGACTTGGTCAACGTGGACGCCGCGGTGTTGTCCGCAATCAGCGCGTTGATCGTTAGCGTTTTGTTCGAGCTGTTGTTGATCAATGTCACATCCGGCGCTCCCGACGACGTCGCACTCGTCAACGTTCCGTCGTTTGCAATCGAGGCAATCGTCAGGCTTTCCCCGGTGGCGTTGATCACGATCCCGTTCACTCGCAACGTCCCGCCTGCAAGCGCCAGCGTCGAGGCCGTTCCCACGTTTTGCATGAGCGTGTTGATGGATGTCGTCGGCGCGGCCAGCACGTTATTACCTCCGCTGCCTGCGCTGTTGATGCGCACGTTGCTCGCCGTGTTGACTGTCGCGCCAAGCGCCGCAATGTCCGTGTAGCCCGTGTAAGCGGTGATGAAGTTATTCCCGCCTCCCTCGGCCACTCCCGAGTTCGTCGCCCAGTCCGTTCCGCCGACTGTCGCCCATATTCCTAAAATCCCGCTCGCATCGTTCGGTGTGCTCGTGCTCGCGATGTTGCCTGCCGTGAAATTGAGCACACCACCTGCGTTCTTCGTGATCGCATTCATGCGCAGCACCGACGTGCCGCCATTCCGCGTCACCGTGGATGCGCCCGTAGCAATTGTCGTCGAACCCACGACCTCCACATGGCTGCCTCCCGCGATTTCCAGCGTGCCGCCTCCCAAGGTCAGCAACGCCCCGTCTGCAATCTTCGTCACATTGTTCGTCGTGTAGTCCAGCCTCAGCGTGCCTCCGGTGACAGTCAATGCACCGCTCCCCGTGGGCGCACCAGAAATTACCAGCGCACCATTTCTAACAATAGTGTCTCCTGAGTAAGTATTCGCACCACTCAGCAGCGTCGTGCCGATCCCGGTTTTCGTCAGGCTGCCCGTTCCGCTGACGACACCCGTGACTGTCAGTTGCGTCGCCGAGTTATTGCTAATCGTCGCGCCGCCTCCGCCGATGATGATTCCGCGTTTGTTGTTCCCCGCGTTGTCCATGGTGAATGTCGCCGAGGTTAGCAGCGTTCCACCGTTGATGTTCAATGGAGCCGATGTTGCGACAGCGCCCAGATTGGCGTTGCTGGCGATGCTCAGCGTGCCTGCGTTGATCGTCGTTGTTCCAGAATAGGTGTTCGCGGCGGAGAGCACGAGAGTGCCGCTTCCACTTTGCGCGACCGCTCCGCTGCCACTGATCACGCTGGAAAAAGCAAGCGCGTCGCTGCGGTTGAAAATCAAACTTCCGTTGTCGATCACACCACCCGCGCCGAGGCTGCCGACTGTGCCGCCGTTGCCGATTTGCAATACGCCCGCATTGATGTTCGTCACGCCTGCGTAAGTGTTATCAGCAGCGAGCACCAACGTGCCCGCCCCGTTTTGCGAGAGCGAACCGCTGCCGCTGATCGCATTGGAAAGCGTAAGCGCATCACCACGATTGAAAATCAGGCTCGCGTTGTTCGCCACCCCGCCACTACCCAGACTGCCCGTCGTTCCGCCATTGCCGACCTGCAACACTCCCGCGCTCACTGTAGTGCTTCCCGTGTAAGTATTCGCGCCGGCGAGGATCGCCGTGCCTGCTCCAAATTTAGTCAGCGTGGATGCCACGGTGTTGTCCGCGATCACCGCATTGATCGTCAGCACTTTGCTCGCGCTGGTGTTGTTCAACGTCACATCCGGCACCCCGGACGATGCCGCGCTTGTCACCGTCCCGTCGTTCGCTACTGAACCAACCGTCAGGTTTTCCCCGGTGACATTGAGCAAAATCCCGTTCACTCGCAACGTCCCGCCGGCCAGCGCTACCGTCGAGGCCGTTCCCGTGTTTTGCATCAGCGTGTTGATCACAGTCGTCGGCGCACCCAGCACATTATTGCCGCTGGTGCCCGCGCTGTTGATGCGCACATTGCTCGTCAGTCCTCCCGGCACAGTCGCGCCGCGCGCTGCGATGTCCGTGTAGCCCGTATAGGCCCGGATGAAATTGTTCCCTCCTCCCTCCAGCACGACCGAGTTCGTCGCCAAGTCCACGCCTCCCACCGTGGCCCATGCGCCGAGTATCCCGCTCACATCGTTTGCCGTGCTTGTGCTAGCGATGTTGTCGTCGGAAAAATTGACGGTTCCACCAGCGTTTCGGGTCAGCGCATTCATGCGCAGCACTGCCGAACCGCTGCTCCGCGTCACGCTGGACGCGCCCGCCGCAATCGTCGTCGAACCCACGACCTCCACATGACTGCCCCCCGAGAGATCCAGCGTGCCGCCGCCCAAAGTCAGCAACGCGCCATCGGCGATTTTCGTCACGTTGTTCGTGGTGTAGTCGAGCGACAGCGTGCCGCCGCTGACAGTCACCGCTCCGCCCACAGTGGGCGCACCTGCCAGTGACAGCGTCCCTTCCCGCACCACCGTCTCACCCGAATAAGTATTCGCGCCCGTGAGCACGAGCGTGCCGGCACCGAGCTTCATAAGGCCGAGCGTATTCGCTCCGCCGTTGAGATTCGCGATGACCGTGGCGTAGATGAAATTCGATCCAGTCGTGTCGAAGCCAATGCTCGCTCCGCTCAGAAGCCCGGAAATGCCGTCACTTGCACCGAGGTGTGCGCCATTCAGCAGCGTATCAACATCGGCAGAAGAGAAGTGCCCTACACCGCCCACACCCACCGCCAGAGTCGCTCCGGCGCTCACGGAAATGTTCGCCTTTATCCATTTGCTGGCATCACCGCCATAGGCGTGACAGCCGTCTGTCCCGCGTAGCTGTTGCTGCCGCTGAGAATCTGCGTGCCGCTTCCGACCTTCGTCAAAGTCACAGTGCCGGCAGTGTTCTTGATTGCGCCTGCATAAGAACCGCCCGCGTTGTTGCCGCCGATGGTGAGCGTGTAAGTCCCACCGCCGCTCAGATTGTCCACAACTCCCGATGCAGCGCCCGACAAACCGTTGATCGTTTCTGTGAAGCCATTCAAATTCAGCGTGCCATTGAGCGTCACATTCCCCTTCCCCGCGCCGTCGGGAATCACATTCGCAGAACCAAGCAACAGCGTGCCTGCATTGATGATCGTGTCACGGTCGTAGGTATTCGCACCCGAAATTCGCAGGATGCCCGCGCCTTCCTTCGTGAATCCGCCGTTTTGAATCACCGACGAAATATCTAGCCCGACCTGCGGAGTCAGCACGCCGCTGCTGTTGTTCACATAGTCCCCCTGCGGCATCGCGCCCACCGTGATGGTGTGAAAACTGTTCCCGTTGAGGTCCAAGTTACCGCCATTTATCCTCGGCGTCACAATAGCGTTCGTAGGCGTGGACGTGATGTCTCCTGTGATTTTCAGCGTGCCGTTCGGAGTGATAGTCGGAGTGACCGAGCCCGCGTTGCTGTTGAAAACGAGACCCGCAAACGTGTTGTTGCCCACCAGTGCGAGCGTGGATCCACCGCTGAGTGTCACGATGTTATTGGAGCCGATTTGCCCCTCGTTGGTCACCATCGTCACATTGGCTCCATTGATCACCAGACCTTCTGCGGGATTCGTCGCGTTCGGGATGACTACGGAACCGGCATCGCCATTCAGGAAAAGAAAATTTCTGTATGGATCGCCATTATCCGTTGCGAGTTCACCGTTCACGTTTGTTCCTCCGGTGTAAGTATTGTTCGCCGTCAAGTAGGTATTACGTGCGAGGTTCATGACGAACTTCACGGAACTGGCCCCATTGTCTTTGATCACCGAATGGATTGTGTTGAGGTTCCCAGTGTCCCCCCAGTTCGTGATGTATCCACCAAACAAAAACAGTTCACTTTGCCCCGATGTGATTGCCCCCCGGACCGCAGCAGTGCCGATCTGCGTCTGCTGAAACCACATCGCGAGCCAGCCGCTGCCGATTGTCAGCGTGTCATTTGGAGCCTGAAAAGTGAGTGGCACAGTGCTGGGGGCGGGAGCAAATCCACTTCCCTGAATCCCAACGGAGTTCACCGTCTGCCCTCCGGCTCTTACCAACTGTGAGGCGCCTGTGTTGAAATCATTTGTCGGCTGTGCATTTGCCAGTGTGTTCGCCCCAGAGAATCCATTCCCGTCGGCACCCGCCATGTAGTTGTTGGGAAATCCAGATTGCCCCATGCTTCCGAAGCCAAGGCCCGGCACGTAGCTTACAGGAAAATATTTGTCGTTGTCGTTGTAGCTGACCATTCCGACGACCGTGCCATTGGAAAAGCTCAGGCCACTCGTGTCGTCGTTGGCAATCACCACACGCGGGAAATTTCCAATCTGGCCCTCGGATGTGTTGGTTCCCTTGGCCCTGTTGAACTGTATCCCAGAGCCGGGCATTCGCGTCAGGCTGCTCAACGTCAGGGTCGCGCTGTTGACGCCCGAGCTGCCCTGCGGGTTGCCACCGCTGAGCATCGTAAATGACGAAAAGCCGGAGACCGTCACAGGGCCGAGAGTTTCCGTTGAGTTGGTTTGTAGGCGACCAACATAGCGAATAGTGCCGTTGTCGAGAGTGATAGGCGCGGCGTCGTTGATTCGATTGGCCATGTCCTTCGTTACCAAAGGTGCTGCCGCCAATTTTGCGGCTGTGTTATCCTGCACAAATCCCGAATTGTCTAAGTTGAGGGTGGCGCCCCTCACTGTGATGGAGGACACATTCAGCAGCGAGCCACCATCACGTAGCGTCAAGCCACGACCCAGATCATTCGCGACTTCGTTTCGCTCACGCAGGCTGCCGATTCCGCCGATGATGGCAACGCTTCCCGTGGTCGTGTTTGCACTGGTCAGCGTGAGTGTTCTGTCGCCAGTTTTGACTAGGTTGATGGAACCCTGAATCGAACCAGCAAAAGTTCCAGTGGACGTCTGATTGACCGTGAGTGTCCCGCCGGTGCCCGTGATAATTCCACCAGAATTCTCAACGGTTCCTGTGCTGCTAAGTCTGCCAACATACTGGCTGCCAGTGCCTAGATCGAGTGTGGCACCGACATTCACCACGAGTGGGTTATTGACCAGCAACCCCTGACTTACGCCGAGCGTCAATTTTCCTTGGTTGATCGTCGTCTGACCGCTGTAGGTCATTTGCCTGCCGAACGTGAGATTTCCAGCGCCGATTTTAGTGAAGCCGCCGCTGGTTCCAGAGATGTTGCTGTCAATTGAGCCATCGGTCGCGTAGTTGGCGATCAATTCGGTGTTGCCGGATGTGGTGAGCACGCCGCCCGTGATGCTACCGCCGCCATTGTTAATCAGCTCACCGGCATCAAGCGTCAAAGTCTGGCCGGGGTTGATGGTCACTCCGACACCGGCGGTGAGGTTGAGGGCATTGATCAACATGCTGTTCACGCTGCTCTGCGCGCCGGTGGGTTTTACCGTCTCGTTGGTAACGACAGTAGCGAGGTCTCCCGTGATGTAGCTCGTATAAGCCGTAATCGGAGTTGCTGCTCCGCCGTGAGTGGCGAAGTCATTTCCGAAAAAGAAGCCCGGGATGATGCCCACAGCCGCCGGAACCAGCGCGGGAGCGGTCGTCGCAAATTGGACGGAAGACGCGCCGCTGCTGTTGATACTTACAGCGCCTCCTGCTGCGCGGCTGGCAAGACTGTCGAAACTGAGCGTGCCGCCCGCGCCGCTGAGATTGATCGTGGTGAGCCCGGCGTTCACCGTCAAAATACCGACTGCCTCCGCAAGTGCGCTGCCGACAAAATTCACGGTTGCTCCGGAGAGCCCCAGCGTCTTTCCGGATAAACGGTTCGCAGTATCTGTCCCCGAGTTATCCAGAATCAGCACGCCACTAGGGGTAATTGTCAAATTACCTACTGTCGTCCCCGCAACGCTCAGCTTCAATGTGCCAGCATTTACGGTGATGTTTCCAGTGAGCGGATCTGCGTTTTGAATTTCAACAGTGCCGCTTCCTATCTTCGTCAGTGTGCTCGTCGTGCCCGTGATGGCTGTGTTGCTGATCGTGATATTTCCAGCCCCGGAAAAAGATAATTTTTTCGTGGTGGCCGCAATGCCGCCCTTGATGTTCAAAGTGCCGCTGGTGGAGCCTATCATGGCGTTATTCGCGAGAGTGATCAGGCCATTCAGTTCGCTGGTGCCTGCAAAGTTCTCAATCGCTCCGCCACTGTTAATGCCCGTGCTGCTGATGTTGAAAAGCTCCGCCAGACTCACTGCATTTAACTGCACCGCACCACCGGTGTTATTGTCATTGAAGCTGGCCACGGTTGTATTGTTCGCCGCAGCACCGAGTGCGCCTGCGTTGGATACACGAATGGCACCCGCATTGATCGTGATGGCGCCGGTGTAAGACGCATTGCTTGCGTTGATTTCCAAAATTCCGTTGCCGTTTTTTGTCAGCGCATTTGCCGACGCTGCGCCGTTGTTAAAAGCAGTCGTCAGCGTCAGCACATTCAAACTCCCCGCGATATTCCCCTGCGTCACATCAAACGTGCTCGCGCCGACTTTATTGATCCGGCGTGCCGTGGTAAATGTGCCATCTGCTTGAAGACCGCCATTGTTGAGCGAGATGATGTTGTTCGCCGCGCCCAACGCGCCATCAGTTCTCACGCTCAATAATCCGCCCGTGACACTGATCGTGCTAGCCGATCCAAAATCATTCGTCGCATTGGCAAGCACCAAGGTTCCACCGCTGCTCTTCGTAAAACCAAACGCACCAGTCACCTTCCCTGACAAAGTCAGTCCCTGCACCACGGGTGTATTGTTCCCGCCGTTCACGGCAAAATTCGGCGCGCCACTCATCGTCGTCGTGCCGGTGAACTCCAAGCCAAAGCCGTTGCTGTTATTCACCGTCAGCGTCTGTGCACCGATGCCCAGCGTGCCGAGTTGCAGAGTTTTGTTTTGCGCGTTGAAGAAAATGCCGTTTCCGGAGAGGGTGATACGATCCACGGAGAACGCAGTATTGGCCGTGACCGTGACGTTGTTTCCAAAATTGATGCTCTCGACCTTGCCGTTGCCGAGGCCACTTCCGCTGCCGTCGCTCTGGAGCGTGAGGTTGCCGCCGCTTACGAAGACAGCGCCCGTTCCAATCGCCGTGCTGCCGAGCGCCGCGAGCGTGCCTGCGCTCAATGTATTCGTGCCCGTGTAGGAATTCGCGCCTGCAAGCTTCAGCGTTCCCGCACCGTTTTTTGTAAGCGCGCCGATGCCGCTGATGACATTGGGAACCGTCACATCGTCACTGCGATTAAAAACCAAGCTGCCGCTGTTGCTCACACTCCCGGCACCCAGACTGCCGGCGGTGCCGCCGCTGCCGATTTGCAAAATGCCCGCGTTGATGCCCGTCGCTCCCCCGTAGGTATTGGCGGCGGAAAGGATCAGTGTGCCTGCGCCGGACTTGGTGAGACTGTTGGTTCCATTGATCAGGATTGGCGTGCTGATCGTGAGCGAATCAGCCGCCACATCCGTGCGAATCACCATCTCGCTTCCGCTCGCGGTCGTGATTCCTGTCCCACTGGAAATTGTCGCTGCGCTCCCACCTGATTTCAGAATGCTGTTGAAACTCAGCGTCTGCCCGCCCGACAGCGTGATGCTGAATGCGCCGGGATCCTGAATCGTATTCACCGACGCCGTCGTCTGCGCCGTGATGTTTCCGGAAATCTGCACATTCTTCGTCGCATCAACCACCCCGATCGTCGCACCGGCGGGGATGCTTGCGAGTGCATTCGCATCCGTCCCGTAAATCAGCCCGCGCACGAACCCGCCCGCGTCATACGCCGCATAGCTGGAGCCGTTGTAGAAAAGGCCGATGTCCAACAACTGCCCCGTCAACTCACCCGTGATCGCAATATTGTTTGTCCCCGGCGTGCCCGGCGTGCCCGCAGTCCCGCCACTGAGCACAAAATTACCCGTCGCTCCCGTCGCACGCCCGCCACGCGAGGAAAATCTCACGGTCCCCGTGCCGCTGCCCGCGTGCGTGGACTTCACCACGCCATCGCCGCCGTTGAATTTCACCACACCCATCCCCTGACTCACTCCCGCCGCCTCAGCCACGTTGAAAATTCCTGTCCCCGCAAACGTCAGACCCGTCCCCGTCGTCCCATTCAGGCTCCCATTCACATTCAACGTTCCCCCGCCAATCGTCGTCGTCCCCGTGAAAGTATTCGCGCCAGCCAGCGTCAAATCCCCGAGCCCGATCTTGTTCAAATTTACGTTCGTCCCGCTGATCACACCGTTCGCAGTCAACGTCCGCAACGCCGCTACATTCCACGACTGGTCCGCCGCCAGCGCCACCAGCGCATTGAGTAGCAAATTCTGCGACGCCGCACTCATGTCTATCCCGCCAGCGCCCAGCGTCAGCGTGTTCGCCCCGCCGATGGTAATCAGTCCGCTAGGCGTCGTGATCCTCAATCCCAGAATCGTCCGATCCGCACCAAGCGTCGTGTTCAGATTCGTAACGGAGCCCACATCAAACACCGCCACATCGGCAGTCGCCGGCGCAACTCCTCCCACCCAGTCTCCACCAGTGCTCCACACCGCATCCGTCGCACCTGTCCACGAGATGTTCGCCGCCGCCGCACTCACCGCAAACAACGCAGCGAATGGAAGCGCGCAAATACGAACGCCGCGTGAATAACGCCAATGTGCTTTTTGTATCATCATGGAATAATTAGCTGGTGTGGTGGTAACTGTAATGCCGTAACTTACTTTCCCCAATAAGCAGTTTCCTCGCAACTACGATTGTAAAAATGCCGCAGACTTACCGTTCTTACGCCCTGCGGCGGCGGACGCCGAGCAGCAGGCCAAGCCCGCCGAGGAACGAAGCCGCCGTGCCCGGCTCGGGGATGACGGCCAGCATCGTCAAGGTGACGACGCCTCCGTCGTAGGAAATCTGGTAGGCCTGTCCTGCGCTCATAAAGTAGCTGTCGTCGGGCAGGCCCGCGAAGGTGCCACCGTTCCACGCCCCGCTGTAAGTAATGATCGGTGCTGTTACGTCAAAGATGCTGGCCGGATTCGATCCGATGTCGCTCACGTTCAACACCACACCGCTGGCGATGTTCAGATTGCCGTTGAGCGCGACTCCATCCACCGCAATCGCTGTCGAGTCGAACTGCACGTTGAAAATGGAGGAGCCGTTCAGATTGAGGTCGCCGCTCACCGTCAACGAACCAATGCCGCCGCCGCCGGGTGTAAAGGTTCCCCCGCTGTTAATGATGACATTTCCCAGCGTGCTGTTGTCGCCGGCGAGTGTGCCGCTGTTCACAGTAGTCGCGCTGCCGGAGATCGAAGCATTCACGACCGAGAGCGTGCCGCCGTTCACCGTCGTCGTTCCCGCGTAGTTGACGGAGCCTAAAAGAGTCAGCATCCCCGCGCCTGCCTTTAATAGACTCCCTGCACCGCTGATGCCTTGGGAGAAGCCTGTATTGTCGGCGATGTTGAAGACTAACTCGCTGTTGTTGCTCATGATGATTCCACTGCTCGATGAAATCGAAGCGCCGCTGCCACCATTGCCGATCTGGAGCGTGCCTCCACTGACCGTCGTCAGCCCGGTGTAGGTATTGCCGCCGGTGAGGATGAGTTTACCACTGCCAAGTTTCGTCAGACCACCGATGCCTTGATTCAAAGGCTGGGTGACGATGATGGTGTTTGCCGCATTATTGACGTCAATCCCCACGGTCTTTCCATCGTTGAACGTGGGCGCGTGGCTGTCGAAATTGTTCAATGCCGTGCCTGTGATCTGCAATGTGCCACCGTCGAAAATCAAAGGGCCTCCATTACCAAAATTGTCGTTGGTTCCCACGCTCAGGGTGCCTCCGCTCAATGTCGTGGCACCGGTGTATGTGTTCGTGCCCGGAAGAGTCAGCACGCCCCCTGCGACCTTTACCGATCCGTTGCCACTAATGACACGCGTGAAATCTCCGCCATAGTTATCCGTGCGATTGAAAGCCAGCACGCCGTTATTGACCACGTTGCTCGTCGTGGTGATGGAGCCGGTCGTTCCGCCAGCGCCAATTTGCAGCGTGCCGCCGGAAATTGTCGTCACGCCAGTGTAGGTATTCGCGGCAGAAAGGGCCAACGTCCCAAGTCCGGCTTTGGTCAGTCCACCGGAGGCATTCGGTGCAATCGGGAGCGTGGCAGGCAGAGTCGCTGGCGTCGTGGGATCGCCTCCGTAAATCGTGAGCGCGGGTGCTGCAGTGTAGTTGACGCCGGGATTGATGACTGTGAGCGAGGTGATTTTGAACGTCCCATTGCCCGTGCCGTCGTCCACCATATTGGCGATGACCGACGCCGTAATGTTCGTGGTGTCACCGATTCTGATAATCGGTTCTCCTCGATACCCTGAGCCTTGGTTCGCTCCCGAGATCACAATGGCGGTATCTGCGAGACCCTGACCCGCAGGAGCCATCAATTTCTCAGCAATGATGATGCTCTTTCCGTCTGTATCAATGACCGCTCCCTCCGAAAAAACAAACATTTGCGGAGCGCTTACACTACCCGCATTAGCCCCAGTGAGGGTGCTGTAGACGAAATTGTTATGGTCCGCCTGCGGGCTCAAAGTTCCTCCGTGAAAATTGAAGTATGCTCGGTTCCCGGCATATCCCGTAGTGCCGTCGCCGGACGTGATACTTTCCGTCTTCAGGATTCCGCTCCTGAGGTTGTAGATGCCCCAGTTATTCGCCTGCCCCATGCGATATGCCAGATTGACAGATCCTGTGTTATTGATGGTTCCGCCGAGCTGGTTCACGTAACCGGCAGCCTTGGAACCTCCCAGAGTAATATCAAATGCATTGGTGATGGCGGCATTCCGAATATTGAGCACACCGATGCAGTTATCGTTGTTTGCTATGAGGAATTCCGACGCATCCACTGTCACGCCGCCATCAAGCGTCATGAGCGACCTGCCGGTATTTCCTCCCAAGTTCAGATATATCCCATCCCCGTCTGTTTTAATTGATCCACCATTGATGGTTGCACTGTAGAAATTGTTGCCATGGCCGAGAATAAAGCAGCCGTGGCCCCATCCGTTGTCATTGAAATCAAACGAGGAGTTCGTCGAAGTGATGTAGGCGTTACTATTCTGGGTAAGCAACGATGACAAGTGGACCGAGGCATTGGTAAAATTCACAACGCCTTCCATGACATTGAATGTCCTGTTCGGCGTGTTCCCGGCTGTGAACATCGTTCCACCATTGATATTCAAAGTGCCCGGCCCGGTTTTATTGAGGTTCACATCCCCTGCCGCTACGTTCGTAGTGAAATTACCAGATAAGGTCAGGAGGGCAGCCGTCGTCACGTCGATGGTCGAGCCGTTAACTATGTTCACGCTTCTTCCGCTCGTCGCCGCACCTGTGTCACGCAGCGTGCCAGTAGAATTGATGAACAGTGAGTCCGTCGCAGAGTTATCGCCCAGATTGTTGCTCGCGCCGACACTAAGCACGCCGCTGAGTATGGAAATCGAGCCCTTAAAAGAATTTGCACCAGTAAGAGTCAGCGTGCCTGCACCGTTTTTCGTAAGCGAACCGTTGCCGCTAATTAAGTTTGAAACCGTAAAGATGTCACTGCGGTTGAAAACCAGACTCGCGCTGTTGTTCACATTGCCGATGCCAAGGCTGCCCGATGCCCCACCTGCACCGATTTGCAAAACTCCCGCGTTGATGCTCGTCACGCCCGTGTAACTGTTGGTTGCGGAAAATATCATCGTGCCGTCTCCGGACTTGGTGAGACTGCTGCTCCCGTTTGCGAGAACCGGCGTGCTGATCGTCAGCGTGTCTGTCGCTGCATCCGCGCGGATCACCATCTCATTCCCGCTCTCCGTCGTCGTGATTCCAGCCCCGCCGGAAATCGTCATGGCATTTCCTCCAGACTTCAACAGACCGTTGAAACTCAGCGTCTGTCCGCCAACCAGCGTGATAGTGAAACTGCCGGGATCGCTGATCGTATTCACCGAGGCCGTCGTCTGCCCCGTGATGTTTCCGCTGATCTGCACGTTCTTCGTCGCATCGCTCACACCGAGCGTTGGCCCGCCGGCAATCGCCAACGCATTTGCATCCGCGCCGTAAATCAGCCCTCGCACGAACCCGCCCGCATCATACGCCGCATATTGGGAGCCATTGTAAAAGAGACCGCGATCCAGCAGCTGCGCAGTCAATTCCCCGCCAATCGTAATGTTGTTCGTCCCACCTGCGCCCTGCGTCCCGTTGATCAGCGAAAAATTTCCCGTTGCACCCGGACTGCGCGCGATTCGCGATGTGAAACTCACCGTGCTTGTTCCACCATTGTTCGTCGAGCGCACCGTTCCTTCGCCACCGTTGAACCTCAGCACCTTCATCCCCTGATTCACCCCGCTCGCCGCGCTCACATTGAAAGTCCC
>CAIYUV010000073.1 GCA_903929475.1 uncultured Spartobacteria bacterium
CGGGTGGACACAAGTGCCCGCAGCGGCAAAAATGGATAGGTCAGTCTCTCAAACAGGGTCAGCTCGACTTTCCTTGCGGAAAGGTGCCGCCACTAAAAGCATCGTCGCACGGCTGCGGCCTCATACTCCTGAACGGGGTGCCCATCGGCCTTGCGGCCCCGGGCCCACCAGTGGCGTCTCGAGGTGTTGCTGCGCTTGTGTCCGCCGCACCTCTCGCACGCAACCGCCGCTAATCATTGTGAGGCACATCTCTGGGAAATCAGCGCAGATGAGTGAAAATTAGCGGTTCAAAAACCAAGGCCTGATTGAATCAGCGGTTCCCTATTTCACCTTTCGCTCCTAACTTTTCACTATGTCACAAGACCCGCTCGCGCTTCCGCGCCCGAATTCACGCCGCACGCTTTGGATTACGTTTGTCGTCATCCTGCTCACAATCACGGGGAGTCTGTTCAACCAATGGCACCGCGCAAAGCAACGTGAGGAGGAGTGGGGACGCAAGGGCGTGCTGGAGCCAAGCGGCGGAGTTTTTGCACGCACGCGGCTTGAGCTGAACGTGCCCATTTTTCGCCAGGCCGATGAGCGATGGCGCGATGACAAACTCGGCGCAACTCCCGCGACCCTTGCCGCCGAGGGTTGCGCCGTGGCGAGCGCGGCGATGGTGCTGGCAAGCTACGGCTGCGACACGGACCCCGGACGACTCAACAAGGTGCTCACGGAAAACGAGGGCTACGTCGGCAATGGCTGGCTCGTTTGGGAAAAGGCGGCGGAACTCACGGGGAATGTCGTGCGCAAGGCGTATGAGGATTTGCCGAGCTACCGGCTCATTGATGAGCAACTGGATCGCCTCAACCCGGTCATCGTGCGGTTGCGCACGAAGGAAGGTATCACGCATTTCGTCGTCATCGCGGGCAAGGAAGGCTTCGATTATCTCACGCGCGATCCCGGCGCGGGTGCGGCGAAGGGACTGTATCCGCTGAAGGAATTCGGGAGCAAAATCGAGGCGCTGCGCTTTTACGAAAAAGTGAAGTGACCTCACCGCTTGATGAAGCGCGGGCCATGTGGTTATCTCATGCCATGAACGCCGCCGCACTTCGCGAACTGCACCAGACACGTCCTTTCGTTCCCTTCACGCTCTCTCTGGCGGACGGGCGGAAGTATCGCGTTCCGCACAATGAGTTTCTCTCCATCTCAAAAAACGGACGCGCCGCCGTGGTCCACTACGGCAACGACGGCATCGCGGTCGTGGATGTGCTCATGATCACCGCGGCGGATTTGGGTTCGTCGAGACGCGGAAAAAAAGCTGCCTAGTCGCCAAGCGTGTCCGCTCTTCTTTTCAGCATCGTCACCGGCTACCTGCTTGGTTCCATTCCGTTCGGCTTTCTCACCGCGCGCCTTCGCGGCATGGACATCCGCGAGCACGGCAGCCGCAACATCGGCGCGACGAATGTGTGGCGCGTGTGCGGGTGGAAATTCGGACTGCCTGTTTTTTTGCTCGATGCGCTGAAAGGCGCGGGCGCGGTGTGGCTCGGCGGATGGATTGCGATCCGGCTCGATGGCGATGCAGCGTGGGCCAGCATCGGAAGCGCGATGGCGTGCATTGTCGGGCACAGCTTTCCCGTGTGGCTGGGATTCAAGGGCGGCAAAGGCGTGGCGACTTCGCTCGGCGCGCTGCTGTGCATGATGCCGCTGGCGACGGGCGTGACTTTTCTCGTGTGGATTCTGGTTTTCAAAACCAGCCGCTACGTCTCGCTCGCAAGCATCGTCGCGGCGGTCGTGCTGCCGGCGTTTGCGATTGTCGCACAACTCACCGGGCGCGGGCGCGGCTGGCCTTTCGCGGGCTTCGCGACACTCGCGGGAGTGCTCGTGATTTTGCGTCACCGCGCAAACATCCAGCGGCTGCTCGCGGGAACTGAGAATCGCTTCGGCAAAAAGAAGGAGGTGAAGGCGTGAGCTTTCAACACGCGGGAGTCATCGGTGCGGGGAGCTGGGGAACGGCTCTGGCGCTTGTTCTCCACGGCAACGGACTGCACACGACCATCTGGGGCCACGACGCAGCGCACATCGCCAACATGCGCACACGCGGCGAAAACACCGCCTATTTGCCCGACATAAAACTGCCGCCCACACTCGGACTCGCCGATCAACTCGAAGACCTGCGCGACTGCGACCTGCTGCTCATCGTCACACCATCGAAAGCCGTGCGCGAAGTGTGCGCGCGTCTTTTCGCAGCGGAACCGCGCGAAGGTGCGGTGATGCTGAGTTGCACGAAGGGCGTCGAGCGCGGGAGCGGCCTGCGCATGAGCGAAATCGTAGCAGAACAATTTCCCGAGCACCCCGTCGCCGTGCTCAGCGGCCCGAGCCACGCGGAGGAAGTCGCGCGCAAACGCCCCACATGCGTCGTGCTCGGCTGCAAGGACGCCGCGCTCGGCTTGCGCCTCCAGCGCGCATTTTCCGCACCGTATTTTCGCGCCTACACGAGCGATGATGTGCCCGGCATCGAACTCGGTGGCGCGCTCAAAAACATCTACGCCCTCGCCGCCGGAATGTGCGACGGACTCGGACTCGGCGACAACGCCAAGGCCGCGCTCATCACCCGCGCACTCGTGGAACTCGGTCGCCTCGGCGGGGCGTTCGGCGGAAAGCGCGAAACTTTCATGGGCCTCAGCGGCGTCGGCGATTTGATGGTGACGTGCTTCAGCCAGCACAGCCGCAACCGCGCCGTCGGCGAACGCCTCGGAAAAGGCGAGCGCCTCGCGGATGTCGTGTCGTCCATGCAGATGGTCGCCGAGGGCGTGCCAACGACTTACAGCGCCCACGAATACTCCGTCCGCCACGGCATTGAGACGCCCATCATCGAGCAAGTGAAAGCCATCCTCGACGGCACCGTCGCCCCCGCCGAAGCCCTAGCCCGCCTGCTCGGTCGCGACCCCAAGGCGGAGTGACGATTCGCCCATTGGCTGCCAATCCGCAGCTTGCGCACGATGGGATTGTTTGCGATTCTACGCGCGAGATGAGCCGACTCGAAAAACGGGCACCAACCGCAATGTCAGCAACCGATCAATTTCTGTGGAGCGACCCGCAACGCCTCGGCGGGCGCGTTTGCTTTCGCGGGACGCGCGTGCCGGTGGACGCGCTTTTTGAAAATCTGGAGGAAGGCGTGAGCATGGATGAATTTCTCGACGCCTTCGAGGGAGTGACGCGCGAACAAGCCGTTGGCGTATTGGAAGCCGCGCGTCACGCGCTTGCAGGAGTCGTCGCAGTGTGAGCCGCATTCTGCTGGATCATTGTGTGCCGAAGCCGCTGCGCCGCTGGCTTTCCGGCCAGTTGCGCCTCACATCCTCAACTCCGTTTTGAACAAACACACCATCGTCAGGAAAAGAAAATCATCGCCGCGCTCCATGCATCGCTGGAGATTTACACGCGCTCAGCCCGCGAAGCCCATGCCGGGGCCACCGACGAACAAAACAAAGCGGAGAACAAATACGACACGCGCGGGCTGGAAGCCGGCTATCTCGCGCGCGGCCAGTCGCAGCAGGCTGCCGAAGTCATGCAGGCCATACAGCGCTACGAAACCCTCCCCTTGCGGGCATTCACCGCAAAGGAGCCTGTGGATGTCGGCGCGCTTGTCGAATTGGAACGCGGAGGCGAGCGCACGCTTTACTTCATTGGCCCGCTTGCAGGCGGAGTGGAGGTGGAAAGCGACGGACGCTCCGTGCTGGTGATCACTCCCCAATCGCCGATGGGCCGCCAGCTCGCCGGGCAAATGCAGGGCGCACAGTTCAAAATCCAAATCGGCAAAACCAGCGAAATCTGCCGCATTGCAGGCGTGAGTTAAAAAGTCTTGGAGCCGCCCTCTCCGTCACCCGCCCCAATCCGCAATCCGAAATAGCGCTGCGCGCTTCCCTCCTTGCCCTCCCCGCGCTTTCGTGGTTTCTCGCTCACGTTCAACGTCCGCTCCGCCAGCTCCTGCTCGCTCGATGAAACCTTCCTGCCTTTCCAATTTGCCAATCCCTCGCCTCTGCTTCCTCGCGAAATACAAAAACGCCGCCGCCAACAGCGACAGGAATACTGTGGAGTTCCTCGGCATCTGGGAATCCGTGTTCAACCAGGATTTTAATTACGGCGAATTCGATGGGTTTAGACCTGCCTCAACCTTCCAGCCAAAATGATGAGCAAAGCCAAACGAGTCACGATTGAGGTTCAAGGAGCAGCCGTTGCCGTGCTCTCGCATAGCCAACAGGACTTCATCTGCATCACCGACATCGCCCGCTACAAGGATGCCGAGCGGACGGACTATCTGATTTCCAATTGGCTGCGCAATCGCAACACCATCGAGTTCCTCGGCATCTGGGAGCAGCTCAATAATCCCGGTTTTAATCCCATCGAATTCGATGGGATTAGAAAACAGGCCGGCCTGAACAGCTTCATTCTCACAGCCAAAAAGTGGATCGACCTGACTGGAGCCAAAGGACTGATCGCGAGCGCTGGGCGCTACGGAGGCACCTACGCCCACAAGGACATCGCTTTCGAGTTCGGATCGTGGCTCAGCCCGGAGTTCAAACTCTACCTCATCAAGGAATTTCAGCGGCTCAAGGACGACGAGAGCGAACGTCTCAAGCTCGGGTGGAACCTCCAGCGCACGCTCGCCAAGATCAACTACCGCATCCACACCGACGCCATCAAAGAAACCCTCATCCCGCCTTCCATCACCAAGGCTCAGGCAACGCTCGTCTATGCCAACGAAGCCGACCTGCTCAACGTCGCCCTCTTCGGCCAGACCGCGAAGCAATGGCGCGACGCCCACCCCGACGCCGACGGCAACATCCGCGACCACGCCCCGCTGGAGCAACTCGTCGTCCTCACCAACCTCGAAAGCCTCAATTCCGTCCTCATCCGCCAAGGCCTGCCCCAGCCCGAGCGCCTGCTCAAGCTGAACGAAATCGCCATCACCCAGATGCGCACCCTCCTTTCCGCCAACAACATCAAACGCCTGAAGTAATGCCCGCCCACGCCACCACCGGTTGTTCGATTCGACATTCGCCCCTCCTTGCCCAGCGAGGTAACAAGCACGAGGAATTGGAAACGGTGTTGACCTCCAACCTCCAGCGCGCCACCCGCCTCCACCATTCCATCCTCCAAAAAGCCTTCACTGGAGAACTCACGTCGTGATTACCGCCAACTTCCTCGCTGAAAACTCGTCCTACATCGAGAACCTGATGCGGCATAGCTTCATCTACGACGTATCGCGGTTTCTCCTGCTTCGCCAAGAACCGGAGTTAGTGACGGTCTTGCGGTCGGAAGTGGACGATGCCGGGGTCGATCTTGTGATGACCTTCCGAACAGTCACACGGCAAATTCAGATGAAGACACTGTCAAAAGCCACGACGCCGAATCCGTATTCGGTCGCAGAATCGTTGAGCGGAATTGTCGGCGGCTGCGTGGTTTGGATTTGCTACGACCGCGATACTTTCAAACCCACGCACTACCATTTGATGGGAGGGCGCGGCAACGCGCGGATGCGAGACCTCACGCAGTTCCCGCAGGCTACGAAAAAGAAGAACGGCGTAAAAGCACCGCGAGAGGGTTATCGAAGCATCAGAATCAGGGATGCCGAATTCCGGAATCAGAGTTTGGAGGAATTGGTAGAAATCCTCTTCGACACCTGCATGGAGGAAGTGCAATGAGCCACGGTCGACTTGTGGTGGAGGTTGAGCGGCGGTTCAGCGTGGTGGAGGAGTTGGAGTCGGTGGTGACCGCCAACCTCCAGCGCGCCACCCGCCTCCGGCAATCAATCCTTCAAAAAGCATTTACCGTAGGGCTGGCAAGTTCGGAAGCTTTCGATTAAATTACATATGTTATGCCGAGCAACCAAGCCATAGCAGTAAATCCGTCTCTTCTCGCGTGGGCACGCGCGGAGAGCGGCTATGCCTTGGATCGTGTGGCGAAGCGCCTGCAAGTAAATGAAGAGCGGGTTGCAGCGTGGGAGGCGGGGGAGCGCCAGCCAACACTCAGGCAGGTGGAGAATCTCGCGCGTTTTTTTCATCGCCCTCTCAGCGTTTTCTTCATGCCGCGTCCGCCGCAACTGCCGCCGTTGGCGACGGAGTATCGGCGCTTGCCTGACGTTGAGCCGGGGCAGGAGTCGCCCGAACTGAGGCTGGCTTTGCGACAGATGCTCACGCGACGCGAGAACGCATTAAATTTAATGGGCGAATTGGGTGAAGCGATTCCTGAGTTTTCGTTGCGCGCGCACTTGCAGGGATCACCGATTGAAGTCGGCCAGCGCTTGCGACAAGCGACGGGTGTGGATGTGGCAACGCAACTGGGCTGGGCCAACGAATATGAAGCGTGGCGGGAATGGCGCGCGGCGGTCGAGCAGATGGGAGTGCTGGTGTTTCAGTTCGCCAAAGTTTCGCTTGGTGAAGTGCGCGGCTTGGCGTTGCTGCGCACACCGATGCCGGTGGCGGCAGTCAACGGAAAGGAAATACCCGAGGCGAGGGCGTTCACACTTTGCCATGAGGTTGTTCATCTCATGCTGGCGGCCAGCAACGAGGAGGTGTCCGCCGCCCGGGAGCAGCGCAGGGGAAATGAATGGTTGGACGTGGAGCGATTCGCGGAGGTTGCCGCGAGCCATGCGCTTGTCCCGGAGAACGCGTTGCGTGACATGATCGGTCAGCTTGGTTTGCAGCGGGCGGAATGGAGCATTGAGAATGTCCGCCGGATCGCGAAGAAGTTCCGTCTAACACCGCTGGCTACGGCGACGCGACTACGGGAGTCCGACTTCATGACCTGGGCGCAATACAACCAATGGCGCGATCAATGGCAGGCTTATGTCGCGGCATTGCCGCCCCGCAGCGGCGGGTTTGCCACGCCGATGGAGAAGGCGGTGAACCGGGCGGGAAGGCCATTTGCGCAATTGGTGCTCGAAGCATTGTCCGCCAATCGGATCACGTCGGTGGATGCTTCACGGTATCTCGATTTGAAGTTCGAGCACTTCGACAAGTTGCGGGCGCATCTAGCAACCGGACCAGGAGACATGTCATCCGATGAGTAATCCCCTCACCCCGACAATTTATTCCGTGGACTCCAGTTCCTTGATGGATTGGCAAGGGCGGCATTTTCCAACGGACGTTTTCACCGGTCTTGTGGATCGGGTTGAGGAATTGGTTGTCGCCGGACGATTCATCGCGCCAGCATTGGTAAAGGAGGAAGTTGGGGCGGTCGGAACAGCGGGATTGATTGCGTGGACTGAAAGCCACGCCGGGATTTTTGTTGCGACCGCTGAAGTGCTCGCCGATGCGCAGGCGATTCAGAACCAGTTCGCCGGTTTGCGAGACCCCAAGGCTGAATACGAAGAGGCGGATGCTTACATCATCGCATTGGCGCGAATTCGGGGCGGAATAGTTGTGACTCAGGAAACCCCGGCGGCGGAGAAGCGTAATCCGAAGCGCACGCATTTCATTCCCGACGTTTGCCGTGAGCTTGGTATTTCCTGCATCAGCCTTCTTGGTCTGATGCGCCGCGAGGGGTGGCGATTTTAGTTTAGGCCATGAGTAATTCCGGCACCCTCGTCCCAAAACTCAGGAACTACTGCAACATCCTGCGGGATGACGGGCTGTCCTACGGCGATTACGTGGAGCAGTTGACGTTTGGCTCAGTCGCTCCGGCTCCTTCGGGCATCGCCCAGTGTTGCTGGCTGAGGATGGCGGAGAGATGAGGATTGGCTTCCTTCGCTGCTTGGCTACTTGGCGGTTTAAATCACGATGAGGAACCACGAAAGGGGACGGCGGCCTTTCGTGCGGTGGGGCAAATAGTGACCCGGTGGGGGATTTCTAATGATTTGCGCGTGTCCCGCTTTTCCTTCACTCACACCACCTCACCACCAACCCAAACACCTACCTATCCATGAAAGTTACCCACATCATCAGAAACACCATGTCCCTTTTGGCAGCAGCGACCTTTGCCGGGCTGTCGGGCAATGCCATCGCCCAAGACAAGGCGACGGGAGCCTGGAAGCAAATCGGCGAAGCGCCGGGTGTCGTCGCGATGGCGGGTGCTGAGGGAAAACTTTTTGCAATCACGGGTTCCAAGAAATTGCAGGTGTGCGACCCGACCACGACGCCTGTGGCTTGGAAGGAGATTGGCGACGGCCCCGGCGGCAATGTCGTGGCGATGGGCGTTTCGGACGGGAAGATTTTCGCCTCCACGGATGCGCGCTCTGCAGGGCGTCTCGCGCTTCGCGATGCGACGACCAGCGCGGCTTCGTGGCAGGATCAAGGACACGCGTGGTGCCTCGTGGGCATGGCGGGTGCGCCCGGAAAGATGTATGCGATTTGCGACACCAAGGAAGTGGGGGTCGATCCAACCGTGATGGTGCGCGACAACGCGGGCAAGGCGGCGGAAAATGCGGGGCGCGGCCTCGATGGAATCCCATGGAACGGCGTGGATCGCCGTCCGCCGCTTGGCGCGCTGGCGTTGGCCGAAGTGGGCGGAAAATATTTCATCGCCACCAAGGAGGATGCGCTCTACGCGGGCAACCCTACGAAGCCAGACGTGAAGTGGGAGCAGATCGGCGACGCCGCCGGTGTGACTATTCTCGCAGGCAATGGCTCGAAACTTTTCGCCGTGACGAAGTCGGGCAAGCTCATGGTGTGGGAGTCCAAGGCTTCCAAGTAATCCGCAAGAACATCGCCCGGAGCCGTGTCTGAAAAGGTGGCTCCACCGGCGATGAATGAATCATTCACCCGTGGCGCAGACTTTCGAGAGAAGGACTGCGCCACGGCTTTTTTCAACCCAACACTCTTTACCATGAACACACTCACCAAACACCTCCACCGATGGCTCGTCCTCGGCGCTGCGGCGCTGCTGCTCGCCACCAGCGCACGGGCCGCTGAACTGAATGCACGGGAGATTGACGCGGCGATCCAGTCGGGCGACTTCACCGCTTTCAACACCGCCATCACCGCATCGCTCGCGAAGAAAGTGCCTGCGGATGCCAAGCAGATTTCGGAAGCCGCCATGCAGCCGCTGCTCACCGACCCGACGTTCGTGGGCGGGCTGAGCCAGCGGCAGTTTGTGGCCAAGGTCGGGGCGGCGGAGCTGGGTGCTTTTGCGAAGGCTGCGCCGGACAACAAGAAATTCCTGACATGGCTGCTGCACAGCACGGAGGCCATGGATGGCTGTCTGCTCGCGGCGACGCCGACGGGACTCAAGGCACGCGAGGAAAACAACTGGAGAGTGCCTGCGGATGCGCTGGCGATTTGGAAAAAGATTTACGATGCGGACCCGGATTCGCGGCAGGGCATTGATTTGAAACTGGCCACGGCCACAGCCATCGCGCCGCCCGGACGGGTGAACATCGGAGCCGGTGGCGCGACCACGCCCGCTGACGCACTGGTGCGCTACAAGTATTTCAAGACGGCGCATCAAAAGAAGGAACTGGCGGCGAGTTTCGACCAACTCGGGGTGTGGGATTTGACGAAGGTGGTTTCCTCGGGCGCGTCGGACGAAGACCTGACGTGGGGCCGGGAGATGGTGAACACTTTCCGCCCCGACCTGCGCGCGACGGAGATGATGGTGGACCTCACCAGCTCCGTCTGGCGCCGGGCCTCGCCGGTGCCTTACACAAACATGAAAACGGTGCTGCAAGGCGGAGGGAAATGCGGGCCGCGCTCGTCCTTCGCCGTGTTCATCAATCACGCGTTCGGCATCCCGGCCATCGGCGTGGCGCAACCGGCGCACGCCTGCGTGGCGTGGCGCGGAGTGGATGGCGTGTGGCGCGTCGGCTACGGCAAAGGCTGGGCGGCGTCGCGGCTCGACGGGTTGAGCGGCCCGGATTTTGTCGAAGGCTCGCTGGCGCGTTCGCGAGCGGCGCAGTTTTCGCAAGTGGAACATCTGCGCTGGCTCTCCGCTGCACTGCCTACGCACGAGCAGACGGCGGCAGTTTTGGCCCTCGGCCAAAAAATCGTGGCCGAACGTCATGGCGGCCTGGTGGACTTGAACGCATCGCTCAAGCCGGAGGAAGCGGACGCGGGACCCGGTGCCGAAGCAGCCAAGGCGGGTGCACCGGCGGGTAAAAAAGACAGCAGCACGAACACGCCGACGGGACCGCTCAAGCCGGTGAATGGAGTCTTTCATGTGAACGCGGCTACCTACGTGAAGCAAGAGGGGTAGACGTTGTGGGGCGGCCCGAGCATCATCGTGCAGGACTGCGCGACGGGCGGAAAGCAGATCCATTTTCCAATGGCGCTCCGCTATTCTTGGACGGAATACACACTCGATGCACCCGCCGCCGGGAAATACGAAATCACAATGAAGGCAGCGGCCATCAACGACGGGCAATATCTCGAAATCGGCTCGGATGCTTTCAACGCCGTCCGCATCGCGAAGATTCCGATGAGCCATGGATTGTGGGTCAAGACCGAGCCGGTGGAAATCAAGCTGGTCGAAGGCGTGCAGAACATCCGCATCAACGCACCCAGCCAGCGCGGCGTGACGCTCCATTCTTTTGAAATCAAACCCAAAGCCAACTAATCGCGACCCATGAAAGCATTCATCTCCATCCGACATTTTGCCGCCGCCGCCCTTGTTGGTTTGCTCACACTCGGCTCGGCAATCGGCGAGGAGGCACCAGCGACCAAGCCGGAGTTCGCTTTGCGTGATAACGACCGCGTCTTGTTTCTCGGCGACAGCATCACGGAGCAGAAGCTCTACACCACTTATATCGAGGCCTACGCGGTCACTCGCTTTCCGAAGCTGAAACTCGCCTTTGCAAATCGCGGCTGGGGCGGCGACACGGCTTGGATGCGGATGCGCTCATTCCCGGATGAAAAGGTGCTCTTTACCGCCGAGGGCGACGCACAGCAGAAGCTCATCGAGGAATCGGTGGACGATGTGCTCATCCGCGATGTGGTCACGTTCAAACCCACAATCGTGCTGATTAACTTCGGCATGAATGACTGCAACCGGGAGCCTTTTCGCGAAGACCTCTTCCGGGCCTATGTCGGGGGACAAAAAGAAATCGCGAAGGTGCTGACAAAGAACGGCGCGCGCCCGATTTTAGTGACCCCGCAGCCGCTGGAGCCGCTCATCGCTGATCCTGCATCCGACCCGCGCAATCAATCGCTCCGCAAATTCGCCGACGGACTCAAGGACATCGCCGCGAAGCAAAACCTGACGTTCCTCGATCAATTCGATCCCTACATGGCGATCCTCAAACGTGAGCACGCGCAGAACGCGAAAGTGAACATCGGCGGCGGCGACGAAATTCATCCCGCCCCCGTGGGCCACACCATCATGGCCTCGATTCTTTTGAAGCAACTCAACGCCCCCGCGCTCGTGTCCAGCGTGGAACTGGATTTTTCCGACGCGCAAAACGCGAAGCTCGTGAACGCCACGAAATGCACCGTGGCAAACATCAAGGCCGAGAAAGGCACGCTCGTATTTGAGCGCTCGGATGAATCGCTGCCAATGCCCGTGGATGCGGCGGCGGTGGACGCGCTGAAAATCGCGCCCGTGCTCGACGACTTAAACCGCTACGATCTCAAAATCACCGGCCTCACTGCCGACCGCTACGATGTGATGATTGATGATGAGCTTGCGACCACACTCACCAAACAGGAACTCGCCAAAGGCTGGAATCTCGCCATGACTGCCGGCCCCATCACCAGACAGGCGCAGGAAGTCCTCGCCCTCATTTTCAAAAAGAACGTGCTCGGACAGACGCTCTGGGAGGCGCAAATCCACAATCGCAAAAAGCAACTCGCAGCGCTTCCCGCGCAAGTCGCGGATCTGGAGACCCAGATCACCGCAGCCTGCCAGCCGAAAACGCACCGCTACACAATCAAACCCAGCGGCAACTAGTCAGGTTGCTGCAACGCATCGCGGCGATTCTTTACTTTGACCACGCTCCGCGCAGGATGGGCGCGTTTTTCAAAACCAATTATCCAATATGAAAACCACCCGCACCTTCCTCGCAGTCTGGCTGTCCCTCGTCACCGTCGCATTTTCCGCCACGGGCAAGCCCGTGAAAGTCTTCATCCTTGCGGGACAATCGAACATGCAGGGGCAGGGCATCGTTTCCAGCATGGCGGAGATGAAGGAGGAAAAACCGGGCACGCTCGCGACGATGCTGAAAGACCCCGCGAAGGCACCGCTGCTCAAAACTTGGGTGAATGCGAAGGGCGAATGGAACGAAGGCCGTGACGATGTGTGGGTCTGGGATGTGAACGAGTTTGGAAATCGCCACGGGCGTCTGGAGTTTGGCTACGGCTGGAATCTCGGGAGCCGGATGTGGTTCGGGCCGGAGATGCAGTTCGGGCATTTGATGGGCGAGCAGTTCGACAATCAGGTGCTGATCATCAAGACGGCTTGGGGCGGGCGCGACCTTTACAAGGACTTCCGCCCGCCAAGTTCCGGCGGAGAGACAGGAAAGTATTACACGGAAATGCTTGGCACGGTGAACAAGGTGCTCGGCGACTTGAAGGGGCAGTTTCCCAGCTACGCGGGGCAGGGCTATGAAATCACGGGCTTCGTGTGGTGGCATGGCTGGAATGACTTTTGCAGCCCGGACAAAGGAACGCCGGAATACGAAAAGAACCTGACGAATCTCATCAACGATGTGCGCCGCGATTTGAAGGTGCCGAAACTGCCGGTCGTGGTGGGCGAGTTCACCGGCCCGTGGGGCACGGACGCGAAAGACCTGCCTGCAGCCGCAGCGACGATTCGCAAAGCGCAGAAGGCGGTGACGGAAAAGCCGGAGTTCGCCGGGACGATCAAGTTTGTGGAGACGCACGGCTTCGTGCGGACGGCGGAGCAGTCGCCGACGAAGGAGGGCTATCACGAATTCAAAAACGGCGAGACCTACTACCTCCTCGGCGATGCCTTTGGCAAAGCGATGAAGAGCCTGCTGGCAAAGTAGGCGTTCCACCGAGGCCCTTCACTCTCGCCACCCGAAGACGGAATGAAAATAAATCCACATACGATCTTCACCGCAAACGTGCTCGCTTTTGCTACCGGCCTCACGCTTTTGTCCGGCGCGATGTTGATTGCGCGAGCACAGGAAGCCGACGCGTCGCCGTGGAAAGTGGAGCAGACGCCGGTGTTTTGCGATCCCGATGATGACTGGGCGAAGGATCCTTCCGTCATCAAGGCCGACGATACGTATTACATGTATTACACCAGCGCGAATCCGTGGCAGGATCACGGCGAGGGCGGCAAAGGTGAACCGAGGATTGATTACGCCACATCGCCCGACGGGCTGAAGTGGACTTACCAGGGCGTTTCCATTCCCAAGGGCAAGCTCGGCGAGTGGGACGAAGAGCGCCCGCAGGCACCGGCGAAACCGATTTTGAAGGACGGCGTCTATTACATGTTTTACGCGGGCAAGAGCGCGAAGTCGCAGGTGGTGATTGGCTACGCGACGTCCACCGACCTTCGCCACTGGACAAAAAATCCCGGCAACCCCGTGATCACTCACGGCAAGTGCAACGATCCGTTCGTGTGGTTTGAAAATGGAACCTACTATCTTTTCTACACGTCCGGCGGGGACAGCATCTTCTACGTCACTTCGACAAACCTCGTGGACTGGTCACCCAAGCCCGTCGCCACGGGAGCCACCGGCGAGGGCAGCATCGTGCTCAAGGACGGCCCGACTTACACGCTGCTCGGCTGCATCGGATTTTCCGGCAACGGCGAATACTACAAAGCCTACACGACGCAAAACCTCGCCGAGCCGTTTGTGGATCGTGGCCGGATCCAAATCACGAATCCCGATTTTGCAAAGGGAACGCTGAGCCACGGCGACATCATCCGGCAGGGCGACGAGTATTGGTTTTATTTTCAGGGCACGCGCGATGGCGGGAAGCGTTTTCAAATCGGACTGGCGAAGCATGCGCTCCGATCCATCGGCCTCGACAACGTCAAATAGCGCAGTCGTGATATCGCAAATCAATGACCGTTTTTTTGTGCATGTCTCCCAATGGAAACATTTACACGACGGCGGCGTGACCGTATCCCAGCAAGCCCATTCGTTAAAAACTCCATGAAAAATCCAATCCGTCGTTTCCAGTCCCTGCTCCAACGGACAGCATCCGCGCTTGTCCTGAGTCTCGCCTTTTTCTCAAACGTAAACTTTGCATTTGCAGCGAAGGATCCCACGGATGTCACGGCGGCGGTGGCTGCGGCGGTGCAGGACGGGAAACTTTCCATTCCGGCGAGCAATGACAAATTCGGCGACACGGCGCTGGGCGTGCCGAAGAAATTGCACGTCGAATACACCATCGGTGCGGAGAAACTTTCGCGCGATGCGGGCGAGGGCGGGAAGATCGAGATCGCCGCGCCCGCAGGGCAGAAGCTGGTCATTTTGAAAGCCGTGTATGGGCCTGCGGATGGATCGAAACCGGCGGCACCGGCGGGCGCGCTCACGGAAAATCCCAGCGAGGTTCTGGACACGCTACCGGGTTTCAAAATCGAGCACGTCCTGCGGGCAAACGCGGGCGCGGCGAAGAATGGATCGTGGATTTGCATGGCGAAGGATCCGAAGGGGCGTCTGCTGCTCGGCGCGCAGCACGGTCAGCCGATCACGCGCGTGACGCTCAAGGACGGGAAAGTGGAGAAGGAGGAAATCCTGCACATCCCGGTGAGCGAGACGATGGGGATGCTGTTCGTCGGCGATGCGCTTTATCTCAGCGGCAACGGCAGTCGCGGCTTCGCGCTGTATCGTTGCAAGGACACGAAGGGCGACGACAGTTTTGACGACGTGGAGTTCCTTCGCGAGTGGCAGGGCGGCTCGGGCGAGCACGGCGCGCACGGTCTCGTGCTCGGTCCGGACAAAATGCTCTATGCGGTGAATGGCAATTTCACCGGCGTGCCGAAGGATATCACACCGGGTTCGCCGCATCGCAACTACGCCGACGACCTCGCGCTCAAGCGCATCGAGGATGGCAACGGCTTCGGCGCGGGCAAGGGGCCGCCGGGCGGCTACGTGGTGCGCATGGATCTCGACGGGAAAAATGCCGAGCTGTTCTCTGCGGGGCAGCGCAACAACTACGACATCGCTTTCAACACAGATGGTGAGCTGTTCGGCTTCGACAGCGACATGGAATGGGACTGGGGCGCGCCGTGGTATCGGCCCGTGCGCGTGTTCCACTCAGTGCGCGGCGGCGATCAAGGATTCCGCGAAGGCAGCGCAAAGTGGCCGGAGTATTACGCGGACAGCCTTCCGGCCTCGGTGACCATCGGCATCGGCTGCCCGACCGGCGTTGTCTTCGGCACGGGTGCGAAATTTCCCGCAAAATACCAGAAGGCATTTTACATCTGCGACTGGACCTACGGGCGCTTGATCGCCGTTCACCTCACGCCGGATGGCGCGGGCTACAAAGGCACTTGGGAAAATTTCGTCGCGCCAAAATCGCTCCACGCAAAATCAGGAAGGACGCCGCTGAATCTCACCGACGTGCTGATCGGCAATGACGGAGCGCTCTATTTCACCACGGGCGGACGCAGCACGCAGGCGAATCTTTACCGTGTGACCTACACGGGCAGGGAGCCAGCCACGCCGCTCACGATCGCAAAATTGCACGACAGCGCCGGGAGCGAAGCGCGCGAGCTGCGCCACAAGCTGGAGACGTTCAATGTGAAGCCCGATCCGGCGGCGGTTGCGTTCGCGTGGCCGCATTTGAAAAGCCCGGACCGCTACATTCGCTACGCCGCACGCATAGCCATCGAACGCAATCCAGTCGCCGAGTGGCAGGAGAAGGCGCTCTCGGAAAAACAGCCGGACGCCGCATTCACCGCGCTGCTCGCGCTGGCGCGACTCGGCGCAGCCGACACGCAGTCGGCGATTCTCAAAGCGCTCACCGCATACCCTTTTGCAAAGCTCACGGAGGAACAGGTGCTCAACAAACTGCGAGTGATTGAAGTTTCCATCGCCCGACAGGGCGTGCCGTCCGGAGATGTCGCAAATCAGGTGATCGCCGAAGTGAATCCGCTTTATCCCGCGAAGACGGAATTCGCCAATCGCGAACTGAGCCAGATTTTGCTCGCGCTCAATGCGCCGGATGCCGTCGCGAAGACCGTCGCTCTGCTCAAGGCTGCGCCGACTCAGGAGGAGCAGGTCACCTATGCAATCGCGCTGCGAAACAGGAAGGTCGGATGGACCGCGGAACTGCACCGTGACTATCTTTCGTGGTGGAGCGGCGGACGCTCGACGAAGCATCCCGATTACGTCGTGCAGTGGTTCACGGATGCGGGCATCAATTTCAACAACGGGGCGAGCTTTGGAAATCTGATCAACAACGCGCTCAAGGAAGCGAGGGCTTCGCTGACACCCGCCGAGCTTGCCGCGCTCAGTGACCTGAACAAACCCAATTCCGTCGCGAAACCCGCCGCCGAGCCACGGAAATTTGTGAAGGATTGGAAGACAGCCGACATCCAGCCGCTTCTCGACAAAGTCGGCAAGGGCCGCGATTTCGCACGAGGCAAGGCGGCATTTGAAGGTGCGCAGTGCGTGCTCTGTCATCGCTTCGGCGAGCAGGGCGGCGCAGTCGGGCCGGATCTCACAACGGTAGCCACGCGCTTCAAGCGTCAGGACATTTTGGAATCCATCACCGAGCCCTCGAAGGTCGTCTCCGAGCAATACATGAACACCATGTTCACGCTGAATGACGGCAAAGTCGTCGCAGGCCGCATCGCGCAGGAGTCGGCGGACAAGGTCGTGGTGATGACGAATCCCTTCGACACAGCGAGCACCGCCACCGTGAACAAATCGGAAATCAAATCGCGCGAACTGTCGAAAGTTTCGCCCATGCCGCCCGGCCTGCTCAACACCTGCACGGAGGAAGAAATTCTCGACCTGATAGCGTTCCTCGAATCCATGGGTGATCCAAAGCATCCGGATTTTTCGAACTAGGCTCGCCTTTTTTTGACATACACAAAAACCTCCACCTGACACGGGCTAGAAACGCCCGGATTGGAATGGAGTTGAGCAATATTCCTGAGCACTTCTTTTGCTGGTTAAGAAAGCGCTGATTTAATCATCTATTTTTTCAGTCAGCGTTTCCCTAGACAGTCATTCACGTAGTCAGGATAACTGCAGAAGTGTCTCTTCCGATTTCCACGATGAAAATATCAAGCCGCATAGCCAGTTCGTTTCCGGCTGTGCTTACAGGCCTGTTGCTCGTGCATGTGATTGCGTTGTCAAACGCGTATGCAGAAACACCACCGTCACAGTTGAAACCGGAGTTGCCGGTGGCCCCGGGCGCGGCGGAGGAGATGTTGCTGACGCCGGAAGAACTGCCGTTGCTGCCTGATCTTTCACTCGCGCCCGATGAGCCTGCTCTTCCACGACTGAAGCTGGCACCCGAGCACATGGTGCCGGTGTTGCCACCGCTGGACTTTGGGCCGCTCGGGCCGGTGGTAAAAATCAAAGTGAAACGATTTGAGTTCACCGGAAATTCTGTTTTTCCCAAACGTGAACTGGCGAAGGTGGTGGCGCAATTTTCGGGACGTGAGATCACCAGCGAGGATCTCGAAGCGGCGCGCGTGGCGTTGACGAAGCTTTATGTGGGTGCTGGTTTCATCAGTTCCGGCGCGCTGCTGCCGGATCAGGACGTGTCGGGTGGAGTGATTCGCTTTCAGATCGTCGAGGGGCGTTTGCAGGAGGTGGATTTGCACGGGAACTTCTGGTTCCGCTCATGGTGGCTGAGGCACCAGCTCGCGCGGGCGGCGGGCAAACCTGTTAATTTCAACCACCTGAAAACGGGTTTGCAGTTGTTGCGGCAGAACCCGGGCATCACGCAAATCAACGCGGAGCTGAAACCGGGAATCGTGACTGGCGAGAATATTTTGCATGTGGTGGTGAAGGAGCGCCAGCCGTTCCGCCTCGGGCTGACGCTGGGGAATCAGCGACCGCCGAGCGTGGGCGAAGGTCTGGGCGAGGTGCGCTTTGACATGCTGAATCTCACGGGCTGCAACGACCCGCTGGAGCTGCGATGGGGCGCTCTGCGTTGGAGGCGCGATGGAAAGGTGGAGTATGGCGCAGGCGATAATTTGTCCGCACGCTACGAGTTTCCCGTGTCGCCGTGGGGCACTACGCTCGCACTTCACGCAGGAAGAAACGACGCGAGCATCATTGACGAAACGTTCGCGAGACTGGGCATCACGAGCCAGTCCGAGGAATTCGGGGCGACGTTGCGGCAGCCGTTGGTGGAGACGCTGAATGATACGGTCGCGTTCACGTTCGGGGCGGAGAGAAAGCGCAGCCAGACTTTCCTGCTCGGAAAACCGTTTAGCTTTTCTGAGGGCGCGGTTGATGGGGAGTCGGTTGTTTTCGCATGGCAGACGGGTCTGGAGTGGGTGCATCGCAGCCAGCTTGATGTGCTCTCACTCCGCACGACGTTCACGCTCGGCCAGCCGCTGATGGGCGCGACACGAGGGGATCCGCGCCGGATCAACGGCACGACTTCTGGAGCAAGTGCGGCGGGTTTTGATCCGGAAATTCCGGACAGCAAATTTTTTGCGTGGCTCGGACAGGCGCAGTATCTCCGACGCATTTTCGATTCCGCGAAACATCCCGATACTCCGGAGAAAGGCGCGAAAATGCTGCTACGCGAATCGCTACTCATCATCCGCGCAAACGCGCAACTGAGCGATGAGCCGCTGTTGTCCTCCGAGCAGTTCAGCCTCGGCGGGCTGAACAGCGTGCGCGGCTACCGTGAAAACCAACTCCTGCGCGACAACGGAATTTTTGCCTCGCTGGAAATGCGTTTCCCGCTCGTGCTTCGCAAGGATGGCGCGCCTGCCGTTTCGCTCGCGCCGTTCGTGGATTGGGGAACGGGCTGGGACGTGAACAAGGTGGACGACCACAACAAGACAATCGCGAGTGCCGGACTGGGCCTGCTGTTCCAGCCGTCAAAGCACATGAATGCGACGGTATATTGGGGCCATCCATTCGTGAATCTCGCTGGCGGCGGCAGTCAGGACAGCCTGCAAGACGCAGGATGGCACATCACCGTTTCGTTAGACGCTTTTTGAAAGCGCGCGAAGAGAGTTACTTTTTCCGCTCAAACACGGCAGCGGACTTCAGCCCGACTTGTTCGAGCAAATTCGCACGCGCAGCTCGCAAATCAGCATCTTTCGGCGCGGCTGCAATCTGATCGGAGAGCGCGGCGAGCGCATCATACCAAACGCTGTTGGCCAAATAGGCCGCAGCTTTGTTGGTATCATTTTTTGCGAGCTCGGCAGTGAGGTTTGCAACGGGTTCGATCCGCTTGATGAGTCCGCTGGCGACGCTGTCCTGCGAACGATCCTTGGCATTGGGCACGAGTGCGACGCTCCATTTATATTCAATGCCGGGTTCGAGTGTGACTTTGTAGCGGGCGAGTTTGAGAGAGTGAATTCCCGCACCACGGTCTTTTTCTCCAGCGATGGCAAAAGCAGTTTTCAGCAGAGGTTTTGGCTTCTTTGGATCAATGAGCGCGACTTCGACAGTCGCGACTGAATTTTTCTGTATGGGGCCGTCCTGATACCAATAGAGCGTGGGCTGCGTCTGCGTGGTGAACGCAGTGTGATTCGGTGCAAGCACAGAGTGCTTTGGCAGCAATTCCTTGTCGGCGCGAGAGCCTCCATCGCCATCGGTGCGGGTGCCAGTGGTGGCAGATGCAGGAACCGTGTATTTCAAAAGCGTGCGCTTCGGCTTGGCCTCGGCGGGCGCTGGCGCAGGAGCATCCTGAGCAATGGCGGCGGTGGTGAGGATTGCGATGAGTGCGATGGTTTTCATGAGTCTGCGGGTTCTTTTTTGGAGATGACGCTGTGGACGACAACTTGAACTGCTTTGCCTTTCAAATTTATCGGCCCCAACGGGCGTGTAACGTAAGCTCCATGCAGCCGCTTGCAAGTGGCATCGCTGATGAGGATCATGCACTGCATTCCCTCGGAATTCTGGGCCACATCCTTGCCTGCGCTTTCGAGTCGCGCGGCGGTATTCACCGTATCGCCGAGCACCGTGTATTCGAGCCGGGCCTCGCTGCCGACGTTGCCCGAGACGAGCGCACCAGTGTGAATACCGATGCGCATAGCCGTCGTAGGTCGCCCTGTTGCGCCCCACCCCTCGTTCAACTTTATCAAGGACGCCCGCATCGCCAGCGCGCAGTCAACGGCGTTCTGCGCATCCTTGTCCATCTCGGCTTCTGTCGTCCGCGCGACAGGCACCCCGAAGACACCCATGATCGCATCGCCGATGAATTTGTTGATGATACCTCCACTGTTGTCCACGTGCGTTGCGATGCCGTCAAAATACTCGTTCATCCACTCCATCAACGCGGCTGGCTCCATCGCTTCCGACGTAGTCGAGAAGCCCTTCAGATCCGTGAAAAGCACCGTAGCAACAAGACGCTGCGGCTTCAGCCGACCTCCATCGAGGAACTGATCGCGATCTTTCATCAGAGCATCCACCACCGGGCCTGATATGTGTCTGGAAAAAATCGTCTTCAAAGCCCCACGTTCCGCGCTCTCCAAATACGCGACCAGCGAAGTCACAATCGCTGCTGCGAGTGTGCAACAAATGATCGGTGCCGCGATGGGAATCCAGACGCGATGGAAGAAAGCGAACATGCCCGAAAAATAAAACGCAGCGATCAGCAACGCAACGGCAGGGACGATCTTCCACGGCGAATGCAGTAACAGACCCACAATCCCGCCGAGTCCTGCCGCCACCGCGAGCCAAAGCACCTCGCCCCACTCCGGCCACCACGTCATCGGCGGCACACCATCCAGCGCGGCACGCAAGAGTTGATGCGTCATCATGATATGCTGCTCCACACCCCGTAGATTATCATGAACCGGCGTCGGGTTACTGTCCTTGATGCTCTCCATCACCGTCGCCATGAAAACGATTTTTCTCGCGAGCACACCCTTGGGGATTTCGCCGCGCAATACCTGCCCGAAGCTGTAGTCGTGTGACGTGTTCTTGGACGCATCTTCCAATGTCTTGGTGAACGTAAAATGGCGTGGCGCTTCAAAATCGCACAGATACTCGTAGTCACCCGGCTCGGAACATACGTAACCGCCCGAGTTCCCCGTAAGTCTTGGGATGATCGTATTGCCAAGTTTGATGACCTGCTTTCCGTCGGTCCCCGGAACAAATGATACCCCCACATTCTTCGTTTCCAAATAACGCAGCGTCGCCGCGAGGCTGATAGTGGGAAACGGTTCATCAAAACCCTTCTCCATCGCGAGTATACCACGCCGAAAAACGCCGTCATCGTCCCTCTTTAGATTATTCGCGACGATGCGATCCGGCTCGTCTGCGAGCGCAGGTGGTCCTTTGAAAAATTCGACGCGCTCAATCGCAATGATGCTCTTGAGTTCCCGAAATGCAGACTCCAAGGCGGGATAGCCTTCGCGATTCCGTGGCTCCGGCAGATCGCGATACAAGTCCACCGCAATGACCACCGGCTTTTGTGCATCAATTATCCGAAACACCTTCGCGAGTTCCCGGTCTGGGAGCGGGTAACCGTAATCCATGAGATCCTTTTCCGTCATGCCGATGAGCACGATGCGGTCGTCACGCGAGTCAGTCTGCGTCCGTGCTTTCACCAAGTGATCATAGATCAATAACTCCGGCACTTGCAGCCCGCCGTAATGCCGCACTGCAAGTATCACCGTGAGCACCAGCAGACTGATGACCGCACAGGCGACCGGTGGACGATGAAGCATCTTGCTGATCGAAATCATAGCCAGTTTCCGATGATGAGATACGGAGCCCAGAAACACGGATGCGCATAGCGCGGATTCGCCAGCAACCGCCGCTGTGCCGACTGCAACGCCTGCGCCTTTGTCCGCCCGTCGCGTGCAGAAAGTCCCGTGTAAAAATCCGCCACCAACTGCGCGGACGCCTCGTCATTCACGCACCACAGCGTCGCAAACGCACTGCGCGCCCCCGCTTTTACGGCCACGCCGCCGAGGCCGAGAGCAGCACGATCATCGCCCGCCGCAGTCTGGCATGCACTGAGCGTGAGAAGCTCCAGCGGCCTGTCCGCGAGCTGGCCGGGGCGGATGAGTTTTTCGAGATCGTCGAGCGTCAGCTTGTCCGCGTGGGTGAGCACAAAACTTTTACGAACATCGCTGTCAATGTGACCATGCGACGCGATGTGGACGATAGTGAATGGCTCGCCGGAAAATTTTTCCGTCACGCGCACCTTCATGAACTGGCCGTTCATCAACGTTTCGTTTTGCGGGTAGAGTTTTTCGAGACGCTCCACTTCCTTTTGCACAGCGGGCAGCGCCTGAAAATTCTGCACGGCATCGGTGAGACCGTTGATCATCATGCGCGGCGCGCGCAGTCCTGCCGGGCCGGTTTCCATCAAATCGAGTCCCGGCGACACGGCGATGGAGTATTTTTCAATGAGGAACTTTTCCCCGTCATGGAGCGCCGACATTGGTATCGTGCGAAGCGCGCCATCGGGAACGAATACGAGCGTGTCTATACCGTGTGATTTCAGCAGCGGCTCCACCGGCTCGATCAGTAGTTTGTAAAGTTGCTGCGCCTGTTCCAGAAATTCGTTGGTCGTCCGAATTTCGAGATTCAGACGGAAGTGGCGCACAGTGTCGGTGAGTTCCGCGTCTCCGATTTGCACTTTGAAACGCTCGATGCGACC
>CAIYUV010000074.1 GCA_903929475.1 uncultured Spartobacteria bacterium
CAGGTCGTCTTCGAGCGAAAGGAAAAATTGCGCGCTGCCGGGCTGACCCTGGCGCGCTGCGCGACCGATGAGCTGGCGATCAATGCGCGAGGATTCGTGGCGTTCGAGGCCGATGACGTGGAGGCCGCCTGCGCGTTCGCTCGCAGGCGGCATCGCTCATGATTTCAACAACATCCTCGTCGGCATCATCGGCTACGCGGAACTCGCCCGCGCGCGACTGCCCTCCGCGCATCCCGTCGGCGACGATCTCTCCCACGTCCTCAGCGCGGCGAATCGAGCGCGCGAACTCGTCCGGCAAATTCTCACCTTCTCCCGCAAGCGACCGCCGGAGAAACAAATCATCGCACTAGCGCCCATCGTTCGCGACACGCTCAAGCTCCTCCGGGCAACGTTGCCAGCCGCCATCGAGATTCGCGCGGAGCTGGAGCCCGGCGTCGGCAGCATTTTTGCCGACCCCACGCAGCTCCATCAGGCGCTGTTGAATCTGGCGACGAACGGCGCACACGCCATCGGCGGTGCGCCCGGTCGGCTCGTTGTTTCGCTCGAGGAAATGGTCGCGACACCAGCGCTGCTCGAAGCACATCCTTGTCTCGCCAACGGACGCTGGGCCTGCCTTAGCGTGGCTGACACTGGACGCGGCATGGACGCCGAGACGCTCCAGCACGTATTCGAGCCGTTCTTTACCACCAAGGATTTGGGCGAAGGAACAGGCATCGGTCTCGCTGTCGTTCACGGCATCATCGAGGCGCACAGCGGAATCATCAGCGTCGAGAGCGCGCTCGGCAGCGGTTCTACATTTCGCATTTTTCTCCCGCTCGCCAGCGAGCCAGTCGGTCCTCCTCCGCGTGAAGAAAATACGCCCGAGGGTAACGGACGGCACGTCCTCGTCGTGGATGATGAAGCGATGGTCTGCGAAGTCGCGCGCACATTTCTCGAAGAACTGGGCTACCAAATCACCACCTGTCAGAGCCCGGAGCGTGCGCTCGAAGAATTCACCGCCGCGCCTGCTAAATACGGCGCCCTCCTCACGGATCTAAACATGCCGCACCTCAATGGTCTCGAACTCATCCGCCGTATTCGCGCCAACTGCAATGTAGGCGCTGCGCTGCCTTGCGTTCTTTTCACCGGCTTTGTCGGCAGTGCCGCGACCGAGCAGGAAGCCATGGAACTCGGACTCCGCGAAATCCTCAACAAACCTTTCACGCGCCACAGCCTCGGCCTCGCCATCCACCGCGCAATCATAGGCGCACCCGGTGCGTTGAACGTTTAGCGAGAAAAGCGCAGGCGGATGAATTGCTTCTCTCTGATTGCGCCTATGAAAAGAACGCGGGCGCGGAGCGTTTGAACCGCTCCGTCTGCAACCAGTTCGAGTGTAAGCGGATTCCACGTTAGGAAATCGGTGGAACTCTCGGCGGAATAGATCACATCCGGGAGCGCCTTGGGGCGGGTGAACGTGAGCGTGAGGCCGGCGTCGTCAAGTGCGGAGGAAAGGTCTGGAGTTGAATTACGCGGGTCGGTGCCCAATGCGTATTCGGCGAGATTCGACCAACCGTCGCCGTCGGGATCGGCCATGTCATCCGCGAGTCCGGCCGTGATTTCCGCCGGGGTAAAATATTGAGCGCGCCAGCTTGCGAGCGTTTGTCCGGCGATGACGAGTGTGCCGGATGCGCTGCCCGAGTAGTTGGTGTCGTTGATTGCAGCCACGACTGCGTAGCTGCCGAAATCCACGGGTGCTGTGGCAAAGCCATCGTAGGTGAAATTGACCGTGAGATTCGATGGTGTTGTCGAGGCGGTGGCGGATTTTTGGTTGCCGTCGTAAGTCTGCGCGAGGCTGGCGAGCGTCACGGATGCTGTGGCTTTGGAGACGACGAAAGTGCCGCTGGCGGAGCCGGTGTAGTTTGCATCGTTGTTGGTGCCGACCACTGCGTAGCTTCCGGCGTTCGTGGGTGCGGTGGTGGAGCCGTCGTAGGTAAATGTGACTGCGAGTCCCGATGGAGATGTTGTGGCGGTGGCGGATTTTTGTGTGCCGCTGTAAGTCTGTGAGAGGCTGCCGAGCGTTACGGTGGCTGCGGCCTTTGTCACCGTCACATTCGCAGTGCCAGTGATGCTTCCGCTCGTGGCTGTGATGTTGAACGGCCCGCCGACAGCGTTTGCTGTGAATGTTCCATCTGCAGCGATGCTGCCACCGCCGTTCGTGCTCCATGTCACGTCTGGTTGTGCGGCGAGTGCCGCGCCAAATTGATCCAGCACACTCGCCGTGAAAATTTGCGTTTCACCATAAACCTTGCTGACACTCGACGGTGTCACTGTGATGCCTGCGGGCGTCTGTTGCACCACGACGTCCACGCTGCTCGTAGCCGTGAGGCCCTCGGCGTCGCGCACTGTGACCGTAAAAGTGTAGGAACCGGCGGCGGTGAATGTCGCGGTGGTTGTCTTCGCGATATTGTTTCCGTTTTCGCTGAATGAAACGGGCGTCTGAAATGTGCCGCCAGTGTAGGACCATGTGTAAGTCAGGGCCGGTTCGCCTGCGTCATCGCTCGCCGTGACGCTGAGGTTGCTGCTCAGCCCGGTCACGGTCGCAGACGTGGCGCTCGCGGCGTTGACGATGGCCGGGGCCAGATTCGACGAAGGTATGACGGCAGCCAGCGCCGCGTCATCCACATACCAGCCCGTGCTTGCGGTGGTGGAGTTTGTCGCAAGCCGCCAGCGAATGCGCAGCGTGTTGCCGGCATATTTCGCCGTGTCCGTGAGGTTCACCGCGACTTGTGTGAAGCTGCCACCGTCGCCAGTCCACGCCTGCCTGCCGTTGAGTGGATTGCTTCCGGAGCTGATCGCGGAATTGTATCCGCCTGACGCAAAGCTTGCACCGGAGCCGCTCGCCAGCACGTCGAACCACGCGCCGTTGTTCACGGAAAATTCAAGCACTCCGGCGTCCTTCGTATTTTGCAAATTGTAGTAATGCCAGAATGTGAGTTGGAGGTTCGTCGCGGCTGCCGGGATGGAAATCGAAGGCGAGTAGAGGTCGTCTATATTTGCGCCCGCCTGAGCCGCAGCGAAGAACGAGTGTGTCGCCGAGTGGCTTTGCGCAGTGCTCAACGTCCAGTTGTCCGTGGTGTAGGGCGAGGTCGCGCTGTGCGTCCAGCCAGTCGCGCCGCTTTCGAGAGTATCCTGCCACGCGGGGCCGACGATGGAGAATGCGTTCTGCAGGCTGACAGTCTGGCCGTCAGGATTGGTCACCACGGCATTCCACAAGCCTGCAGCCATTCCAGAAGTGTTGATTCGGAATTTGACGGAATTGCCGATGACCTCCTGCCCGGTTCCCGCCACGTCGGACTGCCCCGCCTTTGTCAGCTTCACGTTTGCACCGAGGAGAAAATTTGCCCCGACCAGCGTGAGTGTCGTGGTTCCAGTTCCGGTGTTTGGTGCGAGCGACGATGCCGTTGGAGCCGCCGCGACCGCGCTGGTGGCGCCTCCGCTGATGATGAGCGAAAATTTTTGCGAGCCGTTGGTGAGCGTGCCGGAAAATGTCACGACCGCCGTGTAGTTTCCTGCGGCGGGCGGCGAGGCGATGAACACCTGTTCGACGTTATCGGTGTTGTTCACGCCAGTGGTTGCGGGCGCGGAGAGGTTCGCGTTTGTCCACGTGCCCACGTAGGGCATTACCCACGGCTGGTGTAATGTGCCTGCTGGGCCGTTGATTTTTAAATCGAGATTGTTCACCAGCTCCTCCGTGCGTGAATCACTCGCCGTCACAGCCGTGCCCGCCGGGTCTGTCCAGCACAGCGTTGCGCGGATCGGACTACTGCCGTCCCACGCAAAAGTGTAGCTGCGCGAGACCGCCGTAGTAATGACTTGATCCTCGATGATGCGTCGTGTGCCGGGGCTGTCCTTGTAGGCCTGCGCGAGATCCGCCGCCGCCTTCACGTTGATGAGCCCCCAGCCATTTTGATAATCCGGCCCCGGCGTGCCGAGGTCGTCCGCAGTCTGAATGAGCAGCGCCTTCAGCGTGCTCGCGCGCATCGCGTGGCCGGGGAAAAGATGATCCCACCATTGCACGAGCAGCGCCGCCGAACCCGTCGCGTTTGGCGCGGCCATGCTCGTTCCGCTGTAGGTGGCATAGGCCGAATTGCTCGTCGCGATTGAGGAGTAGAGGTTGTCGCCGTTCGCCACGAGATCGGGTTTGATGCGTCCGTCGTCCGTGGGGCCCCACGAGGAAAAATACGACATCGTTCCGTTCGCGGGTGCCCGCACGCCACCGCTCACGGCATCGGCCACGGCACCGATGGAAAGGACGTTCTTCGCCACGGCGTCCGCCGACATTGTATCGTAGCCATTGCCTTTATAGACGCCGTCGCCCGCCGGGTGCGAAGCCGGATTGTAGCTCACAGCGCTGGTGCCGCCCGCCGTCAGCGAAACCGGATCACCGGTCGAAGGATTGTCAGCGCGGTCATTCCCGGCGCTGCGCACTACGAGATAATACGGCAGACTGAATGCCAGCGAATCGTCGTCCCGCGCATTCGTGTCGTATTTTCCAAAATCCTGCTCCGTTCCGGCGCTGTTCGTGCCCGTGCCCCACCAGTCCCACATCGGCGACGCTTTTCCCGTGTAGTTCCACCCCTCGATGAATCCGTAGCTGTGGTTGCTCAGGTAAATTTTTCCCGCTTCCCCCGGATACGACGCCCCCCGCGCCGTCATCTCGCTTTTGTCGTTCGTCCATTCGTAGGAGTCCACCAGCACCGAAGGAGCCATCCCCTTCGCCGCCGCCACCACGCCAGCAGCGGCAATCGTCCCGCCTACGTGGGTCGAGTGATCCGCCGCCGCCGCCCCGTCTTTTGCCGTCACGCGTCCTCCGAATTCCTGATGCGTCGTGCGCGCCGACCCTGCATCCCATTCGCCCACCGTCACGCCCGTCCCGTTCATCGAATACGGCGCTGCTTGCAAAAGATTCGCGCCCGTCGAGATCGCCGCGTTCACATTGTGCGTCGTAAAATACACTGGCCTGTTGCCGATGAAATCCATCAGTTCCACCGTGCGCCCGTTCCTCAGCAGATGGCGCGTCGGCAGGCCGAGCTGCTTCGCCTTTGCCTGCGCCGCCTGCCTGTGCTGATCCCGCTGTGCGCGTGCCTTTGCCACCACCGCCGCGCGTTGAGCCGGATCTTTCATATCCACTCCCGGCGCGTTAAGCCAGTCCGACAATGTCTCCTGCGCCGCAAGACCGCGCACGAGGCCGAGCGCGATTGCGGACTGAATTAGGAATGTTCGGAGGAATTTCAAGCCGCCCAAAATGCGTAAAAACCGCGCTACCGCAAGCACTCGCGGGTGACGCCCCATTCATGCGTCATGTTAACCGCACGCTTGATTAGCAGGCATCGGGCAACGGCGTCCTGGGATGTAAATACGCCGGGCGATTTTACGCTTGGGAAAGAACTTCCTTCAAAACTTTGAGCAGCGTCTCCGCCGTGTAGGGCTTGGGGAGGAAATGCTTCACGCCGAGGCTGGCGATCTGGCTGTTGGCCGAGAGGCCGCTCGCCGCGATGATGCGCACCGAGGGGTCGAGCTTCATTAGGACATGGATGGTCGCGAGGCCGTCCATCACCGGCATGGTCATGTCCGTCAGCACGACGGCGATTTCGGCTTTGCGGGTTGCATAGATGGCGACGGCCTCCGAGCCGTCGGCTGCGAGGAGAACGCGGTAGCCAAATGTCTCGAGCGTTCGCTGTGTGATCAGGCGCACGGAGGCCTCGTCGTCCACGACGAGGATCAGTTCGCCGTGGCCGCGCGGAAGTTCGGCGGCGATTTCCGCAGCGGCGGCGGACGCCTCGGTCCGAGCGGGGAGATTGATGTGGAACTTCGTGCCCTTGCCCATCTCGCTGTAAACGCGCATGAAGCCGCCGTGGCTTTTGATGATCGCTAGCGAGGTGGAAAGCCCGAGACCGGTGCCCTTGCCCACTTCCTTTGTGGTGAAAAAGGGATCGAATATCTTCTCCAGGATTCCCGGCGGAATGCCGCTGCCGGTGTCCTCGACCTGGATGAAAACGTAAGGCCCTGGCTTGGCCTCGGGATTCAGGCGCGCGTAGTGCGCGTCGAGCATGAGGTTTTCCGCGGAGATGGTCAGCCTGCCGCCGTGCGGCATGGCGTCGCGCGCATTCACGCAGAGATTCATCAGCACCTGGTAGAGCTGCGTGGGATCGCCCACGACAGTCCAGAGGTCGTTCGGCAGCATCGTCCGCATCTCGATGCTCTTGAGAAAGGTGTCCCTCACGGTTTTTTCCATGTCCTGGACGAGGTGCCGGATTTGCACCTCCATCCGCCGACCTTCGACGCCGCGGGCAAAGGACAGAACCTGCCGGACCATGTCGGCCCCGCGCTGCGCGCTGGTGCTCAGGATATCGAGAAGGTGCAGGCTCTCGGCATCGGGGAAACGCATCCTCAGCACCTCGATCGCCATCATGATTGGCGAAAGCACGTTGTTCAGATCATGCGCGATGCCGCCGGCCAGCGTGCCGATGCTCTCCATGCGCTGCGCCCGCAGGAACTGCAGCTCCAGCTTTTTCCGCTCGGTGAGATCGAGCACGAAGCAAAAGCCCTCCTGCGGACTGTCCTCATAATTTGCCGCACCGATGATGACGGGCACGTGGGTGCCATCCTTGCGGATGTATTCCTTCTCAAACGGCGGACAGACTCCCTTGGCGGCAACCTCCCTCAGGCAGCGCCGATCCTCTTCCGCGTAATCGGGCGGTGTCATCGCGATCCAATTCATGAGTCCCCCATCCAAATCCTCGCGGGTGTATCCGGTGAGTTGCAGGAAGACGTCGTTGGCCCCGGTGATCGCGCCGCTCGTATTCCAAAATATCACGCCCTGCGCGTTGGACTCCACCAGTCGGCGGAAGCGATCTTCGGCGCGCTTGCGCTCGGTGATGTCCCAATTGACGCCAATCATGCGTTTCGCGGAACCGTTGGATGCGTGCTTTACCAAGGCATGAGCCTCAATGTTGCGCACCTCGCCGCCGGGCCAAATCACACGGAATTCGGCATGGAAACCATTCACGCTATTCACCGCGTCACGGATATCGGCCTCCGCCTGTGCGCGGTCTTCCGGGTGCAGACCATTCAGCCACGCATCGTAAGCGCCGCTGAAGTCATCTTCAAGGATGCCGTAAAGCCGATACATCTGCGCGTCCCAGACTAACTCGTTCGTCACCACGTCCCAGTCCCAGATTCCCATGTGCGCCGATTTCGTGGCCAGCTCGAGACGCTCCCGGCTTTCCAGCATCAATGACTCCGTCTGCTTGCGCTCGCTGATGTTTTCGTGGGCTACAACCACCCGCACCGGCCCGTCGCCGCCAAAACGGGTGACCCGCACGATAAACCAGCGCTTTTCCACCGGGCTGTGGCAGGGGTATTCCAGATGAAATTCGTCGCTCTTCCGGGCCATGACTACACGGATGCCTTCGGCCACGGCTGCGCCCTCTTTGGAGAATTGGCCGGTGGCCGAATCGCAGACCTGCAGGTAGTTGTCGCCTACGCCGTGGCTGCTGCCCATAAAGCGGTTGTCGTCGGCAAAGCGACTCCACGCCGCGTTGACTTCGACGATGGTTCCGCGCTCATCAAGGATCGCGATGTGCGAGGAGAGCGCGTCGAGCGTGGAGCGCAGGAAACGCTTCGACTCCAGCAGTCTGGTTTCCGCGAGTTTACGCTTGGTGATGTCGCGGATGTTGCACTGGATCACCTTGCCGCCGCTGACCAGATAGACATTGCTCACGAACTCCACGTCTATCTTTCGCCCGTCGCTGGTTTCCAAGGGCAGATCCTCGTAGCGGACGTATTCCTTCTGCTGCAATTCCGCAAATTTGTCCTCGTTGGCCACGATATTCTTGAAAAAACCCAGATCCCAGATCGCCTTGCCTAGGAATTGTTCGTGCGAAAACCCGAGCAGCGTCTCCAAGAATGGATTCACATCCATCACCATCCCGTTCTCGGCATCGAGGATCAAAATGCCGTCTTGCGCCGTCTCGAAGAGCCGCCGGTAGCGCAGCTCCGAGGCACGCAGTTCCGTCTCCGTCCGCAGGCGCTCGGTGGTGTCAAGGATCGTGCTCAGGGTGAGCGTGCCTTCGGGCGTCTCAATCGGGTTCAGCCCGATCTCGACCGGCACCTCCGAGCCGTCCTTGCGCAGCGCGAAGAAATTGCGTCCATGGCCCAACCGCCGCACTTCGACGTGCTCCGCATACTCTGAGCGATGACCTCTGTGTGCAGTGCGGAGCCGCACAGGCATCAGCATCTCGACAGGCTGCCCGACCATCTCCCCGGTGTCATAACCGAAAAGCTTTTCCGCGCGTGCATTCACAAGCAGGATGTGCCCCTGCGCATCCGCCAGCACGATGGCATCCGGCGTGGCCTCGACGACGAGCTGGAAGATGTCGGCCACATCGCCAACTGGCATTTCGGATGTGATTGGATTAGACATCTTTCATTGAGGTTTGCGGCATAGTGCCATCTTCTACTTCGCGGCCCAATTATCCGGTGGATGTATCCAATTCATCTTCGTGTGGACTTTCAGTGAGCCTCCGATCCTCGCTGGCTGCGCGGGGCTTTACCTTTTGTGTTCGCCCGCTAGCCTGCGCGCCCTTTTTCAAAATACACGGCCATGCTCACCAGCACACAGATCCGCCAGTCGTTCTTCGATTTCTTCCGCGAGAAAAAGCACACCATCGTGCCCAGCTCGTCGCTCATGCCCGATTCGCCGAACCTCCTCTTCACGAATGCCGGCATGAACCAGTTCGTCCCCATCTTCCTCGGCGAGCGCGCTGCGGATGTGAGCAAGTGGGCGGGCGCAGTCCCCTCCAGCGACACGCGCGCAGCGGACACGCAGAAGTGCATCCGCGCAGGCGGCAAGCACAACGACCTCGATGACGTCGGCCTCGACACCTACCACCACACGTTCTTCGAGATGCTCGGGAACTGGTCCTTCGGCGACTACTTCAAAAAGGAAGCCATCGAGTGGGCGTGGGAGTTGATCGTCGAGCGGTGGAAATTTCCCGCGCAGCGCCTTTACGCGACGATCTACAACCCCGACAAATCCATCGGCGACCCCGCCGAGCGCGACGAGGAAGCGTGGAATTTCTGGGCGGAAAAATTCCGCAGCAAAGGGCTCGACCCCGCCATCCACATCGTCAACGGCAACAAAAAGGACAATTTCTGGATGATGGGCGAAACCGGCCCGTGCGGCCCGTGCTCCGAGTTGCACGTGGACCTCACACCCGCTGGCGACACGAAAGGCGCGCTCGTGAACAAAGGCACCGCCGAGTGCATCGAAATCTGGAACCTCGTCTTCATCCAGTTCAACGCCAACCCCGACGGCACCTTCACGCCGCTCCCCGCGCAGCACGTGGACACCGGCATGGGCTTCGAGCGCGTGACCTCGATCATCCAGGGCACAAAAAACTTCACCGACTTCGCCAACGCGAAAATCTCCAACTACGAGACGGACATCTTCCGCCCCATCTTCGACGAAATCGAAAAACTGAGCGGCAAAACCTACGGCTGCACGCTCCCGCAATCCGGCAGCACCGGCGACACCGCGCAGGAAAAAGAGGACGTCGCATTCCGCGTCATCGCCGACCACATCCGCACGCTCAGCTTCGCCATCGCCGACGGCATCCAGCCCGGCAACAACGACCGCAACTACGTCCTCCGCCGCATCCTCCGCCGCGCCGTGAAATACGGCCGCACGCTCGGATTCAAAGAACCGTTTTTCTACAAACTCGTGGACGTCCTAGCCCGCACCATGGGCGATGTCTTCCCGAACATCCGCGAAAAACAAAAGCACGTAGCGGAAACACTGAAGCGCGAGGAGGAGGCGTTTAACCGGACGCTGGATCGAGGGATCGCGATCTTTGATGAGGCCGTTACAGAGTTGACCGCGATGCGAGGGGGCTTGTTTACGGCGAAAGACTCGCAGCGCAACACGAGTTTAATTGAAATTGAGCTTAAAGGCGCCTTCGCCTTCAAACTCTACGACACCTACGGCTTTCCGCTCGATCTCACCGAGTTGATGGCCCGCGAGCGAGGCCTCACCGTGGACACCGCTGGCTTTGAAGTCGAAATGGAGGAGCAGCGCGCCCGCGCTCGCGCCGCGCAGAAGAAACAAATCATCGAGCTTTCCCAAATCGAGACGACGGTGCCGACGAACTTCCTCGGCTATGACGCGCTCTCGACCGAGGCAAAGGTGCTCGAAGTCGTCGCGCTCAAGGACAAGACCGCCGTGGTGCTCGATTCGACCACCGCCTACGCCGAGATGGGCGGGCAGGTGGGCGATTCCGGCGAGATCGTGCATGGCGCGGATACGTGGCGCATTTCCAATACGCAGAAGAGCGGCAACACGTGGCTGCATTTCCTCGAGGGCGTGGATGCTCCCGCCGTGGGCACGCATGTGACGCTGGCCGTCGAAGCCCGCCGCCGCGCCGCTATCCAGCGGCATCACACCGTTACGCATTTGCTGCACTGGGCGCTGCACGAAGTCGTGAACAAAGACGCCACGCAAAAAGGCTCCAGCGTCGCGCCGGACAAGCTGACGTTTGATTTCAACAGCGCCGCACTTTCGCCCGAGCAAGTCCGCGATATCGAGCGCCTCGTGAATGAGCGCATCCTCGAAAACGCGCCCGTCGTCTGGAACGAAGTGCCCTACGCCGACGTGCGCGGGCGCGCCGACATCATGCAGTTCTTCGGCGACAAATACGGAGAGACCGTCCGCGTCGTGGACATCGGCGGATACAGCAAGGAACTCTGCGCTGGCACGCACACCCGCGCCACCGGCGAGATCGGCCTTTTCCGAATCGCCAGCGAAGCCGCCATCGCCGCCGGAGTCCGTCGCATCGAAGCCGTCGCCGGCCTCAGCGCCTACGATTCCGCGCTGAACGAAGCCGCGCGACTGCACGCGTTCGCCGCGAAAATCGGCGCGCCGCTTTCCGATCTGGAAAAGAAACTCGACGCCGTCCTCGCGCAGCAAAAGGAACTCGAAAAGACGCTCAAATCCGCCCAGCAGCGCGAAGCCGCCGGGCGCGCCAAATCGCTCCTCGCGAGCGCGGAGAACAACGCCATCGTCGCCAACCTCGGCGACCTCGACGGCGACAGCGTCATGCACATCGCCGAAGCGCTGAAAGGCAGCTTCCACGGCATCGTCGTCCTCGGCGCAGCCAGCGGCGGCGCAGTCACGCTCATCGCGATCGTGGGCAAAGAGTTTCAATCCAAAGTGCAGGCCGGAAAAATCATCCAGACCATCGCCCCGATCGTCGGAGGCAAAGGCGGAGGCAAACCCGACTTCGCCCGAGGCGGCGGCAAAGACGCCAGCAAACTCGCCGAAGCGCTCGCGAATGCGCGTGCGTTGATCGTCTAGTCCCAATGCCTGAAATTAAATGCGAGCGATCTCCCCGGCCCAATGCATGGGAGTATGCTCTGGCGGGGCTGGCGCTGGTCGTTTGCTTCGGGCTGCGCATCGCCTACATCTATCACTATCGTTTTGACTCGGATGAGCCCCAGCATTTGCACGTGGTCTGGGAGTGGTTGCAGGGCGGCATCGCCTACCGCAATTTTTTCGACAACCATGTTCCGCTTTTTCACCTGCTCTCTGCGCCCATCCTCAAGCTTACTGGCGAGCGCGCGGATGCCTTGCTGTGGATGAGGCTGTGGCAATTGCCGGTTTTCGCGAGCAGTCTGTTTTTGACCCATCGGATTTCATCGCTGCTTTTTTCAAAAAGGGTCGCGCTATGGTCGGCGGTCTTCCTCGGTCTGTATCCGTATTATTTTTTCCCCACGATCGAGTTTCGCCCGGACAATCTGTGGGGCTTGACATGGCTGGCTGCGCTGTGGGTCGCGCTCAGCGGGGGGCTGGGACTTAAGCGGTCATTTGCGGTTGGTTTGATCCTCGGCCTGGATTTCAGCTTTTCGATGAAGACGAGCCTGCTGCTTGCATCGGGAATGCTGGCTGTAATTGGGAGTTTCGTTGCCCTGCCAAAATTGCGCGCCACTTCGCCACGCGTGATTGTTGCCACGGTCGCAACCGGGTTGGCGGGCCTGCTGGTGGTTCCGGCTGCGCTGCTGCTATATTTTTCATCCCAGGGAGCGCTGCAATCGCTGTATCAATGTGTCATTAAACACAACTTGGTGGCTGCTTCCACAACAGGGCACGCACGATGGATCCAAATTCTGTCGGTGATTCCCGTGTTTGGCGGACTGTGGTGGTGTGCGCGTCGCATTGCGAAAGCGAGCCACGACGAAACGGTCGCAACGAGGCGCGTGCTGGTCTTTCTCATCGCGGGCACTTTTCTGACCTTGCTGCATGGTTTTTGGGGAATCATCACGCGGCAGGATTTTATTCCGAACGATCCATTGCTCGTGCTGCTCGTAACGCCGCTGATTTTCGAAGGAGCACGGCGATTGTCGGGAAAATTTTCACGGGCCGATGTGGCGGTGCCCTCGCTGGTTTTCATCCCTGTTCTTTTGGTGGTTGGCGTTGTCTGGATTCTACTCGGAAGGTCTTTGCGCCTGAAAGAGACACAGGGCCAGATAAGGTATGTGTCCGAGGTGCTGAGTCTGACAGGGCCGCACGACTATGTGATGGACTTCAAGGGAGAGGCGATTTTCAGACACCGGCCTTACTACTACGTGCTCGAGCCGATGACGCGGATGCACATCAAGTCGGGGACAATCGTGGACGACATTCCCCAGCGTATGATTGATACGAAAACTTGCGTGGCGCTGGCTGTCACTCACCGGCATTCGGCCCGGACGGAGAATTTCATTCGCTCCAACTATCTTCAAGTTTCACAAGTGAGGGTGGCCGGTCGTTTTGTAGAACCGTCTGCGGATGGGGCTTTCGTTTTCGATATCAAAGTGTCGGTTGCCTACGTGTTGATGGATCGAAACGGCTTGGTCAGCGGCAAACTGGACGGGACGCAGACGACAGGAACCTGCACGCTTAGCGCGGGAAGCCATCGGTTCGAGCCTGCGAGGAAGATTGGCGGAAAACTCGCGGTGTTTTTGGAGCCCGCATGGAAGAAAGGTTTCTCGCCATTCTATCCGGTTCCATTTGAGAAATTCGAAAGTGAATTTTAGGGCGCGAAATGAGGAGCGATATGAAGCGCTGGTCAATGCAGAGTGGCCCGTGCGTTTGTGGTCAACGATATGAGTCGCGAAATTATGATCGGTGTTTTTTAATCGTGTGTAGCTCGCTGTAGTGCCGTGACGATTACCCATACATTGCCATCTACAAAATCAATCAAGCGACTCAGACGCTGGCTGATTGGTTTGCTTTGTTTTGGAATATGTTCGGCAATTTTTGTCTTTGCGACAAATCGCGTGGTGCTCAGTGCTGGCGATGGGCGGATTTATTTTCAGGCGGAACAAGTGCCTGCGCGTGAAGTGGCGATTGTGCTCGGCTCTGCACCGCAGATTGGCGGGAAGTGGAAGAATCCATTTTTCGAATCGCGTCTGGACGCGGCTGCTGAACTCTGGCGTGCGAAGAAGGTGCGGTATTTCATTTTGAGCGGAGACAATGGGCGTAATGACTATGATGAACCCAGCGCGATGCGCGATGGTCTTGCCGCCCGTGGTGTGCCGGCAGACCACGTGACGCTCGACTATGCGGGATTTCGCACACTCGATACGATGGCGCGGGCGAAAGCGGTCTTCGGCCAGCATGCCGTCATCGTGATCACGGATGATTTTCACCTTCCTCGTTCGCTTTTCCTCGCACAGGCCCACGGGTTAGATGCGGTGGGTTTTTACGGTGCGCACGTCGCCTTCGGAACTTCGGCAAGAACCCGCATCCGCGAAATTGGTTCACGGACAAAGGCGTGGCTCGACGTTTATGTGCTGCACACCAAACCCAAGTTTTTGGGGCCGCCTGTCGCTGTGCCGACTGTGAAGTAATGCGCGACTACATCGTTCAGCCGAATCCACCGGTGGACGCGCCGCCTTTTGCCCCGCTGTATGAACGGCTCGGCGGGGAGGCGGGGTTGCAGCGGCTGGTGAAATGGTTTTATGCGCGGCTGCGCTATGAGCCAGAGGTGGAGGCGATTTTTCGCGAGCATGTGCGCGACTGGCCTGCGCATTTGCAGACGATTGTGGATTTTTGGGCGCAGGTGACGGGCGGGCCGCAGCGTTACGCGGGCGGGTTAGGGCGTCATATTTTTCTGCAACTGAGCCCGGTGCATTACGAGGTGTGGCTGGCGGTGTGGGGGAGGAATTGCAACGAGGTGCTAGCGCCGCGCGAGGCGTCGGAAATGATGGCGCTCGCGCAGGATTTCGGTAACAGGCTGCAGCAAATGAGCGCACAACACCGCAATGCCCAGCAACAGATGCATCCAGATGTAACATCGAAATGATGATCCGCACTGGCAGCCGCGCAATTTTCCAGATACCAGCCCAACCATGACACGAGTTTCAGACGTTCACGTTATTGCAAATACCGCGCTTCCTTCGCCGAGGGCGTTGAGTGTGGAAATCCCGCGCAGTGAGGCGCACGCGGCGTTTGTCGCTGGGGCGCGCGCGGATATTTCGCGGGTGATTACGGGCGAGGATTCTCGCTTCGTGCTCATCGTCGGGCCGTGCTCGATTCACGATTTGAAATGCGGACGCGAATACGCGGAACGGCTCGCGAAGCTGGCCGAGGAAGTGCGCGACCGCGTGCTGGTGGTGATGCGCGTGTATTTTGAAAAGCCGAGGACGACGGTCGGCTGGAAGGGTCTCATCATGGACCCGCATCTCGACGGCACGAACGACATTCCAGCGGGGCTGCGCATCGCGCGAGGTTTCCTGCGCGACGTGCTCGATCTCGGGCTGCCGACGGCGACCGAGATGCTCGATCCCATCACGCCGCAATACATCGCCGATCTTACGTGCTGGAGCGCCATCGGCGCGCGCACGACGGAGTCGCAAACGCACCGGCAGATGGCTAGCGGGCTCTCGATGCCCGTCGGTTTCAAAAACACGACGAGCGGCGCGGTGATTCCGGCGATCAATGCGATCAAGGCGGCGATGCAGCCGCAGACTTTCCTCGGCATTGACGATCAGGGCCGCGCGAGCGTGGTGGCGACGGAGGGAAATCCCGACTGCCACGTCATCCTGCGCGGTGGCGACGATGCGGCGAATTACGATGCGGAGTCGGTGGCGAAGACGCTCGCTGCCTTGGAAAAACACGGACTGCCAAAGACGGTGATGATTGACGCGAGCCACGCGAATTGCGGCAAGGATTGCCGGAAAATGCCCGCAACTTTCCGCAGCATCATCGCGCAACGTGCAGCGGGATCGCGCGGGATTGTCGGCGCGATGCTGGAGAGCAATCTTGTCGCCGGCGCACAGAGTCTCGGCGAATCGAAAGACGCGCTGGTCTATGGCCAGTCCATCACCGACCAGTGCATTGACTGGGCGACGACGGAGGAATTGGTGCGGGAGCTTGCGCGCTGATGAAGCTGATTTCGTGGAATGTGAACGGCGTCCGCGCGTCGCTGAAAAAAGGTTTTCTCGATTTCCTCGCCGCGCAAAACGCGGACATCGTGTGCGTGCAGGAAACGAAGGCGCATCCCGATGATGTGGACGCGAAGTGGCCGGGCTACACGGCTCATTGGAACTGGGCGGAAAAGAAAGGCTACAGCGGCGTGCTCACGCTCTCAAGAAAAGCACCACTCGCTGTGACGCGCGGCATCGGCACAGTGGAGCACGACCGTGAAGGGCGCGTGCTCACGTCGGAGTTTGCGGAGTTTTTCCTCGTGAATGTGTATGTGCCAAACTCGCAGCGTGAGTTGACGCGGCTGGACTACCGGCAGCAGTGGGATCGTGATTTTCTCGCCTATCTGCGAGCTCTGGAAAAACGGAAGCCGGTGATTTTTTGCGGCGACTTGAATGTGGCGCACACGGAGATCGATCTCGCGCGACCGAAGGACAACGTGCGCAACCACGGCTTCACGATTGAGGAGCGCACGGGGTTCGATGCGTTGGTGGCGGCAGGGTTTGTGGATACGTTCCGGGAGTTTGAAAAAGCGGGCGGGCATTACACGTGGTGGAGCCAGATGAACAATGCGCGCTCGCGGAACATCGGCTGGCGCATTGATTATTTCCTGTGCTCGGAGTCGCTGCGCAAAAAGCTGAAGTCGGCGACGATTTACAAGGATGTGACCGGCTCGGATCATTGTCCCGTCGGGCTGGAGTTGATTCTGCGGAAGTGATCTGAAATTCCGCGCTCGTCATGCGACGCGCTTCGCTGGAAAGTGCCGCCATGCCTGTTTCCGTGGAGCCCATCGAGAAGGGCGGCTCTGGCCGCAAGTTCTGGCGCGTCAATGTTGCCGGACGTTCGCTTATTCTCGTGAGCTACAGCGAGGAGCGTCCGGAGAATCGTCATTACGTGGAGATTGGACAATTTCTCGCCGCCGTCGGCGTCCGTGTGCCGCGTGTTTATTTTCACGATGAAAAAGAGGGGATGATTTTGATGGAGGATGCTGGTGGAAATGATCTGTGGTCGCACCGTGGAGATTCGTGGCTGGAGCGGCGTGCGCTTTATCAGCGGACGCTGGATCAGGCGCTGGTGCTGCACACGAAGGCGCACACGGCGGAGGGGCGTCCGCATTTGCAGCAGGAATTTGACGCGGCGCTGTATGGCTGGGAGCAGGCGTATTTCATCGAGCATTGTTTGCAGCGGCACTTCGGGCTTTCGGAAAGTGAAGTCGCGGAGCACGTGGATCGCACGCGGCTCGCGGAGATCGCCGCGCATCTCGCTGCGCAGCCCCGTTGCCTCGTGCATCGTGATTTTCAAAGCCAGAACGTGATCGTCCGCGATGGCGAGGTGTGTCTGATTGATTTCCAAGGGTTGCGTCCGGGGCTTGCGCAATATGACCTCGCGTCGCTGCTGCATGATCCTTACGTGGAGTTGACGGCGGCGGAGCGTGGGGAGTTGCTGGCGCATTATCTCAGCGGGTTGCTCGGTGCTGGTCGGCACGAGGAGGCGCACTGGATGGCGCTGTATGATTTGTGCGCGATGCAACGGCTGATGCAGGCGCTCGGTGCCTACGGAAAACTTGGCCACTCCGATGGACGTGCGGATTTTCTCGCGCATATCCCTGCTGCGCTGCCGCGACTCATCGAAGTGCTGGAACGGGTGCCGGGTCTGGAAAAATTGAGGGCGCTGCTCGCGCGGCTACGGGCCTAATTCGAGGACTCCGTTGGAGCCAAGGAATGGCTGCGCCTGCCGCTCTATCGTGGGCGCTTCGTCGTTGGGTGGATCAATGGGGGTGATGTTCAAGTTGTGGATGTGGCCTGCGCGGGAGATGCTGACTTTCACAGGCTCACCCGCCGTGAGGTAGAAGGCAGCGTTCAGCACGTCTTCGGGGTTGGTGATTTTCCACGCACCCATTTGAAGGAGCACATCGCCGACACGCAGGCCGCCTTTGTGGCCGGGGCCGTCGGTGATGAGGTTGCGAATGCGTGCGGTGCTGTCGTGCTCGGGCGCGTCGGTGATGCGCACGCCTGCGCCGAGCCAGCCGCGACGGATGTGACCGTGGTTGCGGAAGTCGTGGAGGATTTTGTCAGCAGCCTCGATGGGCAGCGCGAAGAGTCCGCTGCCGCCTTCGAGTGTGCTGATGAGGACGCCGACGGTTTCGCCTTTGAAATTTACGATGGGCGAACCGCCCTGGCCTTTTTGCACTGGTGCGCTGGCGCGGATGTGGCGCGTGGCGAAGTAGCGGCCTTGAAAACCGATGTCGAAACCCGCGACAATGCCGAAGCTGGGCGAGAGAGGTAAGTCGAGCGGGTAGCCGAGCGCGATGACAGGAGCTGCAAGTGCGAGCGCGGAGCTGCTGCCGGATTTTAGAAATTGGAGAGGCTTGTCGGCTTCGATTTTCAGCACAGCGAGTCCGCAGCGTTCGTCGGCGACGAGTCGGGAAGCGGAAAATTTTTCATCGCCAATGCTAACGACGATGTCCTCGGTCGTGCCGCCGATGGTGTAGCTGGTGAAGAGCGTGCCGTCGGAATCCACGAGAAAGCCGGTGCCGCTGAGCCGGCCATGTTCATCATCGGCCTCGATGCGGCAGACGGCTCCACGGCTTTGATTAAAAACGCCGCGAACTTCGCGCGTGATCGCATCGGAGAGCGTTTCTGATTTCGCCTCCTCGGCGAAAGTGCACGGCGCTACGCAGGCGAACGCGGCTGCGAGGCTAGAAGCGAATCGGCGCAGGCTCATAGCTCGCGGGCTGTGCATCAATGACGAAGCGTGTAGGCATTCCTGGCTGCGGGTTGTTCTGCACAGGGCGTTTGGTTTTGCGGATGGCAAGCGATGGATTGCCGGGCTGGAGTGTGATGAACTGCTCCTTGTCGGCGGAAACAGTAGCGACATTTTCCTGCGGCGACGATGGGATCGTCTGAGCGAATTGCTGTTGCTGCGCTGGCTGGCGAGTGGGCAGTGCGATTTGGATCGCGCCGATTCCGATGAGGAGGACTGCGGCCATGGTTCCGGCGTAATTCCAGTCGAGCCGCATTGAACCGAAGAATGTGCGCAGGCGTTCGAGCGAAATTTTCCACGCTGGCTGGTGCAACAACTCCTCGCGCTGGCGACGGTGGATGTTTTTCAACAAGTCATCGAAGTAGCCCGGCGGCGGCTGCTCGTGGCGCTTGAGGCGGAGCAGGGCTTGGAGTTGCTGTTCGGTGAGTTGTTTATCTTCCATATGCTAAGCGGCTGAAATTGGCGCGAATTCGGAGAGCCACGCTTGAAGTTGTTTGTGGGCGTAGAAAAGGCGCGAGCGCACGGTGCCTTCGCTAGTGCCGAGAATTTTTGCGATATCGGCGTGCGCCATTCCTTGAATGTCGAACATCGTCACGACGGCGCGGTGGTCGGGTGAAAGTTTCATCATCGCCTCGTTGATCTTCTTTTGCAGTTCGCCGAGGTCGGTATCGCGGACGGGCGTGCTGGCGGCGGTCAGCTCGGTGAATTCCTTGTCGTTGGCGATGCCGTTGTCCACGTCATCGAGGCTGATGGTCCGGCGGCGGCCCCGCTTTTTCAGGAAGTTGAGCGTCGTGTTCGCGGCGATGGAATGCGTCCACGTATAGAACTGCGATTTTCCACGGAAGCCGCCGATGTTGCGATACGCCTTGCCCCACACATCTTGCAGGATGTCGTTTGTGTCCTCGTGGTTCGAGGTCATGTGATAGACGAGCGCGTAAAGTCGGGGGCTGTATTTGACGATGAGCGAATCAAACGCCGCTACGTCGCCGGTTTGAGCACGGGCGACCAGCTCTTCATCCTCACGTCGGCTTTGTTCCTGTTCCATGGTGCGCGCGTCCTTCCTAGCGGCGAGAGCGCTGGTGGGCAAAGCCGATTCGACTGGAACGAAGGATGGCATCAGGGTGGTGAAACTGAGCGTTGAGGTGCTCATTGAATACGTTTTCGGTGAAAGTGCAAAGGGAGAGGTGAGAGGGCCGGTGTCAGCGCGACGGTCAAATTCCACCGCGCCCAGAGCGGCAAAATCAAACTGAGGCTGATGAGGATTATCATGGCTCGATGAACTTCGTGGGCTTCAGACACGCGGCGGGTGCGAGTGTTCAAAAAAATGTGCCTCCCAAAAAGTAGCGTAGCGGTTGCGTCACACCGAGTGCGCGGCGTTCACGGCGTTTGTTTCTGAATGATTTGGCTGGAGCGGATTCAGTGTTCAAAGAACTGAAGCCTAGCGTCACAGTGACGCACCAAGATGGCCAAAAGTGTGCCAAATAGTGTGACACGGCGCAGCTTCATCAATACGAAAATTTTTCGTAAATATCAGGTGCGCAGATTTATAGGATATAATCTCTGTATTGGCCCGTCACTTGCGTAGAGGCCCGACGCTTCGTTAGGAGCAACTTTTTTAAAACCAACCAATACTTTCTATGGCTAAAATCCTCGGCATTGACCTCGGCACCACGAACTCCTGTATGTCCGTCATGGACGGGCAGGAGCCCAACGTCCTCGAAAACTCGGAGGGCGCGCGCACCACGCCGTCCGTCGTCGCTTTCAGCAAAACTGGCGAACGTCTCGTCGGTCAGGCGGCGAAGCGTCAGGCGGTCACGAACGCGACGAACACCATTTTCTCCGTGAAGCGTTTCATGGGGCGCAAGTTCGATGAAGTGCAGGACGAATTGAAGCGCGTGCCTTACAAAGTCGTGAAAGCGGCGAACGGCGACGCGCACATTCAGGTGCAGGTCGGCGGTGAGACGAAGACGTTTTCGCCACCGGAAATTTCGGCGATGATCCTCGCGAAACTCAAATCCGACGCGGAAGCGAAGCTCGGCGAAACCATCACGCAGGCGGTCGTCACGGTGCCCGCATATTTCAACGACTCACAGCGTCAGGCCACGAAGGACGCCGGGAAAATCGCGGGCCTCGAAGTGCTCCGCATCATCAACGAACCCACGGCGGCATCGCTCGCTTACGGCCTCGATAAAAAGCGCGACGAGAAAATCGCCGTGTATGACCTCGGCGGCGGCACGTTCGATATTTCCGTGCTGGAAATCGGCGACGGTGTCTTTGAAGTGAAAGCCACAAACGGCGACACACATCTCGGCGGCGACGACTGGGACAACACGCTCATGGATTGGATTCTTGCTGAGTTCAAAGCCGACTCCGGCCTCGATCTCACGAAGCAGCCCGACGCCATCCAGCGCATTAAAGAGGAAGCCGAGAAAGCGAAAATTGCCCTCAGCTCCGCGCAGGAATACGAAATCAATTTGCCCTTCATCACCGCCGACCAGACCGGGCCGAAGCACATTCAGAAAAAGCTCACCCGCTCGAAACTCGAACAGCTCACCGATTCGCTCTTCCAGCGCACGCTCGCACCGACGCGGGCTTGCATGAAAGACGCCGGCCTTTCCGAGAAGGACATCAACGAACTCGTCCTCGTCGGCGGCATGACTCGTATGCCGAAGGTCATCGAGACCGCCCGCGCCATCATCGGCAAAGAGCCGCACAAAGGCGTGAACCCCGATGAAGTCGTCGCCATCGGCGCAGCCATCCAGGGCGGCGTGCTTAAGGGCGACGTGAAAGATGTGCTCCTGCTCGACGTGGCCCCGCTCACGCTCGCCATCGAGACCGCAGGCGGCGTTGCCACGCCGATGATTACGCGCAACACGACCATCCCATCGCGCAAGTCGCAGATTTTCTCGACCTATTCGGACAGCCAGCCCGGCGTGGAAATCGTCGTCCTGCAAGGCGAGCGCCCGATGTCGAAGGACAACAAAAAGCTGGGCACCTTCCACCTCGACGGCATCCCGCCTGCCCCGCGCGGCACGCCGCAAATCGAAGTCACGTTCGACATTGATGCGAATGGAATCCTGCACGTCTCCGCGAAAGATCTCGGCACCGGCAAGGAGCAAAAAATTTCCATCACCGGCAGCAGCGGCCTCTCGAAAGAAGAAGTCGAGAAGATGCAGCGCGAAGCCGAGGCTCATGCCGAGGAGGACAAAAAGGCGAAGGAATCCGTCGAGATTCGCAACAACGCCGACAACCTCGCCTATCAGTGCGAAAAACAACTCAAGGAGCTGGGCGATAAAATCCCCGGCAATGTGAAGAGCGAAATCGAAGCGAAGATCGCCACGGTGAAAGAAGCCCTCAAAGGCAACGACGTGGAGGCCATCAAAACCGCCTACACCGATCTGCAAAACAAATTCCAATCCGTCAGCGAAGACCTCTACAAAAACGCTGCCGCCGGAGCCGGACCGCAGACCACACCCGAAGATTTTGCGAAGCAAAACGCAGGTGATGGCGAAGGTGCCGCGAAGAAAGACGGCGACGTCGTGGACGCAGAGTTTGAAGTCGTGGATGGGGACAAGAAGAAGTAACGCCCGATGAAACGCCGTCTCACACTCGCCATTGGCTGCCTTGCTGCCGCGATGCCTTCCGTCTCTTCGGCTGCTGATCCGGCGCGCACGGTGAATGTGGCTCCCGCACAAACTTCCCGCTTTAGCCTGCTCGACGCCACACAGGCGGCGCACGGCGAGTTGGAAAAGCGCGGGCTTTCACCCGACCACACCATCGCCAGCGTCGTCCTGCTCAAGGGCGTGCAGGCGGGCACGGGGAGCTACGATGTGCGTATCGAACCACCGGCCACGCTTGAAGACGGGCAGCGGCTGCGCGGCTTCTGCGTCGGGCTGGATGGCAGCATCGTTGCCGTGAGCGGATTCCGAGCGAAGACCGACTGAATTTCCTAATTTTCGCCGTGTTCAACGGTCGGTGGCTTCTGCCTCCGGCGGATGAAGTCGGCGATTTTAACCAACAACAAACCAACAACCAAAAAAACCAAATACAACATGGCTAAAGTGAACGTTCGTCCCCTCGGGGATCGCGTCCTCGTGCAACACGTCGAGGAAGCGGAAGTCAAAAAAGGCGGCATCATCATTCCCGATACCGCGAAGGAAAAACCACAGGAGGGCAAAATCATCGCTCTCGGAACCGGCAAGCGCGACGAGGACGGGAAAATCATCCCGTTCGTCGTGAAGGTCGGCGACAAGGTGCTCGTCAGCAAATACGGCGGCACGGAAATCAAAATTGATGGGGAGAGCTACCTCATCATGCGCGAGGACGACATCCTCGGCATCATCGGCTAAACCAAACTCAACCTACTAAAAACTAACTAACTACAATGGCAGCTAAACAACTCCAATTCGACGAGACGGCGCGTCAGGCACTCCTGCGCGGCGTTGAAAAACTCGCACGTGCAGTCAAGGCAACCCTCGGGCCAGCCGGACGCAACGTCATCCTCGACAAAAAATTCGGCTCCCCGACCATCACCAAGGACGGTGTCACGGTCGCGAAGGAAATCGAACTCGAATGCCCGTTTGAAAACATGGGCGCGCAGCTCGTTCGCGAAGTCGCGAGCAAGACCAGCGACATCGCCGGCGACGGCACCACCACGGCGACCGTGCTCGCAGAGTCCATCTACAAAGAAGGTCTCCGCAACGTGACCGCCGGTGCCAACCCGACCTCGCTCCAGCGTGGCATCCAGAAGGCCGCTGAGGCCCTCGCCACCGAGCTGGCTCGCATCTCGAAGAAAGTCAAAGACCGCACCGAGATCGCACAGGTCGCCACCGTCTCCGCCAACTGGGATTCCGCCATCGGCAACATCATCGCCGACGCGATGGATAAAGTCGGCAAGGACGGCACCATCACCGTCGAAGAAGCGAAGTCCATCGAAACCACCCTCGACGTCGTCGAAGGTATGCAGTTCGACAAGGGCTACATCTCGCCCTACTTCGTCACCAACGCCGAGACGATGGAAGTCGTCCTCGACAGCGCCTACATCCTCATCCACGAGAAGAAAATCACGAGCCTCAAGGACATCCTGCCCTTGCTCGAGAAGGTTGCCAAAACCGGCAAGCCACTCCTCATCATCGCTGAGGATGTCGAAGGCGAAGCCCTCGCAACGCTCGTCGTCAACAAGCTCCGTGGCACGCTGAACATCGCCGCCGTCAAGGCGCCCGGTTTCGGCGACCGCCGCAAGGCCATGCTCGAAGATCTCGCCATCCTCACCGGTGGTCGCTGCATCACCGAAGACCTCGGCCTCAAGCTCGAAAACCTCGGCCTCGAAGACCTCGGCAAGGCCAAGCACATCACGATTGACAAGGAAAACACCACCATCGTCGAAGGCAGCGGCAAGCCCTCCGACATTCAGGGCCGCGTGAACCAAATCCGTCGTCAGATTGACGAAACCACCAGCGATTACGACCGCGAGAAGCTCCAGGAGCGCCTCGCCAAGCTCGCCGGCGGCGTCGCCGTCATCAACGTCGGTGCAGCCACCGAGACCGAGATGAAGGAAAAGAAGGCCCGCGTCGAAGACGCCCTGCACGCCACGCGCGCAGCCGTCGAGGAAGGCATCGTCCCCGGAGGCGGCGTCGCCCTTATCCGTGCGCAGAAAGTGCTCGAAAACCTCAAGGTCACCGGTGACGAAAAAGTCGGAGTCGACATCGTCCGCCGCGCCATCGAAGCGCCACTTCGCCAACTCGCCGACAACGCGGGCCTCGAAGGCGCGCTCATCGTCGCGGAAGCCAAGCGTCGCAAAGGCAACGAAGGTCTCAACATCGCCACCGGCGAATGGGTGGATCTCGTGAAAGCCGGCATCGTTGACCCGACCAAAGTCACGCGCAGCGCGTTGCAAAACGCAGCCAGCATCAGCGGCCTGCTCCTCACCACCGAGTGTCTCATCACCGAGATCCCCGAGAAGAAAGCAGCCCCGGCCGGCGGCGGTGACCACCACGGTCACGGCGGCGGAGAGTTCTAAAAAACTCCCGCTCTCGATAAAGAGCTAAGTAAATTCACAAACCGCCGGTTTCCGAAAGGGGACCGGCGGTTTTGTTACATATAGTCCGACCAAACGTAAAAACTATCTGCATTCAAACGATGAATCCTTTCTTTGGTGGTATTAAAGCCGTCGCCGAATCGTTCGGGCGATTGTTTTGGGGTCCTGCCGGAGGTCTTGGAGCGCGACCACCATCAGACGGTTTCCTTCAATCGTATAAAAAAGGCCATACACCGATTTCCCCACGCGAGTCCGCCTTACTGCCCCGATTTTCGATCTCGCTGCCAATTTCGGAAATTTTCTGAGCAACTCCAGCTTGCGATCCAATGCACGGAGAAAAGCGTCTCCGCCAGATGTCTCGTCGAGCAACGAGTAAATCTCATCCAAATCGGAATCGGCTCCGGAGAGGATGATGACTTCCATCACCGTTTTTTTCTGAGTCTTGCTTTTACCTCCGTCCAACTTTTCGCAGAGGAAGGATTGGCGTGGTAATTCGCGATTCGTTCATTCAGCGCAGCAGTCAAGGCCTTGTCTTCCACGGGGCTGCCATACACTTCATCAACAAGCTCGGAAATCAGGATACGCTTCTTCGCGAGGGAAAGGGCGCGCAATTGAGGAATCGTTTCCGTAACCATGCTCTGCATCTTATCGGGGAATCAAAACGTGGCAAGTGCGTGCTATTCGAACACCGCTCAAAAAAACGGCATCACTGAAGCCCGACATGGCAAAAGGTAACGAATGACTGAAAAGGGCGGGGCGAAAGGGCGCGGCGATTTGTTTTTGAGGAAAGGAAACGGATTCGCGCAATGCATGGCAAAACCACTATTTCTGGAGCTTTGTGAGTAGCGCAAAATACCGTCTCAACGCGGTTGCGCGCGGGCGGAGGTTCACGTCTGTGCCAGCATAGAGGGCTGAAGGTGAGAATTTACGAAACTCGCTTTTGATCGCACGGACGAGCAATTCTTGGTCGGGTTCCGGTGTCAGTCCCATGACAATACGCGTGATGACCGAGTTTTCAGGAAACTGCTTCAGCGCGGCGAGAAGTTCAGGGCTTTCCTTTTTCAATTTTCCATTCGACATCAGTTCAATCAAATAGCCTGCGGCAAAGCGTGCGTCTCCCGTGGCTTCCCATCCCTTTTTTTCGACTGACTCCATCTCGGGAGTTTTTGCAAAAATGTTCGCCAGAACATTATGGAGTTCTGCATCGTGTGAAGTGGCCGCCCGTTTCAACAAAGCGGGGCCAAACAATTTTCGGGCATCTTCGATTTTCAGCAGGTTTGCGTCCATGGCGGCTCCCAGCATCAGCGACAGAGTCCCCCCGTCTGGAGGGAGCGTTTGTTGTGAGTCGAAGAAGAATCCATATTTCTTCAATAAAGTCTCAACGCGTTCCTTGGAGACTTTGTCTTTTTCGGCTTCTTGTTCTTCAGTTTTACTGCCGCGCTGTAAAAACAACTTTGAGGCACATTCCAACGCTTTGCGCGCCGTTCCTTCCGGCAGCTTTTCCAACAAGGGGATATCGCTTTCGAGATACGGCATGTGAGGCGCGGCATTCCACCAATCGTGTTCATAAGTTCCATCCAGTAGGACCAGCTTTGCTGCCGCTTCCGCATCTCCCATCTCAGCCTTCGATCGAAGTTCAGCTCGTTGGCGATGGAAGGATGAGTTTTTGTATATGTCACACACGAGGGATTCCAGCGTGGCGATGGTTCCCCTGGTCGCCTCTTCGGATTTTTTCCATCGCGCGCAGGCTTCCGGGATTTTTCCGAGGCGTATCAGGCAATCCGCAGCAAGTCCATGAACGGGCGCGAAGTTCGGATTTGTTTTTGTGTAAGTGTCGTAAGCAGCAAGAGCCCCTGTATGTTCGCCGACGCGATGTTGCTCCATCGCCCACTCAAGCGCGGCATTGGGATAACTAGGCAGTTTTTCAAAAGCCTCCTTGTGCATCGCGTAGGAGATTTTCTGATCAATCTCAAAGAGAGCATTGCCCAACATGAATGCCTCGATGCCGGTTCGGGTTTCTTTCGGGAACCTGGCAACCATGATTGAGATGGATTCATCCAGTCGCCCCGACAACAGCAACTTTCCAGATGTTTTTTGAACCTCCTTAAGTGCCGTCGTGACCGCACAAATTTCTTCATCGTGGGATTTTTCCACTCCGAAGGCGGTAATCGCCATCCAGAGGAATGTTGCGGCAACGACGAGGGCGAACTTTTTCATTATGATGCAGAACACATACGAGGGAAAAATCGGCACGGCAATTTGGTTTTTGGAGATTTGCCTTTGGAAACAGGGAAGGGGCTCAGCGGAAATTGAACGTAACAGATGATTTCATTGCCGAAGGGGGTGATTCGCGCGAATCTCACGCGCGATTTCCACCGGATGAAAAATTCTTTGCCAATGTTCGCTGCGCTGTTTGCGTGTGCTTTTTGCCCGGTGCTCCGTGCGCAGCAACCGGCAACGACGGATTTCCAAGTGTATCGCGGGACGCAGGTGCCACCGGAGGTGGAGCGGATTTATGAAAAGGGGCTGAAGTATCTCGTGGCGGCGCAAAATGCCGACGGGACTTTCCCCGGCCAGTATGGGACGGAGCCGGGCGTGGTGGGGTTTGCGCTAATGACGATGCTGGCGCATGGCGATGACCCAAATCACGGGCCGTATGCGAAGGCGGTGAAGAAGTGCGTTGAGTGTCTGCTGAAAAATCAGGCGGAGAACGGCTACATCGGCACTTCGATGTATAATCACGGTTTTGCGACGCTCGCGTTGGCGGAGGCGTATGGGACGGTGCAGGATGATCGCATCGGACCGGCGCTGAAAAAGGCGGTGGAACTGACGCTGAGTTCGCAGGATAAAAATAAATTTCACGGCTGGCGTTATTCGCCCGAGGCGCAGGATGCGGATTCGACGGTGAGCGGGGCGTGTTTTGTTTCGCTCATCGCAGCGCGAAATGCGGGTGTGAAGGTGCCGGACAAAAACATCGAGGACGCGCTGAAGTTTTTCACCGACTGCCAGAACGTGGGCGGTGGCGACATCGGCTATTTGCCGCGCAGCGGTGCGAACGGCGGGGCGACGACGGCGATTGGCGTTGCGGCGTTTGCGTATGCGCGGAAAAAGGATCAGGCGACATACACGAAGGCGCTCAAGGCGATGAAGAATGCCGAGGAAAGCGGGGGAGGATATCCATTCTATTTCGAGTATTATGCAGCGCAGGCTTACTTTCAGAGCGACATCAAAGCCTGGCAGGCTTGGAACGACAAGCAGGTGAAGCGGCTCGCCGAAATGCAAAACGAAGATGGAAGCTGGGACGCCGGCCTTGGCCCCGGCACAAGCACCGCGCTCGGCCTGCTCTCCATCGCGCTGAACTATCGCTACCTTCCGATTTATGAACGCTAAACTCACGGCGCGCGGGATTCGATTTGCGGTGGTCGCCGCGCTCCTGCTGTTTTCACGAGCATGGGCGGAGAAAATTATCGAGGTTCAGGAGCAAATTGAATTGGACGGGCTGCATGAGTTAATACCCGGCGGCGATGTAATCGTGAACGGCAACGTGGTGGCGCCGAATCCAAACAAGCCCGCTGACAAAGCGCAGGAGAAGGATGCAGCAAGCGAGCAAGTGCTCGAATTGACGGACGGCTCGCAGCTTCACGGGCAGCTCGTTTCGCTCGGCAAAGGCGAGATTGTGTGGAAGCGCGCGGATGCGGAACAGCCGCTCATTTTTTCGCCGCAGGAAGTGCGCAAGCTTGTTCTCGGAAAACCGATTCCGCTCAAGGACGCGAAGGCAAACGCCACGCTCAAACTGAACAGCAACGATTGGCTCACGGGGGAAATGAATGTGTTTCGGGACGGAAAATTTCAGATCGAAATCGCCGGGGCGACGAAACTCGAAGTCGAGCGCGGCAAAGTCGAGTGGCTCTCACTTTCGCCTACGACACCGCCGGATGCCTACGACGGGCCAGTCGGGCCGATGGGCATGACGGGCTGGGACACGGGAGGCGAAATCGGCGGCGCATGGGACTACGCAGACGGTGCGTTCATCGCAAAGATGCCTTCGCTGATTTCGCGATCATTCGACGCGCTGTCGGAGAAAGTGGACATCCAGTTCACGTCCGGCGACGGCGGCAGCAACAATCGTGGGATGGCCATGTGGCTTCAGCCGGGAAAAAATATTCGCGGCTACGGAAAGGGTTCGGTCTATCTGCGTTTTCAGGCGAACAGCGTGAACGCGAACGTTTACACCGGCGAGCAGATGAAAAATTTCAGTGCGGACATTCCTGCCGAAAAAGAGGAGAAAAAAATCTCACGCTACCGTCTGCTCTTCGACCGCAAAGATGGGAGGCTGATCATTATCATGAACGGCAAACAGATCGCCGACTGGAAATTGCCCGAGGCCAAGGAGGCACCCGCAGGCGGCATGATCAACTGGCAGCCGAACTACTGGAATTCCGAATCGCCATGGACGCTTTCAAACATCCGCGTGCAGCCATGGGACGGCTATCCCGTGCCCGATGCGAAGGACGATGAGGTCGGAAAGGATTTGATCAAAGCGGCAACAAAGGAACGCAAAGCGGGAGTGCTCGAAGCCATCACCACGGAAGCGGTGAAATTCAGCGGCGCGGAGATTTCGCGAAAGGAAACGATTTTTCTCCGTCTCTCGCCGTCCGCGAATGCGGAGCCGCCGCCGGCCGCCGCTGCACACGTGTGGCTTGCATCGCGCGGAGAATTCGACGTGACGGGGATCGGCTTTCGCGACGGGCAGCTCAAAGTGCGCACAGCGTTCGCTGGCGATTTTGCGCTGCCGGTGTCTGCGATTCGCGCGATTGAATTTCCACACAAGGCCACCGCCACCGAGAAGGCCGTGGCCGATGGAGGCGACACGCTCATTTTCAAAAACGGCGATCAACTGCGCGGGACGCTGAGCGCCGCGAGCAACGATCAGCCGCTGCAATGGAAACCGGTGAAGGGCGACAAGCTCATCGCGTTTGCGCCGGGCAGGCTCGCGGGCGTGCTGCTCGCACCACGCAAGGACGCGCAGACAAGCGCCGGCGGAGCGGTGGTGCGTTTTGAAAATGGCGACTGGCTGCCTGGGAAATTACTCGCGCTAGACGGGCAAAATTTACGGCTCGGCACGGCGCTTTGCGGCGACTTGAACATCGCGCGCGGCGGGGTGCGGACTGTTTATTTTGGTGGAGATGGAGAAGCGCCCGTCTGGGATGGCGCGAGCCAGCGCGAAGCGTGGGTGCGCGGCACGGCGCTCCCCGGCTACTACAACGAAGGGCGGGTCAAAAAAGACGACAAAAAACCAAGTCCGTGGCGCTATCTCGACGGTGCTTTCACTTTGGTCGGCGGCAACAGCCGCAACGGCAACGGGCAGAATCTCGGGCGTAAATTTGATACGCTGCCGGAGAAGGTGGACATCAGTTTTGAACTTTCCACGACGAGGGGCCCGGCTGCTTTTGCGATTCAGCTCTTTGTCGAGGAAAACAGACAAAGCGGCATCATGGTGCAGGGCAGTTGGGACAGCGTATATCTTTACGACATGTCGCCGCGCAAACAGGGCGGTGCCTTTTTCAACCAGCCGCAGCAAATTGAGTTTGGCTCCAAGATCGGCAGCGAAGGAAACCGGCGACATTTTCGTTTTCTTGCGGACCGCAAGACCGGACGGTTGTGGATGCTTGTGAATGGCCAGCTCGTCGGACAGATCAAGCGGCGCAGCGGCGGCGAGGACAATCCCAAACCCGGAAAGGGCGTGGCCATTGTCCCGCAGCAGATAGGAGCGCGCGTGACGGTGTCGAATTTATGGATCGCACCGTGGAGCGGAGCACTGCCAGCGCAGGCGAAGAAGGACGAAAAATCCAAGGGCGGCAAGGACGCGGAGCCTGAAAAAAAAGAAGAGGAGGTAAATAAGCCTGAAGAGGAAAAGAAACCAATCGCGCCTGCGCTCGACGCGCTCGCACTCGTGAACGGCGACGAGACGCAGGGTGAAATCGTGAGCGCGACGGCGGATTCGTTGCGCATCAAATGCGACGCCGGGGAAATAGACATCCCCATCGCGCGCACGCTGATCGCGGATTTCACCAGCAAGCCCGCAGCGGCGAAGCCCGGCATCCGCCTGCGCTTCGCGGGCAAGGGCGCGCTTACGGTGCAGTCGTTCAAAATCGAAAATGGAAAAGTTGTCTGCCAGAGCGCGAATGCCGGCGAACTCACTTTCCCGGCCTCTGCGCTGTCGGAGATCGTGTTTCAGCCAAACCAAGTGCGACCATTCGAGGGTGCCGGAGGAAAGGACAGTAACAGCGCGCAGATTGGCGGACCATGGGGAGGAGATGGCATTATCCAAATTGAAGGGAACGTTCAAATTCTGGGTGGCGGGCAGTTCATCAGAGACTGAACAATCACGCCATTTTTGCCGCTCGCACTCCTCTGTTTCACTGGCAAAATTCCCGACCGCGATGAATACAACGTTGCTCACCGTTCTCCAACTTCCGCTGCTCGCTGATGGTGAAGAATCCATCGCGGCATCGGCAGAAGAATTATCAGCCACGCAAAACGTCGAACTTCCTGCGCTGACGGCGAATTTTCCGCGCTTGCTCGATGAAGCCATCGCCCGGCTTTCCGCGCCCGGTGATGCGGGTGTCGTTTTTCCAGACGATGAAATCCACCGCGACATCCTGCTCCCATTGCTGCCTGCGATGCTCGGCGATGCGGCTATTCGTGAGCATTGGGCTGTGTCCGGCATCGCTGCGCGCAAGTGGGTGCCGGATGATTTTGAAATTCCCGTCACCGCGAGCTACCACGCCAGCCCCGATGCGCGCGCACTCGCCGACACGCTGCTCGCCGAGCCGTCCTTCCGCGAACTGTGCGCAGCGCTGCTGAATCAACTTCGCATCACGCCGCCAGTCGTGACGGAGTTTTCGGCAGCAGCGGAAGAAATGCTGGAAACTGCAACCGTCTCGACGGACGAAGAACTGCCAGTCGAGGCGGAAACTTCTTTGTCCGCCGTGCCGTCAGTCGATCCGTTCGACGCACTGCTTGCGCGCTTGAACGGCCCGGGTGGCGTCCCGATGTCCGAGTTGCTCGCCGAGCCAGAATTACTCGCGCGCCTCACCAGTTCCGAGGGCGAACGGCTCCGCGTGATTGTGCTGCCCGTTTAAGCCTTGCGCATTCGTAGCAGCGAGCCGGCGCGGGTGAAGTGAGCATCGGGGAATCCCATTGCCCGTTTGAGCTGGTAGTCGCGCTCAATGACGTTCGGCTCCTTCTGCCAGCGGCGATATGCGCTCCACGGGACGAAGCCGCGCAGCGCGGCCCACAGGCCTGAGCAGGGGACGGGAAAATCGCTGCCATGCAACAGGCGCTCGTCGAGCAGTCCGGCATTCGGACCGACGCAACGATGTGCGTGGCGTCCGCGAAGAGGGACATTCCATGCGCTCGTGTCGCCGTAGAGATTCGGCCACTTGGTGAGCATCTCGGCGAAGACGTGAAAATACTCCGGGTCGCCGAGTCCGCTCTTGGTCGCGGCGTGCGCGGCGATCACGGTCACGCCACATTCGAGCGGCTGAGTGAGGATGCGCGGGTCGGAGAAAGCGTGGTTGATGACTTGCACGGTGTGCTCGCCGCCGGTGTGGGCGAGCAATGGCAGTCGCGCTTCGGCGATGCGTTCCCAAAATTTGCGGTAGCGCCGATCGTTGCAGTCCACGTTATGGCAGTTGGGCAGCATTTTCAAAACCGCTGCGCCAGCTTCGAGGCAGCGCTCCAATTCATCCAGCGCATCGGCGCGTGCAGGGTGGATGCTCACTGCGGGAATGAATTCGGGATGCTCTCGCGCGAGCCGCAGCACGTAGTCGTTCGGCACGTGGAAGGAGCCCGCGTCCATTTTCGTGCCGTCGGCGGAATACACTTCGTCCTGTGCGAGGAGCACGGCGGCGCCGAGGGATGATTCGCGCACGAGACGCAGCAGATGTGCGACGTAGCGTTCGTCAAAGTCCGGCGCGTGCAGCGAAATTCCGCGCAGACCGATGTGGTGGAGCATGTATGCGCCCATCGGTTTTTGCCACCATGTCGCGCCGAGTTTCACCCAGCAGCCGGAACCGTTGCGGCCGTTGCCGACGAGGTGGACATGGGCGTCAATCGGCGAAGTCATGCGAAGCAAAATTTCATTTCTTTTTTTCCGCCGTCGCAGCTCGCACGAGGTAATTCATACCGTAGGTGCCGATGATCGGTGACTTTGAAAAAGGAAACTTTTTGGAGAGCGATCCGATGTCGTTTGAGCGCAGCGCGCAAAGTGCCGAGGAATGCTGGGCGAAATATTTTTCAACACCATCGTTTTTCCAAACAACGACCTGCAGTGGATGCGCTGCCCAAAATGGCTGGGCTTTATCTGCAAGCACCGTAACGGGGGCCTTGGTGTAATAGATGATCCCACGCACGGGGAATTTTCCGCTGAGCAACGGTTCGTCGCCACGCCGTTGGGCGAGCATCTGTGCGGCGATCTGGCGCGCGGAAAGTTCGGCATCCACAATGGGCAGGCTGATAGTGAGTGATGCACCGAGCAGGAGCAGTGGCGTGACGGTTGTTACGACGACCCATGGTGTGAAACGTCGCATCGCGAGCAACACCAGCGCCACGCCGAGGCCCGCTGACATGAAGAGCGCGGGCGTGGCGAACAACTTTGTCGCTTTAAAAAATGGAACGAGAAACGTGACTGCGAACTGAAGCGTTGCGGTGCTGATTGCGGTCCATCTTTCCGCAGGCGAGCGGAAGCCTTCTGCGAGCAGCGAATCGAGCGCGACGCCGACGAGCAGGGCCAGCGGAACAAAAAGAAAGAAGGCGTAGGAAGGGAGCTTCGATTGCACGAGCGTGAGGAAGACGAGGCTCGTGACCAGCCAGCAGCCGATGAAAAGTTGCCGCGGATCCGTGCGGAAGGAGGAGCGCATCCGCTTCACGCAAACGGCGACTGCGGGCATCCACGGTATGGAGCCGAGGAAGAGCAGGCCGATGTAGTAATACCAGTGGTTGTTCGCCGGATGCTCGGCCCGGAAGAGGCGCAGCCAGTTGTCGCGGATGAAAAAGTCCTCCCAAAATTGCCGCGCGTGCCATGCGAACATCAGCGCATACCAAGGGACAACGATGATCACGTATGCGAGCACGCCGGCCCAAAAACCTCCTCGTGAGCGAGGGACGGGAGCTTTAGTGATCAGATGAAATGCAGCGACGGCGAGCAGAGGGAACAGCGATCCGATTGGCCCTTTGGTGAGCACTGCGAGTCCACCACAGGCGATGTGCAAAAAAATCCATGGCCCGCGTTTCATGCCGGGCTGGAGCGCGAACCAATAGCTGAAAATGGAGGCAGCGAGAAAGAATGCGAGGGGGATGTCCGTCAGCATGAGCCGAGACATGACGCAATACTCAAGGCCTGTCGCGAGCACGAGCGCGGAGAGCATGCCTGTGCGGCGATTCAGCACGCGTGCGCCGAACGCATACACGAGGAAGACGAGCAGCGTGGCAAAAAGCGCGGTGGGGGCGCGTCCGGCAAATTCGTTTTCGCCAAAGACGCAGAATGAAGCGGAGACGAGCCAGTAGTAGAGGATGGGTTTTTCAAACTGCGGCTCGCCGTAGATGCGGGGAGTGATCCAGTCGCCAGTTTGAATCATCTCGCGCGCGGTCTGCGCGTAGAACGGTTCATCGGGATCCACCAGACCGATTGCACCGAGGCGCCACCAAAAGGCGGCGAGACAAATGATGAGCAGGATGAAGATGTCCCGGCGGAGATTCGCGTTTTGCACAATCGAGTTTTCTCAGCGCGGAACGCCGTGGGCTAGCAGATACTCAGCACCTTCTCGACGATGTCGAGCGGGCGCGGGAGTTGTTTCTTTTCCAACTCGGGGCTGTAGATCGCAGGCGCGTCCATCGAGCTGATGCGAAGAACTGGTGCGTCGAGATCGTCGAAGGCTTTTTCCTGAAGCATCGAGGCGATTTGCGCGCCGACGCCGCAGAACGGTTTGTTTTCCTCGATGTAAACGGCGCGGTGCGTTTTGCGGACGCTTTCGAGAATCGCTTCTTCATCGAGCGGGCGGATGCTGCGCAAGTCCACGACTTCGGCGTTGATGTTGTGCTCGGCGGCGAGAAGTTCGGCGGCCTTGAGCGCGGTGAGCGCGGCGCGTCCGTGGGCGATGAGCGAAATATCGGTGCCTTCGCGTTTCACGTCGGCCCTGCCGAGCGGGATGAGATATTCCTCCTCGGGCACCTCGCCTTTTTCGCCGTAGAGCAGCGTGTTTTCCATGAACATGACGGGGTCATTGTCGCGGATGGCGGATTTCATCAGGCCCTTCGCATCGTAGGCGGTCGCGGGGCAGACGACTTTCAGGCCGGGGATGTTAGCGAGGAAATTTTCGTGGTTGTGCGAGTGGGTCGCGCCGACGTTCGTGCCGCCGTTTGCGGGGCCTCTTATCACGATGGGGCAGTTGATGAGGCCGCCGCTCATGTAGCGGACTTGCGCGGCGTTGTTGATGATCTGATCCCACGCGACGGCGGCGAAGCTCCAGAACATCAGTTCCATCACGGGGCGAATGCCGAGCATGGATGCGCCGATGCCCATGCCGATGAAGCCCGCCTCGGAAATCGGCGTGTCCATCACGCGCTTGCTGCCGAAACGCTGCCAGAGTCCGCGTGTGACTTTATATGCGCCGTCGTATTCGGCGACTTCCTCGCCCATGAGGACGACGTTCGGGTCGCGTTCCATTTCTTCGGCAAATGCCTGGTTGAGTGCGTCGCGGTATTCGATGAGTGGCATGGTTTGGAGTATTGAGGACTGTTAGTGTAAGCAGCCCATGTAAATTTTTGTTTTCTTGGCGTAAGCAGTTGGTGCCCATTTGGCGAATTGTTGTGCCTGTGCCTGCGCGGCGGCAGGGCTGTCGTGGATACCGGCGACGACCAAATATAAGTTTTTTCTGAAGCCATCGTAGCCTTCGGATCGTTCAACAGAAAGATACTCGCTCTGCTCTTCTCCAACTTTGAGAACAGCCTTGTGATAACGACGAGCGGAGTATTGTCCGCGGAAAATTTCATCATCAAAGTTGTCCGGATAGATCAGACCGCGCTTTTTGTCAAAAACGCGCCCTCGCATCGAAAATTGAATATTTGAAGCTTTGGCGATTTTTTTGGCGTCACTGTGTGCAGCGTCGAAAGTGTTGTAAACGGAGAGGATGACGACCCATCTGTTTGCTAGGAAGTCTGGATCCTTCGCCGACACGATTGGCGGAGCGGCGATCAGGCCGAACAAGGCAAGAAAAAGAGCAAATATTGAGCGCATCGAAAAACTCAGAGAACCAGCCTTGACGGTCTAGTCGTTAAAGAAGTGTTTGCCTGTGCGGCCTGCCTCGGTCTGGCGATCCACTTCAAAATAAACGTCCTGTGTGATGCTTTCCTCGCTGGGGATTGGGCTTTCGTCGGCGAATTGCGCGGCGGCTGCGGCCTCGGCTTTAGCGGCTTCGTCGAGTTGCTCGTATTTTTCCTCGGTCAGGGTTCCCTCTTCGATCAGGCGGCGTTTGAAGACCTGAATGGGATCGTGATTTTGTTTGTAGTGCTCGATTTCCTCTTTCTGCCGGTAGCCGCCGGTGTGTTTCGCATCGGCGACGGAGTGGCCGTAGTAGCGATAGGTGGCGATTTCGAGGACGGTCGGCTTGCTTTCGTTGTGCGCGCGCTCGATGGCGGTTTGCACGTTGGCGCGGACTTCGTAGATGTCGGTGCCGTTGCATTGCCCCCACGCGATGTTGAAGCCCTCGGCGCGCTCGGCGAGGCAGCTCTTAAATGACGAGCTACGCGCGAGGCTCGTGCCCATGCTGTAGCCGTTGTTTTCGATGATGTAGATCACCGGGATGTCAAAAAGCGCGGCCATGTTCAGGCTCTCGTAAAAGCATCCCTGGTTCACTGCGCCATCGCCCATGAAGCACATCGCCGCGCCTTTCACGCCTTTGTATTTCAAAGCGTAGGCGAGGCCGAGGCCGAGCGGGGTCTGGCCGGCGACGATGCCGTGGCCGCCCCAGTAATTTTTGTCCGGCGCGAAGAAGTGCATCGAGCCGCCTTTGCCTTTCGAGCAGCCGGTGACCTTGCCAAACAATTCGGCCATGCACTCGTTCATGGTCATTCCGACTGCGAGAGCATGGCCGTGGTCGCGATAGGCGGTGATGACGTGGTCGTCGTCGCCCATGAGCGATACGCAACCTACGGCGACGGACTCCTGCCCATTATAAAGATGGAGGAAACCGCCCATTTTTTTGGCCTGATACTGGCGGAGCGACTCCGTCTCAAACCGGCGAATGCGCACCATTTCGGTGAGGAGCCGCACTTTCTGCTGTGCAGAAAGTTTGGAATTGATGGGCGTTTTGGCGAAGTCGAGTTGTTCAGCTTTAGCGGCGGAAGCCATGGCAAAAAGTGTCTTGTTAGATGGTGATGCTCATCCGCGCACGGATGAACGACATAATTATCGCGGCACATCCTAGGGAAGTGCGCAAACCGCGCAACTCTCGAATCACACGGAATCGCAAAAACGCATTCAAAGGTTCCTGCGTTTCTGTGGTTGCCCCTGAACGCCGGCGCGCTTATGCCGCTGAGCGTTCCATTTTATCACCACATGAAAACCACCATCGCACTGTTTGCCACATTCCTCGCCACGTCCGCGCTCTTCGCCGAAGACGTGAAGCCGCTCAAAGCCCTGCTCGTCACCGGCGGGTGCTGCCACGAATACGGAAAACAGAAGGATGTGCTCAAGCAGGGCCTCGAAGCGCGCGCCAATGTGATCGTGGACATCGTTTATAGCGCCGACCCGAGCACAAAGCCGCCGATCGAAATTTACGGGAAGCCGGATTATGCGAAGGGATACGACGTGGTCATCCACGACGAATGTTCCTCGAACCAAAACGCCCCCGACGTCATCACCGGCGTGCTCCAGCCGCACGTGGACGGCATCCCCGGCGTGAATCTCCACTGCGCGATGCACAGTTATCGTTTCGGAAATTTCGGCAAGCCCGTGCCCGCCGGAGCGGACAATGCGCGCTGGTATGAATATCTCGGATTGCAGTCCACGGGACACGGCGCTCAGCAACCCATCGCGATCACTTTCACCGACAAAGAATCGCCTATCACCAAGGATCTCGCCGACTGGACGACTGTAAACGAAGAACTCTACAACAACGTCCAGATACTCACTGGCAAGGCACTGGCGCGTGGCAAGCAGGGCAATGCGGACAATGTCGTCGCATGGACGAATGAATACGGCCCGAAGAAGACGCGCGTCTTTTCGACCACCATCGGCCATAACACAGCGACAGTCGCTGATGAGCGCTATCTTGACCTCGTGACGCGCGGCCTGCTGTGGGCGACCGGCAAGCTCGGCGACGACGGCAAGCCCGCGAAAGGCTACGAGGCAAAAGCAAAGTAATTAGCAGATTGCGCTTTTCCGCGCGGCGCGTTTGGCGCACAAACGACCGACTTCAATGAAAGTCTCCGATCTGCGCGGCATTCTTACTTACGTCCCTCGCTTCCGCGAAAAGACATTCGTCATCGCGGTGGATGGCGAGGTCGTGGCGTCGCCAAATTTCTCCACCATCCTGCTCGACCTCGCCGTGCTGCGTTCGCTGAACGTGCGCGTCGTGCTCGTTCACGGCGCAGCGGCGCAAATCGAAAAGCTCGCCGCCGAGCGTGGCGTGAAGCCGAGCAATACGAACGGCACCGGCATCACCGATGAAGCGACGCTCAAGGTTTCGCTCGATGCGGCGACGACGCTGATGAACGACATCATGCAGGGTCTCACGAGCGTGGATCTGCGTGCCGCCTACGCAAATGTGATCATCGCGCACCCTGCAGGAATTCTGGGCGGCGTGGATTTTCAGCACACCGGCAAAGTCGAGCGCGTGGATACGAAACTCCTCCAGCTCCTGCTTAACGACGGCGCGATCCCCATCGTGCCTCCGATTGGTTTCGACGGTGAAGGCCGCACTTTCCGCGTGAACAGCGACGCCATCGCCGTGGAAGTCGCCGAGGCTTTGCAGGCGATGAAAGTGATCTATCTCGGCGCACGCGACGGCGTCGAAGTAGCTGGCGCGCTCGTTCAGCAGCTCAGCATCGCAGAAGCGGAGGATTTAGTGAAAAAGCGCCGCGCACAACTCGACCCGGGCACCATTTCCAAAATCGAGCACGGCGCCCGCGCCTGTCGAAACGGAGTGCCGCGCGTGCATTTGCTGAACGGAAATACGGATGAGGCGTTGCTTGCGGAGGTGTTTAGCACCGAAGGCGTGGGCACGATGATTTACGGAAACGATTACCAGCAGATCCGCCGCATCTTTAAAAAGGATGTGCGGGCCGTGCTCACGTTGATCAAATCGAGCGTCGAGCACGCCGAACTGGTGAAGCGAACGCGCGCCGAGTTGGTCGCACAGCTTGACGACTATTGGGCGCTCGAAGTGGATCGCCAGCTCGTCGCGTGTGCCGCCGTGCATTTTTACCCCGAGGCGCAGAAGGCGGAATTGGCCTGCCTCTACGTGGCGAAGGCGCATGAAGGGCAGGGCTACGGGCGCAAGCTCATGGCGTTTGCCGAGCAACTCGCCGCGCAAAAAGGAGCGAAGCACATTTTTGCGTTGAGCACGCAGGCGTTTAATTATTTTCAGCAAAAGGGCGGCTACATCGAAGTCACCCCCGACGAGCTTCCGCCCGAGCGCCGGAAAAAATACGACACAAGCGGACGTAACTCGAAAGTGCTGCAAAAAGCAGTCGTCGCCACGACCGCCGCCGAGGCTCCGCGCGTTTGATGAGCGAGACGTGCTCGTTTCCCAAATATGAATAGCGGAATCCTCCTCGATGCGTTGGTCATCGTGGCTTACTTTGCCATCGTGCTTTTCATCGGGCTGCGGATGAGCCGGGGCGAAAAGTCTGTGGAGGGTTTTGCGCTCGGCAATCGCCAGATCGCTTGGTGGGCCGTGCTGGCGAGCATCCTTGCGGCGGAAATTTCTGCGGGCACATTTTTCGGTGCACCGGGCGAGGGATTCGCGCTGAGGAACTACACTTACATCCAACTCATCATCGGTTACCTGCTCGCACGTATCTTGGTGAGCGCGGTTTTCATCCCGGCCTACTACCGCTACAACGTAGTGAGCATTTACGAATTCCTCGAAATGCGCTTCGGCCCGCAGACAAGGCGCAGAGCGTCTGCGGTGTTTCTCGTCACGCGTTTGCTGGCGAGCGGGACGCGGCTCTGGGTGCCCACGGTGCTGCTCGTGATGATCTGGAATCTCGCGCATCCCGAAGTTCATGCGACGCCCATGCATGAATTTTGGCTCTGCGGCGGCGCGCTGGTTTTCATCACGCTCGCGACGGCGCTCTACACGACCATCGGCGGAATCCGTGCAGTGATTTGGACGGACGTGATTCAGATCGTCGTGCTCGTAAGCGCGCTCGGTTTTTCGCTCGGCTACCTCATCGTCCACAACGGCGGCTGGGGCGCAGTGAGCAGCACTTTGCTTGATGCAAAAGTTTTCGATACCGGGATAAAAGATGGAATCGGTTTTTGGGCGAATGTGAAGGGTGTGCTGGAGCAGGAATACACGTTGTGGGCCGCGTTTCTCGGATCGACGTTTGTGACCCTCGCAACGCACGGCACCGATCAAGACATGGTGCAGCGGATGCTCACCGCGAAGAACAAGCGCCAGAGTGCGGCGGCGACAATTCTGAGCGGGCTTGCTGATGTGCCGATCCAGTTTGCAGTGCTCGCGATCGGCATTCTGCTCGCGGTCTATTACGGTGCGAATCCAGATCCACTGCTGCCGCGCAATCCCGACACCGGCGCTGTCATCGCCAACAAAGCGTATCCGCATTTCATCCTCACCGTGATGCCCGCCGGCCTGCGTGGACTGGTGCTTGCCGGCGTGCTCGCGACGACGATGGGATCGCTGAGCACGGCGATCAATTCTCTCGCGACCTCATACGTGCGCGACTTTCATTTTCGCTGGTTTGGTGAGCCGACGGAAGACAAGGGCCGCGTGCGTGTGCTGCGGCTCGGCACGGTGATTTTCGCGCTGCTGTTTATTGTCGTCGGACTCGGCACTGCGTGGGTCACGGCGCTGAACCCGCAGCTTCGCATCATCCCGATCATCCTCGGAATTTTCGGCTACACCTACGGTTCGCTGCTCGGCGTTTTTCTCGTGGGACTTTTTACGCGTGGACGTGGGAACGATGTTGGCAACGGCATCGCGATGCTGGCCGGATTTCTCATCGTCGTCATATTGAGCGGCCTGCACAACGATGTGTGGCGACTCTTCCATCCTGGCGTGAAAAACGCCGTGCTTTGGCAGGCAGACTGGCTGCCTGTGATTGAATTTCCGTGGCGCGTTTTTTTCGGAGCCGTCACCAGCTTCGCGATTGCAGTTTGCTTTCGCTCGCCGAGGCGCATGGATGCTTGATTCCAGCGCCATGCCTGCGTGCGGATCGGCTTGTTTGCGTGACTTTCATATCACGACAACGCGGAGAGCGTGTAAAATTGGACACTTCAGCGCAGGGCAAGTTTTTTTTGCAAAAAAAGTTTCCATATCCACAGCGAAAAACCTTGTTCGTGAAGTTCACTATTTTCATGCTCCGCGACCTCCGGCGGTCACAAAAATCGCTGGTGTGAATAACTCGTGAACAACTCGGCATTTCATCAACCATGTAAAATTTCTGTCGCTTGCCCGGCGCCGGAAGTGTTGCCGAATGTTCAAAATAATGTAGTCATCGGCGTTCCACGCTCATACGTCCTGCAAAACGTTTCGCGAAAGCGTTTTGCAGGTTCATTTTTCGGCTGCCCTGCCGGAAGTGTGGAACGCACTCACGCGCCGCCGGGCTAGAAACTAGCTCAGTTCCGCGCTTGCCACTCCCCCATAACAGCCCGAAAAACGACCAAAACCGCCCTGTGGATAAAATTCCCACTACCCAAAATCTCGCGCCCGTCTGGGCCGAAATCGCTTCTGCGCTCCGCGCAGAGGTTTCTGCTGATATTTTCGACCGTTGGTTCAAGGAAACCGAACTCGTCGAACTCAGTTCCGAACATCTCACGCTTCGTGTCCCGAATGAGATCTACCGCTACTGGATTGAAGATAATTACTTCGACCCGCTGCGTGCCGCCGCGTTGTTCACATTAAAGAGCGCCCGCGAAATCCGTTTCGTAAGCGCTGGTCTCGCCCAAGTGCCGCACCATGAGCCGGAGCGTGTAAAACCGCGCGTGCAACTCACGGAGGAGGAATCCGACGAGAAAGCCGTGGCCAACGGACTCAATCCGAAAAACAGCTTCGATAACTTTGTCGTCGGCTCGAACAACGAATTCGCCGCCGCCGCATGCCGCGCAGTCTCGGAAAATCCCGGCAAAGTCTATAACCCGCTTTTTTTCTACGGCGGAGTGGGGCTCGGCAAAACGCATCTCATGCACGCCATCGGTCATCACCTGATGGCCGCGCGGAAGATGAAAGTCTGCTATGTCACGAGCGAAAAATTCACCAATGAGTTCATTGATGCGATTCAGAACGGAACGCTCGTGAAATTCCGCAAGCGCTACCGCCAGGTGGACGTGCTGCTCATTGACGACATCCACTTTTTCGCCGGCAAGGAGCGCTCTCAGGAAGAGTTCTTCCACACGTTCAACACACTGTTCGACGGACACAAACAGATCGTCCTCAGTTCCGACCGTCCGCCTGCTGAAATCGGCAACCTCGAACCACGACTCGTTTCGCGCTTTGAATGGGGGCTCACCGCCGAGTTGCAAGCGCCCGATGTCGAAACGCGCATGGCCATCTTGCAAAAGAAAGCGGCCAGCATCGGCGCGATCATCGAGCCGGAGATCATCCAGTTTGTAGCCGAGCGCATCCGCACAAACATCCGCCGACTCGAAGGCGCGCTCATGCGAGTCGCGTCATTCCGTTCGCTCAGCGGCACCAAGCCTTCGCAAGAACGCATCGAGATTTTGCTCAAAGATCTCCTGCAGGAAGAAGCGCGCCGCACCGTCAGCGTGGAGCAAATCCAAAAACGCGTGGCAGAACACTTCGACGTTCGTTTCGCAGACATGACCAGCAAACGACGCCCAAACAGCATCGCCTTCCCGCGCCAGATCGCCATGTTCCTCACGCGCGAGCTGACGAAAATGTCGCTCTGCGAAATTGGCGACGCCTTCGGTGGCCGCGACCACGGCACCGTCCTCCACGCACACCGCCTGGTGAAAGACCGCATGGGCGACGACGACAAAGTGAAGCAAGTCGTCAAATTCCTGAACGATCAGTTGCAGCGCTAAAAAGCGGTATCGCCACGGGGGCTGGAACCAACTGAGTCTCGGCTGATGGAGCAGCAGATGTTTTCTGCGTGCATTGGCCGTGTTGCAGGCATACAAGCCGCGCCTCTCGCGCATGGGCGCGAAAAAACTCATCTTATTTGCCATGAAACGCCGTCCACTTCACTCGCTCTTCGCGCCAGTCACTGCACTCTTTGTCGCCGCCGCATTTACCGCGTGCGACAAGGCACCGGAAAAACCAACCGTGCCGCAACCCGAGCCGGCCAAGCCTGCGACGGAAAAAGCTGCCGAAGTGCCAAAGCCAGTGCCTGCACAAATTGCTCCTGCAAATCCCGCGCTGACCCAGCCAGCTGCGGAAGCGGCGAAACCGGCTGCTCAAGCTGCGGATATCGCGAAGGTGGCCTCCACATACGGCTTCGCCGCGCGGCTTCCGAAGGACGTTGAGGGTTTTTCGGCCATCTACCATCTGCACGACATCTGGGTTTCATTCAGCAACAGCAAGTGGGCCACGACGCTGCTCGATCTGGAACCGGTGAAGAAGGATCCCCAAATTCAAAACTCCATCAAACAGTGGAACTCACCCGAGGTTCAAAAGGTAAAGGATCTTGCCGAGGCGATTCTTGGTAATGAATTCCTCGTCGTTCAGCCCGCCGGCTTCGCCGACAAAGTCCTGCCGCTGGAGGAGGCCGTCACGAAACTTTCCGAGGCGTATATCCAGCAAGCATTTCTCGCCGGCCTGAGTGGAAAAAAGATGGGACCCAAAGAAATTCAGACCCTCATGCAGAACGCGGCGCCCGAACTCATCCCGGCTTTTGCAAAATGCGACGTGCCACCGCTTCTTTTCATCACCAAGGCTGGGCAGGCAAAGGCCGACATTGATGCCGCCTTCAAGCAACTCGCTGGATTGATCGGCACCAAACTCCCGCCCGGCTTCGAACTGGGCAGTTTCAAGGTCGCGGACAAATACGAATTTCAAACCCTCAGCGTCGTTGCAAAAAAACTCGTCGCGCAATTTCAGGAAGTGCAGTTCGAGCTTCAACTCAAGGAACTCATCGGCGACGCGGCGAAGGCCAAGGAACTCGTCGCGCAGATTTCCGCCAAGCGTGCCGATCTCGCGTGGGGCTGGGTGAACGACTATTTCGTCGTCTCCATCGGCGCGGATCACAGCCACGTGAAATTCGCCGCATCCGAAGCCGAGAGCGCACTTGCGATTTCCGACGTAGCCAGGCGCGCGGTGCAGTTTGCCGGGAAAAAACCGCTGGGCCTCGCGTATGTGAGCAAATTGCTCTTCGAGAAATTTGCACCGCAGATTGAATTCGCCGACAAATTCAAGGGCATCTCCAACGAACTTCGCGGCATTCTGAAGCCGGAGCACATCACCGCCATGCAGGCCGACGTGAAAAAACTCGAAGGCAAGGCGCAGACGCTTTTCACGAGGAAATTCGACCCGATGGTCTCGGTGTCCTACGTCGAGGGCGGCATCCACGCCGACAACTTCGGTGGATTGAGGAACAGCAGCTACGATTCATCGAAGCCGCTCGGTTTCGCCAGCCTCGCCACGCCGGCGTCGTTCCTGTTTTTAGACAGCCGCGACAACGGCGCACACAGCAAGGCTGTCCTGGATTTCATCGAGGAAGGAGCATCCACCGTCTGGAGTTGGTATGAAAAATACGGGCGCACCATGGTTCCCGAGGAGGAACGCAAGGGCGCTGCGATGGTCGAAGGCATGGCGAAACCGATGGTCGAGCAGCTTTGGAAATCCGGCCGCTTGCTTGGCAAGGCGCTCGGAGATGAGTCTGCCTTCATTTTGGATCTCAATGGCAATATGCCTAAGATACCAGACACGTTCCCGCCTTTCCTCGACGGCGGAAAAATCCCGCGCATCGCGTATGTTGCCGAATTGAAGGACCGCGCCGCGCTCGCAGAATCGTGGAAAGGCTTTTCGGGCCTCATCAAACAAATCGCCGCATTCGTCCCGCCCACGGCACTTCCGCAAGGCGTGCCGGAGCCGGTGATGACAAAGGACGGCGATGTAGAATTGCACTTCATCCCGCTGCCAGTGCCCACCGACGACTTGCTGCCGCACATCGCCATCAGCAAAGACCGCTGGATCATCAGCACGTCGCCGAGCTTCAGCAAAGAAATCGCATCCAAAGCCGCCACGAACACCGGCCCCGCGCTCGGCAACAATGATCAGGTCAATTTCAGCGCCCTCTGGGATCTCGCCGAAGTCTGGCTTGGAATCTTGGACAAAAATGCCGAACAAATGCTCGGCCCCGTCGAAGCGAAGGAATTCCAGCACGACCGTCCATTGGTCGGCACCATCCTCAAACTCGCCCGCTGCTTGAAAGGCATCGAAAGCCAGATATCCGAGGAATCAGGCCAGGCCCGCATGAGCGTGCACATCAAGGTCGAGGATTTGAAGTAGCGCTAGTATCGCAGCACGCGGGCGAGGAAGTCGCGGCACTGCGCGGAGTTTGGGGCGGTGAAGACTTGCTCGGCGGTGCCGGTTTCCACGATGCGGCCGTTGGCGAGCAGTGCGACAACATCGCCGACGCGACGGGCGAAACCCATCTCGTGCGTGACGAGAACGAAATCGCGGCCTTCGCGTTTCAACTCTTCGATGACTTCGAGCACCTCCGCCGTCATCTCGGGGTCGAGCGATGAAGTCGGCTCGTCGAAGAGCAACACGCGCGGCTTCACGGCGATGGCTCTTGCGATGGCGACGCGTTGTTTTTGTCCGCCGGAAAGTTCCGCCGGTTTTTTTCCGGCGTGTTCGCCGAGCTGGAAGCGCTTCAGCGTTTCGCTGGCGATGTCCCGTGCTTCGCCGGGCGTGTGGCCGTGAACTTTTTCGAGGGGCAGGGTGATGTTTTCCAGCGCGGTGAGGTGCGGGAATAAATTGAATGATTGAAACACCACGCCAAGCCGCCGCCGGTGGGCGCGGAGGGTTTCTTCGTTGGAGAATTCCACGCTTTCTCCATCGAGCGCGATGGTGCCGGAGTCCGGCGTCTCCAGCCCGGCGATGATGCGGAGCAGCGTGCTCTTTCCGCCGCCCGACGGGCCGATGAAGACGATGGCGCGCGCTTCGTCGAAGTCTGCGGTGATGCCGTCGAGCACCACTTTCCCGTCAAATGACTTTGCGAGCTGGTTAAGTTGCAGACGCATCGCTTGAAATTTGCTCCGGGGGGCGCACGAAAATCGTCTCCGCAAAAAGCTCGAAGCCCAGCGCCTTCGCGATTTCCACGGAGCCGGTGTTGTCCGCGTGTGTGCGGTATTGCACGATGCGCCTGCGCGCCATCGCGCCACGGGCGGCGGCCATGGCGACGAGACGGCCCAGTTTTTTTCTGCGAAAATCGGGATGCACCGCGACGCCGATGTGGGCGATGCGCCCCGGCCATGCATCGTAGCCCGCGACGGCGAGGAGTTGTTTTTTGAAAAAGACGCCCCACATCGGGTGGGGGCCGAATTCCAGACCGCAGTGCTCGTATTCCTTTTTGGTGAGCGCCCCCGCGAACTCCGAAAACGCCCGCGCATCCATCGCCGCCAGCCCGCGCAGCATCATGCCGCGCGGTGCTGCGAAACTTTTCCACGCATCACGCGCGGAGTCGGCGTAGAAAAGCATGGCTGGGCCAATGACTTTTCCGCACATCTCCGGCAGATATTTTCGCCAGAAGGCCTTCGAGAAAATGGTTGTCAGCTTCTTGTTCACGATCCCGTCGCGGATGTTCTCCAGCTTCCACGGTGCGGCGGCGATGCGCATAAATTTTCCGCGCCGGAACGCGAAGATGCCGGGTTGCAGCGAATTTCCAGAGAGCGTGACGCCCGGGTGCGTCGCCCACAGATCGGCGCCGCTGATTCCCAGTTCCTGCGCCCACCATTCGAGGATTGTATCGAGCGATTTAGGCCGAAGTTCAGACATTGTGCAGCCTCATGCCGCAAATGCCCGCGCGTGGCAACCGTTGCCGGAGATGTTCGTGGCAAAAACTTCATCGGGTGTTTTCTAAGAGAAAACGTGCACCGGGCGTTACCACTTGCCGGGTGCTTTGCCTTGCCGAATGCGGCGGGGACACTACTTTCCCGGCGCACGATGTCCGAACCACAAACTGTCGAAGCCGCACGAGCCCGCATCCAGCGGCTCGTGGATGAAATAGCGGCCCTGAGCAAAGGCGAGATGCGCTCGGAGGAATACTACCAGCAATTCCTCACGCGCGCCGTCACTGCTTGTGATGGTCGTGGTGGCGCCGTGTGGCTCGTCGGCCAGCGCAGTGCCGAGGGGAAGGGCGAGTTTCAGCTCGCCGCCGCAGTGGATTTGGAATCATCGCTTTTTCAAAATGATGAACAGCAGCGCGGCGTGCTTTTGCGCTCGCTCGGCGAAGTCGTTCAAAGCAAAAAGCCGCTCGTCCTTTCCGCCGACAACCAGACCGGCCCGCAGCCCGGCTCTTTGCAGGCGCAGCTTTCGCAGATGGCTCCGCAGCCGTCCGCTCCCTCGCCCAACCGCACGCCTTTCCCCTTTGTCCACGTCCCGCTATTTTTGAAGGAGCAGGTGCTCGGCGTCCTTCAAATATGGCTACAGCCCTACGTCACGCGCGAAAATTACGCCGAGTTCGCCACGTTCCTCACGCAACTCGCATCGCACGTCGAACAGTTCTTCCAGTCGCGCCGGCTCGGCAATCTCGTCGTCGAAAACCAACGCCTCCAGCATCTGTTGAAATTCATCAGTGACCTCACCGGGTCGCTCGATCCTCAGGAGGTCGCCCGCCTCGCCGCGAATTACGCGCGCGACCTGCTCGGCTGCGAACGTTGCGCCGTGGCGCAGATTCGCGGGATATCGTGGGAGACGCTCGCGATTTCCGGCCAGGAGGTCGTGGAAAAAAAGAGCACGATGGTGAAGGCGATGACGGCATTCATCGCAGCACACACGCCAGGCCATGCGGTCGCTGTCGCTCATGAGGGTGGAGCAACGGAGCAGAAGGCGTGGATTCTTGCGCTCACCAAAAAGGAGCTGCTCGAACTCGCTGAAAACGGTGCGCCCGCCGACGATTCCCGCGCGCTCGCGCTGCGCCCGAACGGGCCGACAACCGCGGTGGATGCCGAGTTCTTCGAGTCAAGCCAGGTCACATCCACGCTCCTCGTCCAGCTTCTCGATGCTGAGAAGCAAATCGTCGGTGCACTGCTCGCCGAGAGCACGGTGGAATCTTTCTTTTCACCCGCCGCCGGGGCGGTGGAGATTCCATCGAGCCACCGCCTCGCCGAGTGGCTCGCCACGAACACGGGCCGTGCCCTTCGCGGTGCGCGCGACCATCGCGAACTGCCTTTTCTTTTCGCCACCAAACGCCTGCGCGACACGAAGCGCCGGCTCACGGGCAGCGACCGCGCGCGGCATCGCATCAAGCTAATCGTCTTCCTCGTGTTGCTTTGCGGTGTGTTGTTTTTCCCGTGGATGGAGGAGATCGAGAGCGACTGCACGCTCGTCCCGCACCAGCGCGTGAAAATCGTCCCCGAAATCTCCGGGCGCATCGAGGAGGTTTTTGTCCGCGAGGGACAGGCTGTAAAAAAAGGAGACGCGATTGCGCGGCTCGACACCTCGACCCTGGAAACTCAACTCAAAGGTGCGCTCGAGGAAAAACTCGGTGCGACTGCGGAAGCGGAGCGATTCCGCGGGCTCAATGAACCCGCTGGCATGGAGATCGCGCTCACCCGAGTGCGCGCCGCCGAGGCAAAGGCGCAGGGGCTTCAGCGCGACATCACATCTGCGACGTTGCGCAGCCCGATAGATGGCGTCGTCCTCACCAAGGACATCGAGCTTTCACGTGGTGTATTTGTGCAGGCAGGCGCGGATTTCACCGTCGTAGGCACCACCGAGTCATGGGATTTGCAGGTGCATTTGCAGGAAAAACAAGTTGGCCGTGTCGAAAAGTTGCTCGACGAAACCAAGCAGGTGCCCGTGCGCTTCATCCTCTACACGCACAACACGCACGAACTCGGCGGCGTGCTGAAGGATCGCTCGCAACTCAGCCAGATTGCCTACCCGCACCAGCGCGAAAACGCGCTTCAGGAAAACGCCTTCATCCTCACGCTTTCTGACGTGCAAACGCCGCCTGACGTTCGCACCGCACTGCGCCCGGATCTCACGGGGCGTGCGAGCATCACCTTTGGCCGCAAGCCGCTCATTGTTCTCTGGGCGCGTAACATCGGACAGTGGTTCCGACTGAAGTGGGTGTGGTGACTTTTTCCATGAAAACAAAAATATTTCTCTCCATCGTTCTGTCCCTCGCCACGCTACGCGCCGATCCCGTGCAAGGCGTTGTGTTTCCGATCAAGACCGTGCAGGTGAGTTCGCCGGTGCTGCAGGAAGTCATCACCGAAGTCCTCGTCGAGGAAGGCACCGAGGTGCGCGAAGGGCAAATCATCGTCCAGCTACGTAACGAGCGCGAAAAGCTCGACGTAGAGTTGTCGAAAAAACTGATCGAATTGAAGACGTTCATCGCTCGCGGGCAGGAAAAACTCTACAAGGAAAAAATGGGCAGCGAAGAAAAGGCGCTCGAAGCAAAAACCGACCTCGAGCTTGCCACCCTGCAGCAGTCGTCCAAGGAAATCGCACTCCGGGAAAAAACCGTCCGAGCGCCCATCAGCGGCGTCGTGGTGAAAAAATACAAGGAGGCTGGTGAATCCATAGACCGCGCGGAAAAACTCATGGACATCGTGAACATCGAGACAGTCTATGTGCAGTTCTATCTCGCGCCTTCACTGCGCAAATCCGTGCAGCAGGATCAAGCCATCCGCGTGCGCATCCTCGATCTCGAGGGAGCGGAGTTCGACGGCAAGGTGACATTCATTGACCCGCGCAACGACGCAGCGAGCGGTCTCGTCCGTGTGAAGGCGCAGATTGAAAACAAGGATCGCCGCATCAAGCCCGGCATGAAGGGCAGTGCGGAATTCGGGAAATGATTTCGGTTTCCTGAACCATGGCTGATCTCGCGCCAGTCGCTCTCGAAAAGGCCGCAACTCCGCAGGAAAACGTCGTCCTGCCCGCGTTGCGCGGGGATCTTTCGATCAGCAAGCAATACTACGAGGGACGCACCTACTATGTCGTCAAAGATCCCATCTCGCTGCAATACTTCCGGCTTACTGCGGAGGATTACGCGCTCGCCTCGCTTTTCAATGGCAGGCGCACGTTCGGGCAGATTCGCGACGAGTGGGCGAAGGGGCATCCTCACCTCCGGCTGGATTTCACAACCGACGAATTGAACGAGCGTGTGCTCAAATTCGCCAACGATCTTGCGCTGCTGCAATTTCTCAGCGTGCAAGGGCAGCGCGTGAAAGCGCGGCTCGATGCTGCGAAGCGACACAAGGCAAAAAAGGGCGGGCTCTACGCTTTTACAAACCAGGTCTTTTTTTTCCGCAAAGCGCTCTTTGACCCGGATCGCCTCTTCGCACGCATGGCGAAACCGCTGTGGTGGATTTGGACGAAGGCCACGTTTTGGATTTCGTGGGCGGTTATCGCGCTCGGGGCTGCGGTGTTCATCTACAACGCCGACCATCTCGATCAGGCGCTCGCGAATCTTTTCAACTGGCACAACATCGCGCTGATGTGGGTGACGACGATCCTCATCAAGAGCATCCACGAACTCGGCCACGGGCTGACGTGCAAACATTTCGGCGGCGAGGTGCATGAAGTCGGCGTGATGACGATGGTCTTCACGCCATATTTTTTTGTGAACGTGAGCGACTGCTGGACAATGCCCGACCGCAGGCACCGGATGCTTGTTTCCTTCGCGGGCATCTACGTCGAACTCGTTTTTGCCGCGCTCGCTGCGTTCCTCTGGGTCGTCATCGCGCCGGGCTGGTTCAAGGATTTCCTGTTCAACATCATCATCGTCTCCAGCGTCAGCACGCTGCTTTTCAATGCGAATCCGCTCATGCGTTTTGACGGTTACTATATCATGATTGACGCCACCGAGACGCCGAACCTCCAGCAAAAGTCGCGTGCGCTTGTGCAAAACACAGTCACGCACTGGCTCTTTGGAAAAGGCACGAAAGGCGAACTGCTCTCGCGGATGCCGCTGCCCAAAAAGCGGCTGCTCCTCTTTTACACCTACGCCGTGCTCTCGTGGCTCTACGGCTACTACGTCATTTACAAGCTGATCGTCTTCATGGAGCCGCATCTCAAGCCGCTCGGTCTCGAAGGCCTCACCAATTGGTTTGCTTTCCTTGCTTTGACGGGATGGGTGGTCGTGCCACTCTGGCATTTCGTGCAACATCTTCATCTCACTACTGACGACCTCAAACCGGGCGGACGCTGGCGGCGCATTGGATGGATATTCGGCGTCCCGCTCGCGGCGTTCATCGGATTTTGTTTTGTGCCCGTGGAAAAGGAAGTAACCCGACACAGCGCAGTCGAACTCGCAGATCCAGAAATCGTCCACCCGGATACCGCCGGTTTCATCAGCGAGGTGCGCGTGCGCGAAGGGCAGATCGTGAAGCCGGGCGATGTGCTCGGCGTGCTCGACAATCGCGAGATGAAACAGAACCTCGCCGTGCAGGAGCAGACCGTCCATGAATACGAATTGCGTATCCAGCAGGCACTGGGTCTTGGCAAGACGGAGGAAATCCGCGTCCTCGAAAACATGCTCGCCGGTGCGAAGAATACGCGAGCCAAACTCCAGCAGGACGTGAACCGCCTCGAACTTCGCGCCAAGACAGGCGGCGTCATTCTTTCCCGCGATCTCGGACTACGCATCGGCCAGCTCTTGCGTCCGCCACAGGATGCGTTTTGTGAAATCGGATCGCTCAATCCGATGAAGATCAAAGTCCCCCTCGATGAAAAAGAAGTTCGCTACGTGAAGCCTGGCAACCCCGTCACGCTCATCGCGGACGCTTTTCCAGGAATAAAATTCCAAGGTGTTGTGGCGGGCCAGCCGATGGAACTGGAAGATCACAATTTTCCACCGGCCTTCAGCAAGGATCGCGGCGGCGACGTTGCCACTTATCACGATGCCAGCGGACACGACAAACTCCTCGACCACGTCTATGTCATCACTGTCGAAGTGCAGAACCCTGAAAATCTCCTTCGCTACGGCATGACCGCGCGCGCAAAAATCGCCACCGGCAAACGCCCCTTTGGCGGAATCGTTCTTCAATGGATCACCGACTTAATCAGCCTCGACTACCGTTTCTAATGACCGCTCGCTGGCTGCTCCCACTTCTCGCCGCACCCGTGCTCCTCGCCGCCTACGGCGACGCGAAACCCGACAAGCGGATGCCGTCATTCAAAATCACCATGCCTGCGGTGATCGAACTTTCCACCGAGGGCGCCGCGCAGTCCGACGCGGACATTCACGTCGCGAAAAAGAAGGATTTCTTCGGCCCGGGCAGCGTCACACAGACGATCACACTCAGCGATGCGATCCAATGGGCGTTGAAAAACAATCTCGACTCGAAGGTCGAGGAAGTCGGTGTGCTCGTCGAGGAGGCGCGATTGCGCAATTCCTACGGCGAATTCGATCCCGTCTTCAGTTTCAGCGTAGTCCGCTCGGACGCACAGAATCCGGATAGTCGCAACAACATCAGTTCCGCAGACGCCGTTGCGCAGCTTGAGTCCATTCAGGCGCAGATTGACGCGATCAACAACAACACGGATGCGCTCCACACCAACATCAACGCTATCCGCGAAGCGCGCGGCCTGCCTCCGCTGACATTTAGCACCACTCCGCTCGCCGCAGGTCTGGGTAGCAACCAGCCTATCATCTTCGACCAGCAGACAGATCATGGCGAGGTCAGCATTCAGGCACGTTCGCCCTTCGGCACAGTCATCCGTGCGGGTGTCCGCACCACGAGATTGCGCAGCACATTCGACGGCGACACGCGCACGATTACTCCCACATATCTGGCTTCCACGACGTTCGAGGGCCGCCATCCTTTGCTCAAGGATTTTGGCTTTGACGCCAGCCTCGCCGATATCCGCATCTCGCGAAAAACACGCGACTCGCAGGAGCTGACGTGGAAATTCCGCCTCGAAGCCACGTTGCAAAACGTCGTCTCCAACTACTACGAGGTCCTGCTCGGCATCACTGATTTGGAAAACAAAGGCGACGCCATCACCGCCGGGTTGGGTCTCGTTGCGCAGAGCAAGCGCCGCAAGGAACTCGGCTTCCTTTCTCCCTACGAAGTGCAGCAGGCGCAGGTGCAACTGTCCTTTGATCGTGAAAATCTCCTCCTTGCTAAAAACTTTTTTCTCGACCGCCAATTTTCTCTCAAACGCCTCATTCTTCCCGGATATAAAAGCGAAGATCGCAGCGTTTACTTACCCGTCGAGATGCCCTCACTGAAAGTGCCCGTGCTCGACCGCGACGCACTGCTCTCGATGGCATTTGAAAAGCGGCTCGATTTCAAAGCGGCGCTCATCGCCGCCGAGTCCGAGGATATCCGCATAAAATTCGCGAAGAACCAGCGACTCCCGCAGCTCGACATCGTCGGCAGCTACGGCTGGAGCGGACTCGACACCGGCGGTTATCAGGACGCGTGGAACCGCATGACACACAGCCAGGCCCCGCAGTGGCAGCTCGGCGTCAGTGGAAGTTTCCCCATTGGAGGCATACAGCCGCGTGCACAGTTGGACGCAGCCAAAGCGCGCAAACAGCAGGCGCTCCTCCGCATCAAGGCCGCCGAACTCGAAATCGGCCTGAGCGTCGAGCGCGCCATCGAACTCATCCGCACCAACGAGCAACGGCTCAAAACAGCCCGGTTCACGAAGACCACCGCCGACGAAGCCGTGCGCGTCGGTTTCCGCCGGATGGAAGAGGGGCTCATCAGCAACTTCGACCTCATCGAGCAACAGCGGAAACTCTACGAAGCACGCACCCGTGAACTCAGCGCCATTTTCGATTTGAACAAAAGCATCACCCAACTCTGGCTCGCCACCGGCACCGTCCTGGAAAATCTTGGCATCACCTTCGCCGATGCGCCCTCCTCCAAGCCCAAGTCAGCACCCGCACCCGCTCCCAAGTCCGCGACCACAAAGAAAAAGTAGCGCACCATGCCCGCACCGCGCCGCCATTTCGCAAGCGACAACTACGCCGGGGCCACCCCCGAGGCATGGGCCGCCATCGAGGAAGCGCGCCATGGACACGCCCGCGCTTACGGCGAAGACGAGTGGACCGCCCGCGCAGCCGACATGCTCCGCGACCTCTTCGAGACCGACTGCGAAGTCTTCTTCGTCTTCAACGGCACCGCCGCGAACTCCCTCGCCCTCGCCACCTGCTGCCAGAGCTACCACAGCATCCTCTGCCACGAACTCGCCCACGTCGAAACCGACGAATGCGGCGCACCCGAATTCTTCAGCAACGGCACCAAAGTCCTCCTCCTCCCCGGCGCCAACGGCAAGATCGATCCCGCCGGCATCGAACGCGTCGTCAAAAAACGCACCGACCTCCATTTTCCAAAACCCCGCGCCGTCAGCATCACCAACGCCACCGAAGTCGGCACCGCCTACACCCCCGGCGAAATCAAATCCATCTGGGCGCGCACCAAATCCCTCGACCTCCACCTCCACATGGACGGCGCGCGCTTCGCCAACGCCGTCGCCAGCCTCGGCTGCACGCCGAAGGAAATCACATGGCAGGCCGGTGTGGACGTGCTCTGCTTCGGCGGCACCAAGCAAGGACTCCCCGTCGGCGAAGCAGTCGTCTTCTTCAACCGCGACCTCGCCCGCGAATTTGAATACCGCTGCAAGCAAGCCGGCCAGCTCGCGAGTAAAATGCGATTCCTCAGCGCCGGATGGGTCGGGATGCTCAAGGACGGCGCATGGCTGCGCCACGCTGCCCACTCCAACGCCATGGCCGCCCGGCTCGACGCCGCTATCAGCCCCATCCCCGGCGTGAAAAAACTCTTCCCCCGCGAAGCCAACTCCGTCTTCGCCGAACTCCCGCTCCCCGCCATCGAAAAACTCCTCGCGAAAGGCTGGCGCTTCTACACCTTCATCGGCGCAGGCGGCTGCCGCTTCATGTGCTCGTGGGACACCCAGGCCGAAGACGTGGACGCCTTCGCCGCCGACGTGCGCGCGAGTATCGAGTGACGGGAGGCGTGTCCTCCCGACGCTGCATGGCTTCCTGCTTCTCCCATTCGTGCCTTGTTGTCTTCGTGGTAAAAAAATCCTGTTCGGAAAATACGTGCTTGCACTGCACGCGGGGGCATGGCTACAGCGTCCTCATCCACCACGAACTATGCGCCCCGCTCATGCTTTTAGGATAAAGACCCAGCCCTCGCTGTCGGAGCGTCGGAGCGTCGGAGCGTCGGAGCGTCGGAGCGTCGGAGCGTCGGAGCGTCGGAGCGTCGGAGCGTTTATAGAAGACTTTTGCGTGGGAGCGGTTCGGCGGGAAAAAGCAAGGTTTGTCTCGGAATCCGTCGAGCTTTTTCCACAAATGGGATCGTTAGCGGGGCGATTGAGGCAATGGGTGCGGGTGACGACCTCGTGCTCCAGATGGACACAACCGTGGCAGGCCGCATCATCGTGGACGCCGGCCAGGGCCCCGGAGAAACGCCAACACCCACGCCGCCCACGCCGTAGTCCAATGATTACCAAGCAAACCCATACTCCGACACTCGGCACCCTCGCCGACCAGATAACCTAGCCCGCGACACTGCTCATCACCCTGCCGTAGTAGGCGCTTCTAGCGATCACTGATTCAATCTTCCCGTAACAGATACAAAACCAAGACACACCAAACACATCTATGCCACTGATTCAATGTCCCGAATGTAGTAACTCGGTTTCCAATACCGCCGCCGCTTGTCCACACTGCGGGGCACCGGTAGCTCGTGCTGCCACAGTGCGCGATGCCATCGGCACTTGGACGCGACTTCGTGATTTCCGTCTTACAGTTCGCAAACTGCGCAGAGAGTTGCGCGGCGGTGATGACGATGAGCTACGGCGTATTAAGACAACGACTGACCGATTGGGCAAATGGACTTGGAATCTTTTTTACGCGCAGCTTGTAGCCTTTGCCTTTGGAATCGCGTTTCTCTCGGTTGCCCTAATTCTTCTCTATAAAGGGCACGTTTTTCCTAAGCCAGCGTAGGAAGTTGACACGCAGAGAAACCACGCTGTGGGACAGATGATTGTGCCGCTGCACGCGTTGACTCCCCGCAGAAAGTCGGGCATGGTGCGCACATGAGCACGATCACTATTCCACTAACGGAGGAAGACTTGTCTTTCCTCCGAACCTATTCGGAGGAGCAGGGGACTTCGGCGGAGGCGTTCCTCGCGCGGCAGGCGCATAATTTACGCGAGCAAATGCAGAGGCCGCTGCACGGGGAGGTGGAGGCGGCGAGCGGGATCATTGCGCCGGAAATCGCTGGCAGGGAAGCGCACCGTGAACATCTCGAAAAGAAGCAGGCGTGACGGTCACGGTGGACATCAATGTGCTGCTGGATGTTTTCCAAAAGCGTGAACCGCACCACGTCGCATCCGCACAAGTAGTGAGTATGGTGGCAGCGGGGACGCTGGACGGGGTGTGTCCTGCGCATGGGCTGACGACACTCTACTATCTTGTGCGCAAACATGGTTCGAGGCCGGATGCAGAGGCCGCGATGGATCGGGTGCTGGGTCATTTCCAAATCGGCAACCTCGATGCTGCGGGCTGGCAGGAGGCGAGGAGGCTTTCGCTCCCGGACTTTGAAGATGCAGCGGTGGCGGCTGTGGCCAAAGCGACGGAATCGGCCTTCATCATTACCCGGAATGTCGGAGACTTTGCGCGGTCGCCCGTGCCAGCGATCATGCCGACAGATTTCCTCAGCCAATTCGCGTTCTGAAGTGCATTGCGCCGCAGGAAGTGATGAGGGATTAACTGATGATGGTGCCGCTACCACGCGTTGACTCTCCGGAGAAAGTCGGGCATTTTCCGCGCATGAGCACGCTTGCTGAAATTGAAAAGGCCATCGAACAATTGCCGCCGGAACAATGGGCGGAGATTCGCCGCTGGATGGAGGTGCATGAGCCTAAGCAGGGAAACGGAGCGGCGGAGAAGCGGGTGGATTGGTCGAAGAGCGCTGCTTTGACGCATAGCCGCGACAAGGGACGGGTGCTTTCTACCGAGGAAGTCAGCAGCTTGTTTGAGGAATTGCGCGGCTGATCCTGATGTTCACTGCCGATACGAGTTTCGTTTTTTCGCTGTATGGAGCGGATGTGAACACTGCATCTGCAAAGGCCCGGATGGCAGGTGCGCTGGAGCCGCTGGTATTGACGGGATTGCATCGCTTTGAACTTGGAAACGCCCTTCGCCTCGCTGTCTATCGCGGAAATCTGCCGCCGGATGAAGCAGGGAAGAGGCTTGCGGATTTCGACGCGGATGTTGCCGCCGGGCTCGTGACGCTGGTGGAGGTGGAATCGGTTCCGCTTTTTAATCGCGCGAGCGTTTTGTCCGAATCGCACACGGCGACGCAGGGGCAGCGTTCGATGGACATCCTACTGGTCGCTACGGCCATGGAAATGGAGGCATCTGATTTTCTAAGTTTCGATGACCGCCAGCGTGCGCTCGCTGTAGCGGAAGGGCTTCGCGTCGGGCCGTAGAGATATGCTTGGGGACTGGCTGATGGTTGTGCCACTGCCCCCCCGTTGACTCCCCGGAGAAAGTCGGGCATTTTCCGCGCATGAGCACACTCGCTGAAATCCGCAAGAAATAGGGATGGAGAGATGCGCTGCCTTAATTGAGGAAGATGCCTGTGCCGCCGGATGCGCAGATTATCTGTTCACATTCTGCGCGGGTGTGTTTAGAAAGCGGGGACTATGGGACGTCAATGGCTCCAAGCAAAACGGGAAGTCGCGAACCTTCGCAAGGGCGCGGCTGTCGGCAAACTCACCAAGGAAATCGCCGTCGCTGCGAAGCTCGGCGGGGCGGATCCGGATTCCAATGCGCGGCTTTTCGCGGCCATGGAAAAGGCGCGGAGGAATTCCGTGACGCGCGACGCCATCGAGCGGGCGATCAAAAAGGGCGCGGGCATCGGCGATGAGAAGATGGTGATGGAGCACATCGTTTTCGAGGGCTACGCGCCGCACAAGGTCGCGCTGATCGTGGAGGTGCTCACGGATAACAACAACCGCACGGCGCCGGAGATCCGGATGCTTTTCAAAAAGGGCCAGCTCGGTGCGCCGGGGAGCAACAAGTTTTTGTTCGAGAACGTGGGGCTCGTCGAGGCGCACACGGACAAGCTGGATACGGACATCGAAGAAGCCGCCATCGAAGCCGGCGCGAACGAAGTCGAGGCGCTGTCGCACGACCAGAATGACGACATCCCGGCGGATCGCAAAGGGGCGCGCTTCATCACCGACCGCACTTCCACGGCGGCGGTGTCGAAGTGGCTTTCGCAAAATGGCTGGACCGTAGTGACGAGCGAACTCGGCTACGTGCCGAAGAACTGCCCCGAACTCAGCGATGCGCAGCGCGCCGAGGTGGGCGAGTTTTTGCAGGACCTGGACGACCACGACGACGTTCACCGCGTCTGGGCGGCGATGAAGTAAGTCATGAGTGCGGCGGCACGCCACTTGCGAATCAGCCCCGCACCATGAGCGCCACACACATCGAAAAACGCGGCGGAGTCACCTACCGCGAATTTTACAATGACTACGTCCTCGCCAACCGCCCGGTCGTGCTCACGGATGCGCTTGCCGGCTGGCCCGCGCTGGGAAAATGGTCGCCGGAATTTTTCGCCGAGCACTACGCGCACAAGGAATTTGAGATAGACGACAAGAAGTGGATGCTGGGCGATTTCATCCGCGCCGTGATCGCCTCCGACCCTGCGAATCCCGCGCCGTATCTGCGGAACAAAGTCCTGCGCGAACACTTCCCCGACTTGTGGAGCGACATCCGCCCGGAGACGAAATTTTTCCAGCCCAACTGGATGACGCGCCCTTTCGGCAACGCGGTTTATCGCGAGCTGTTTCATCGCGGCTGCGCGATTGAAATTTACATCGGCGGCAACGGGCGCGGCTTTCCCGTGCTGCATTGGGACGGCTACCACACGCACGCGTTCCTCATGCAATTTTCCGGGCGCAAGGAGTTCTTCGTTTATGGCCCTGACCAGACGCAGTTCCTCTACCCACGCGAAGATTGCCCGAACATTTCGCTCTGCGCGGACATCAAGAACGTGGACTTGGAAAAGTATCCGCTCTTCGCCAAGGCGAAGCCTGCGGTGTTCGTGCTGGAGCCGGGCGAGACACTCTTCATCCCGAGCGGTTGGTGGCACACGACGCAGATGCTTTCCCCGAGCATCTCGCTCTCGTGCAACGTGGGCAACGCGAGCAACTGGGCCGACATGCGCCGCGACGTGACGAACAAAGGCAAGGCGCTCAATCGTCTGAAAGCCTCGCTTTATCTGCGGGCGAAAGAGTTGCAGTTCCGCGTGCAGGATGCTTTCTCGGTTGCGCCACGCGATTGACGCGGGCACTTTCCGCACATGTCCCGGCTCTTCGCACTCCTCACCTGCCTCGCGCTCACCGGTTGCCCCGTAGCGAAAAAATCCGCCAGCGTTCCGCCGCAATACCACCCCGCACTAGGCGACTTTCTTTTTCAATCCTTCCCGCATAGCCCGTTGACCGACGCCATTGAGGGCTGCTCCGGCTCGCCGCTTTCTCATTGCGGCATAGTGAAGCAGACCGAGGGCAAATGGGTCGTCATCGAGGCCGTAGGACCGGTGAAAGAGACGCCGCTTTCCGAATGGATCGCTCAGGGACGCGACAATGCGTTCGCGGCCTATCGCTTTCGCGCACCGCTCGCGGAGAAAATCCCGGCCATCATCAGCGCCGCCGAAAAATACGAGGGCCGCCCCTACGACATTCACTACGATTTCGACGACACGAAAATCTATTGCAGCGAATTGCTGTGGAAGGCGACGCGCGATGCAACGGGTGTGAAGCTCGGGAAAATTCAAAAGCTCGGGGAATTGAAATGGCAGCCTTACGAGGAGGTCATCCGTTATATCGAAAATGGTGCGCTGCCTCTCGATCGCGAGATGATCACACCGCGCTCGGTAGCCGAAGATTCACGACTCGAGGAAATTTTTCGCGAGCGGATGTAGCGCGCAAATTCACCGCACCTCGATGACGAGGGCGGTGGTGTTGTCGCGGCCTGAGCGTTCGAGCGAGGCGTTGACGAGGCGGAGTGCGGGGTTGAGCGCGGCTTCGGCGGGGTCGGGGTTGCGGAGGCGTTCGAGGATTTGTTCGTCGAAGAGGCCGTCGGTGACGCCATCGGTGCAGAGGAGGAAGATGTCGCCGGGCTCGCAGGAGATGGCACCGAGCTGCGGGTCCACGAATTGATGCCCGGCACCTAGGGCTTTTTGGAGGATGTTTCGTCTCGGGTGGTTGCGGGCTTCGCGCTCGTTGATTTCGCCTTTCCGAAAGAGCCAGCCGACGTGTGTGTCGTCCTGGCTGACCTGGCGGATCGTATTTTCACCGGCGGGGAGGTAGTAAATGCGGCTGTCGCCGATGTGCGCGAAATGCATCCAGCCGGGCGTGAACCAGCACAGGCTGAGGGTCGCGCCCATGCCGGAACATTCGTCGTAGCTTTCACCGAGGAAAAGGAGGGCGCGGTGGATTTGCTGGAAGAGTTCAGTGAGGACGTCGTCGTGCCCGGCGTCGAGGCCGAGGGCGGATTGTTTGAAGGAGCGGGGGAGGAGGCGCGTGATTTTTTCGATGGCGATGCGGCTGGCAAATTCGCCGGACTTTGCGCCGCCCATGCCGTCGCTCACCGCGAAAGCGAAGTCGGCGGTGGCGGTCGAAGCATCGCCGATTTTTCCGAGGAGGTGGACTTCCTGCGCGTCGAACCGCAGACCGAGGAAGGAGTCTTCGTTATTGGCGCGCACTTTCCCGCGGTCGGTGTGGCCAAACCAATGGAGATGCCGCGCGGCGGTGGGTTTATTTGGCGGTTCCATCGGGTGGTTTTTCAAAGCCGGGGAGGATGGTGGCAAACTCGAAATCAATCAGACAGAAGCGCCCGTCGGACGGGCGGTAGGTGATGTTGCGGATGTTGGCGTCGTCGTGGCGAACACCATAAGCGAGGAGTTCGCCGAAAAGTTCCGGGATGCGCGCCTCGTCCACGTGCTCGACGCGCGAGCCGCAGTTGGTGGTGATGATGCGGAGTTGCACCGGGTCGGCTTCGAGGAGGCGCGGGACGAAATTGCAGCCGCGCGCCTCAAGATGGCGGAGGACGCGCACTTCATTCTCGAAGCGCTCGCGAGCTTTCGGGCCGCGAAACGTTTTAAAGACCCGGCCATCATAGCTGAGTCGAACCAACGCCCGCAATGTGTCCTTCACATTCTGCATGGCGCGAAGATGCGCCCGCCGCCGCAACGGGCAAGCCAGAACCCGCAATCTGCGGACATCGGCAATTTGAAGAGCATTTTGTAATGATTTAAATTTCCGGCTTTTCTTTCATGGCACCCGTATTGCTAAAGTGTCCGCGCGCACCCCGCAAAAACTGAAAATAAGGGTAAAACCAACAACAATAGCAGTCAAAAAAAGCGCAGACTGCGCAAAAAAAGACACAACCAACAACAGCAACCAACAATGGCTAAATACAAACTAGAATACATCTGGCTCGACGGCTACACGCCCGTGCCAAACCTCCGTGGAAAAACCCAAGTCAAAGAATTCGCGAGCTTCCCCAAGCTCAAGGATCTCCCGATGTGGGGATTTGACGGCAGCTCCACCCGTCAGGCTGAAGGCAAAAGCTCCGACTGCATGCTCAAGCCCGTCGCGAGCTACCCCGATCCTACGAAAAAGAACGGCGTCCTCGTGATGTGCGAAGTCATGATGCCCGATGGCAAAACCCCGCATCCTTCCAACTCCCGCGCCGGCATCCTCGATGATTCGAACGCATGGTTCGGCTTCGAGCAGGAATACTTCCTCTATCAGGACGGAGCGCCGCTCGGCTTCCCTCCCGGTGGAAACTTCCCGCCGCCACAAGGCGAATACTACACCGGCGTCGGCTATAAGAACGTCGGCGACATCGCCCGTGAAATCGTGGACACCCACCTCGACCTCTGCCTCGACGCAGGCATCAACCACGAAGGCATCAACGCCGAAGTGGCGAAGGGCCAGTGGGAATTCCAAATCTTCGGCAAAGGCTCGAAGACCGCAGCCGACCAAGTCTGGATGGCGCGTTACCTCCTCATCCGCCTCTGCGAAAAATACGGCGTGGATGTGAACTTCCACTGCAAACCGCTCGGCATGGAGGTGGACTGGAACGGCTCCGGTATGCACTCGAACTTCTCGACCAAGCACATGCGCGAAGTCGGTGGTAAGAAATACTTCGAGAAGCTCATGGCCGCGTTCGACAAATACAAAAACGAACACATCGCCGTGTATGGCCCGGACAACCACATGCGCCTCACCGGCCTGCATGAGACGCAGTCCATTGACAAATTTAACTACGGCATCGCCAACCGCGGCGCGTCCATCCGCGTGCCCCATAGCTTCGTGAACGCCGACTACAAGGGCTACCTCGAAGACCGTCGTCCGAACTCGCAGGGCGATCCCTACAAGATCGCAAGCCGCATCCTGCAAACCATCGCGACCGTTCCTACCAAGTAAGTCAGGAACCATTCAGTTCATAGCAAACGCCGTCCTGCAACACGCGGGGCGGCGTTTTGCTTTTATCGTCTGCTGAGTATTCCAAACTTACCCAAGGCATCCCCTCACGGGCTCACCGTCACCTTCGCCACGCCCGTCCAGTCGCCGTTCGGCGTGCCCTTGTCCCAGAAACGCATCCGGTATTCGCGCACTTCGGGCGTGTCGGCGGCGAGCAGCGGGCGCTCATCGTCGTAGGGGCTTTCGGTATCCACCCCCAGCGGCTCCCAGTCGCCTCCGCCGCGGCGCGATTCCATGCACACGCCCGCGTGGCCGAATTTGAAAAACTTCAGCCGCACCACCTCCGCGCTCTGGCCCGGCAGCGCCCGCACCGTGAATTTCGGCGTCGCATGTTCCGCCGCGTTCTCGCGGCCCACGATCCCCAAATCCGTCCCCAGCGACTCCGCGTAGCCCGGCTGCAATTTCAGCCTCGCCACCAGCGCGAAAATCCGCCCCAGCGCCCCCGGTGGCCGTGGTGCGACACCCGCAGGCGGCGATGGCGGCGCAAAAACGGGCATCGTCACCGCCGACTCCCCCTTTCCCGAGAGCACTGCATTCCCCGCAGCCGTCGTCGCTCTTGCAAAAGCCCGCACCAACGGCAGACACTGCCCCAGCACAAACGCACACCAGAGCGCATCCGCGACCACCTCCGCCGCCTCCCCCGCCGGGACTCCCATCGCCGCCGCCGCCGCTGGCAGCCTGCTTGCAAAATGTTCCAGCCAGCCCGACTGCTCCGAGAGCGGCCTTGGGAAATAGTTTTGTAGTTTCATGGGAAAGAAGAGAGACGGAATTGCAGCCCCCGAGGAGCGGGGAAAAACACCCCGCACCGCAGTCGGCAGACGCAGTGAAGCTCCGGCCCGTCCCGGCAACCCGGCTCCGGCCCGCGAGGACTTCCCTGCGACAAAAGGGTTCTAGCATGGAGGCGCCGTGAGCGTCCACAGAAAAAGCGTGGACGTCCACGGATATTCCGTGGATACCCACTGAAAAGATGTGGACGCCCACGCGTAGAATGTGGACATCCACATATTATATGTGGAAAGCCACGTATAATCTGTGGACATCCACGATCCATCAGTGGATAGCAACGTATTTGTCGTGGACTTCCACGTATCCTTCGTGGGCGTCCACCAATTACCTGTGGGCGTCCACGGATTATCAGTGGACGCCCACGCCTAATCCGTGGACGCTCCAAAAACCCCCATGAACCCTCTCCCAACATAGAAGAACCCCCATCAACCTCAAACCCCACCCACCCGGAACGCGCCCAACAAGGAGGGGGGCCGTCCCGGCCCCCAGCCAACCTCCGGGAGGCCCAGCGAAAGGCGCAACCCCAGCGATGTCACGCCGGGGGTCCCCCTGCCGGGACGGCGCCTCTCCTTACCGCACTAGCGTGGAGCACCAAAGGTGCGAACCCATACCAGCCTAGGGCACCGCCCTAGGAACCCGGTCGTTAAAAACCAAAGCCCCAAAGGGGCGCGCCAAATGGGGCCGCCCTTACAGGGCTTTGTTCATCGTGGGCGGGGGACTAGGGCGTTGCCCTAGGCTGGTATGAAGCCGGGCCGTTGGCCCTGCAAAACAGAACGGCCCTCCGCATCGCCAGCCATAGGTGCGCCTTACTGCGGCGGGTTCGCTGCAGCGCATAGGGGCTAGGCCGCGTTGTCATTTGGCTTCGGTCTGCACTGCCTCAAGCATGGCGGGATCTCTCCGCGTGTAGCCAGTCGGTGAGCGCTCCGAGATCACGCTGAGATCAACTGTCCTGCCCTTGAAGTCGCCGGAGAGAACCTCCGCGAATACTTCGGTGTGTGTCCCCATCTCGGGTGAACGAAAAAGCATGATCTGCCGAACCACTACGCGGGTGCCAGGGCCGATTCGGCCCTCGCTATCTAACGGCTCCTTGTCTCGCAATGTCATGAGAGAACCGTTCCTGACCCACACTGCCCGCTTGATCTCGTAAATGCCTCCAGTGATGAAGTCCGTCCGAGAGGTCGGGTTCTTTGTGATGTCGGTCGTGCAAGAACAACAAACGATGACCAGTAACGCTGCCAACAGTGTGTGCGAAAGTCTCATGGCGTGAAAAAGCGGCCTAACTGGTGAGTGTGCGACTGGGAGATTTTTTGAGGCGCATATTGCGGTGGGGTAGTGGTTCGGAGAGTGGGGTGTCAATGCCGGTTTCTGCGCGGCCCTGCTTCCTACTCGATAAACCGCCAAGCCCCGCGCTGGAGTTGTTTCGCCTTCGCCTCCAACTCTGCCAGCTTTGCCAGACACGCCCGCGAGTCCCTTCCATCATCGAGCGCCGTGCGAGTGTCGTAGATGCGGGCAAGGCCATTCTCGAACCGCAAAATACGAGAGGCAACCCATCGCGATGCGTCCCGGCGGCTTCAAGCCGTCCACGTTTTGCAGCGCGGGGCAGCCGCTGAGGTCGAGCGATTGCAGGCCGGTGAGGCCCTTGAGGCCGTCCACGTTTTCGTCCTTACATCCCCAAGCATGCAAAACCGTTGGGCGGAGATGGTGGAGCATTTCGCGGTAGCGGCAAAGGTGGGGGACTTCTCCCATTCTAAGCACGCGGGGGTGCCCGCTCCATGTTTCCTTTTTGAGCGCATTGTGCCAGTCCTGCCAGATGAGGCTGAGGGTGTCTTCGCACTCCCACTCGAACCCCGCTTCCTTCGCTTCGCGGACGGCGTTGTTGTAGGCGTTGCGCTTCCACACCTGCCAGCCGATGCCGCCGAGGAAGACGATGATGAGCACGCACCAAAGCTTTTTATCAAAGCTGCTCTCGCTTTTCGTGGTGTGCCCGTCTTTCACACCCGCCTTGTGCCCCACGCTGCGAGTAATGACAAGGCGCGGGAGATTCGCCGAGTGCTCTATTTTTCAAACTGAACGTCTCTCCCCGCCGCCGCCACTGTTAGAAAAAGGAAGTGTTGGCCGGGAGTCGGGAGAAGGGGAGTGAACAGGATCCTAATTTTGTCCCTTGGCAGGCGCGTTCGTTCTGCTATCAGTCCAGCCCCTCAAAAATGGTGGCCATAGCTCAATGGTAGAGTCCCAGATTGTGA
>CAIYUV010000075.1 GCA_903929475.1 uncultured Spartobacteria bacterium
GCGGTAGTCCCAGCCTTCGATCACGATGCGGTCGGTGACTGCGATGGTGTGCGCGTAGTCGCGCGTCTTGAGCACTTCCTGTCCGCGCACCGTGAGGATGTCCTCCTCTGCACGAATCTGCGGATTGATTTTCAGCACGATATCGCCGCCTTTGGGTTCTCCTTCGGCAACCGCAAGTTTCAGTTTCGTGACCAAAAGAATTTCGTCCGACAAAATTTGGGCCAGCGGTTTTAACTTTGGATTTGCGGAAACAATCCGCGTCTCCGCCGTCAGCGGAATTTGTCCATCCTCCACTTTCAACTGCTTCGGCGTCGGAAGCAGATTGAGCGGATTAGCAGAGTGAACATTCGACGCTCCACCGCATACCACCCACGCAAGCACAACTGCGACTGCAAAGGATCGGAGTTTCATTATTTTGCCTCCTTTGTCTTTTCGTCGGGTGTGAGAGCGGTGCGGAAGCCGATGGAGAAATAGGTGTTCTCCGTGTAGAGGTCGGAGCGTGACGCAAGCCTCGCGTAGTCGCACGAGTAGGAATATGCGCCGCCGCGAAGCGAGCGATGCACGTTTGGCGAAGTGAGCGACCAGTCCCAGTTCCACTCCCACACATTGCCCACCATGTCATGCAGTCCGTAGGCGTTTGGCGGAAAACTCCCGACAGCCGATGTGGATCCGCCATCCACCGTTACAAAGCGCTTGTCGTTTCCTTCGTATCCCTTGTCGTAGGAAATGCCGGAGGAATGTCCGAAGTAGTTCGCTTTCGTGTGATCGATCTCGTCTCCCCACGGATACCGCTTTCCCTGCAAACCGCCGCGCGCGGCATATTCCCACTCATCGTCGGTCGGCAGTCGGTATCCAGAAACTGCAAAGTCCACCTTCAAGTTTTTGATGTCCTTGCCCGAGCGATATGGTTTTCCGTCCACGAGATAAAAAATCGTCCTTCCCTCTTTTTCGCTGCGTGCATTGCACCACTTCGCGCAATCAAACCAATTGATCGAAACCACAGGATGATCCGGCGCTTTGCCAAAACCCGGATTGTCGAATTGGTATCCATGCGCTCTGCCCCAAGTGTAAACATCGTCCCAAAGCGCTTTCGTCACTTCGTATTTATCCATGTAGAAATCTTTCACCGTCAATTTGTGCTCCCGTCCGTCCGGGTCCTTGCCGTTGTTGGTGCCGGCTTTGATCAGCGCCATGCCAGTGAGGGGCGGCGGCTCTATCGGTGCTGCTGGCGTCGTCTTGTCTTCGGCAAAAACAGATGTCGCTACGAGGATGGTTGCTAGCGTGGCAGCGAAGGCATTCGATGCTATCCCGACCTTTTTTGCCGAGGAGCGAGTGTGGTGTTGTTGCGCAAGATGGAGTGATGGATGAGAGGAGGAATGTAGATAAGGCATACGAATCGCGAAACAAGAAGGGGCGAACCCATCTGCACAAGACAATAGTATGATCAAAATCTACAGTTCCACGCCCGCAGCGCGAAAGTCTGCTGGAATCGGGGCGGTGAAATCCAGACGGCAGCCGTCGCGGGGATGAGCGAAGCCGAGTTTCCAAGCGTGAAGCATCTGTCGTTGGAAATCACCGCGCTTGCCATAGACTTCGTCGCCGAGGATGGGATGGCCGAGGTGTTTGAGATGGACGCGCACTTGATGCGTCCGGCCCGTGTGCAGCGTGCATTCCACTAGCGTGCCGCATTCAAGCTCAGCCAGAACACGCCATGTTGTCTTCGCGTTTCGACCCTTGCGCGGATCCACGACTGCCATTTTCTGGCGGTGTGCGGGATGGCGACCGAGGTGATTTTCCACGACCCCATCCTTTTTCTTGAAGCGTCCGCTTGCGAGAGCGAGGTAGATTTTTGAGACATCGCGCTCGGCGAATTGTTCCGCGAGCGACTGGTGTGTGAGATCGTTTTTTGCGGTTACGATGCAGCCGCTCGTTTCCTTGTCGAGCCGATGCACGATGCCGGGGCGCTCGACTCCGCCGATGCCGCTGAGTTCTTCGCAATGATGCAGCAGCGCGTTCACGAGCGTGCCGCTGAGGTGGCCGACTGCGGGATGCACGACGAGTCCGGCGGGTTTGTTGATCACGATGAGATCGCTGTCTTCGTAGAGCACTTCGAGCGCGATGTCCTCTGCCACCGTGGTGCTGGGCGTGACCTCCGGCTCCGTGAGCACGATGCGCTCATCGCCGCGCAGCTTGTCGTTCTGTTTCGCCTGTGCGCCGTTCACGGTGAGGTGCCCGCCTTTGATGAGTGATTGCAGGCGCGAACGCGAAAGCTCCGGAACTTTTTCCATGAGGAAATGATCCAGCCGCAAGCCTGCGTCGGCTTTTTCAACTACGATTTCACGTGGGATCATTTTCTATTTTGCCGCCTTGGGTTTGGCCCTGTCGCCGCTCACGCGTGCAAGACCGATGGTGTGTGCTGCGTGGATGACGAGGTCGGCGACACGGCGCTTCAAACGCGCGGCGCGCACGGCGATCAAGAGCACGAACGCCGCATAAATGCCAAGGAGCCACAGGTCGCGGTTGCTCGTGAAAATCTGGCGGTAAAGCAGCACGCTGAGCGCGATGGCGTTCACGAGGAAAGTTGTCGGCACCATCTTGCTGCGAAGGCGCGCGCGCGTGAGGCACTTCGGCCCGCCGTGGTATTCAGTCACGGTGCCGAGCGTGACGCTCCACCAGAAGTTGCCGTAGACGAGCACGTCCCACTTTTGCCAGCCGGTGTCGTAGGAATAGCGCCAGCCCTCGGCATCGAGCAGCGCGACCGCTTTCTCCAGCAATGCCTCACGGCCCTGGCCGGTCTCATTCCAAAAATCAATCCGCCGTGTGCTGCCACCCCGGCTGCCGCTGGGCAAATCCGGCTCAGGGGTGGAGATGACCGTCGCCGGAGTTCGTTTGAATTTGAGCCACGTGAAGTAGCGCGCCCAACCGCGTCCGAGCGGTTGGATGAATGCGAGAAACGCAACGAGCAAACGCGCGCGGATGCTGTCGTATTTTGGTTCGATGCGGATGTTCACCAGCCACGAAAGCGCAACGCTCACTGTGCCGAGTAACATCATCACCGGCACGATGCGCAGCCACTCGAGCGGAATGCCAAGCGCGCCGACGAAGAGCGTGAGCGCGATCCATTCGATGCTGCTCAAGTAAGCTGCGAGTTGTGAAATCGGCGCCGGATAGAGCGATTGAAAAAGCCCTTGCCCGAAAACGCCGTGGTAAATCAGCGGCTTGCTGAACCACCACGTAAGCCGTGGCGCGCCGTAGATTTGCCCCTTCCACTTCGCAGTGCCGGTCGGGCCGAAAAAGACGAGATGCTTGAATCGCAGCAGCGCCTCCGCCTCGCCGTAGCCCTCCTGCTGTTTGCGGAACGCATCGAGCGTGAACCGGCGATAGTGCCACACAATCGCGCTCGGCGAAAAAGCGACCACGCCGCCGCTCGTCTGCAAACGCCAGCAAAAGTCCACATCGTCGCCAGCCTTGCGATATTCGGGATCGAAACCGCCCACGCTGTCGAACGCCCAACGCCAGAACGCCATGTTGCAGCCGGGCACATGCTCCGCGACAGTGTCGGTGAGCAAAACGTGACTCGGCCCGCCGGGCGATGCTGCGACGGCGGCTTGAATCCAGTTCACAGCGGGCGGCGGAATGTTTGGCCCGCCGACGCCCGCGTAATCACCGCTGAGGATCGTTCCCACGAGGTAAAAAAGCCAGTCCGCGTCCGGCATACAGTCGCTGTCCGTGTAGGCGATGAGTTCGCCAGTGGAGCCGTGCGCGCCGACGTTGCGTGCATAGCTGAGGCCCATATTTTTTTGGACGATGGAAATAAAAGTCGGTTGATAGCCCGACGAATTTTTCGCCCGCTCGGCGAGCCATGTTTTCACGACATCCTGCGTGTTGTCCTTCGAGCCGTCGTCCACGAGCACGATTTCAAAATCAGGATAGCGCACTTGATCGAGCGCACGCAGGCAGTCGCCAAGTGTCTTCGCACCATTGTAACTGCACACGATCACACTCACGCGCGGGTAACGCCGCAGTGGGATGCGCTCGGTCACGTTGCCGTCGCGACCGAGTTTCTTTTTCAAAACGTCGAACACTTTCTTCGGCTGACGCTCCGCTGTGACGAGGCCGAATTTCCAGTCCGTGATCTCGTGCCCGCCGGTGAACCACTCGTCCGTCCACGCAAAGAAAATCGTCCCCGCCGCGCCGCCATGCACGACGACATCGAGATGCCAGTCGAGGATTTCCGCCTGTTTGTCCTCGCCGTTGCGCATCGTATCGAGTCCGAATTCACCAAGGATGAGCGGCTTTTCCTCCGCAATATTTTGCAAGCGCGCGAGGTAGCGTTCGAAGTCTGCGCGGCGTTCGAGATACACGTTGAGCGAAAGAAAATCCACGTTCGCCGGGCGGATGTATTCCGTGGGCGGAAAGCTTGCGTAGCTATAGAGCGGACGCGGGTCCGTCGCGCGGGCGATCTCGATGAGCCGCTCAAGGAACAACTGCACACGCGCCACGCCGAGCCAGCGAATCATCGTCGTCGGCACCTCGTTACCAACGAGGTATGCGAAGATCGCGGGATGCCCCACATTTCTCGCCACCGTCTCGCGCACCACGCGCATGATCTGCCGACAGAGCGAACGCGAGTTCAGAAACTCGACATGCTGCGTCCACGGAATACTCACTAGCACGCGCAACCCGTGCGAAGCCGCAAGGTCGAGCAGCCAGCGCGGAGGCACGTGATAGACGCGGATCAAATTGATCCCCAACTCCCGCATCTGCGCAAAATCCTGCGCCGCCTGCTCAGTCGTGCTCATGTAATCGCCATCGGCGTTCGGTTTGAACGGCCCGTAGGTGACTCCTTTTAAAAACCACTTTTTATCCCCCTCGAAAAAGAACTTCGCCTGAACGCGAATCGGTTCGAGTGCTGGCGTGGATGTTGTGGCTACTGGCATTGGCAGACGCGCGTCATAGCGAGGGAATGGCAGGGGGGCAAGGAGTGGTCGTCACTGCGTTCACAAATAAAACCGCTCGCAGTTTCCGCCGAAAATTGCAGCGCGCTGCGTGGTGCTCATGCCGCGCGTGTAGTCGTCCACCAGTCTCCATGTTTGCTCGTAGCTCGCGGCGAGCTGACACACGGGCCAGTCGCTGCCCCACATCAGCCGCTCGGGGCCGAATGTCTCGAATACTACGTCGAGAAACGGGCGGAAGTCGTCGGGCTTCCACGCGCGATGATCAGCTTCGGTCGCCATGCCGCTCAATTTGCAAAGCACATGCGGAGCGCGGGCCAGTTCGCGGATTTGTTCGCGCCACGGAGATAGCGTGCCGTCTTTGATGTGCGGTTTGGCGATGTGGTCTAAAACGAAGGGCTGCTGCGGGAACTTCGCGACCATCTCGATGGCGGCGGGCAACTGGCGCGGGTAGATGAGGATGTCGTAGGTGAGCGAAAAGCGGCGCAGCAGCGCGATGCCACGCAGGAAATCCGCGCCGAGCATGAAGCGGTCGTCCGGCTCATCCTGCACCACGTGACGCACGCCGACGAATTTCGGATGATGCGCCAGCCGCGCAATGTCCTCCTCCACGCGCTCGCTGCGCAAATCCACCCAGCCGACCACGCCTTTCACGCGCTCATCCGCCTCCGCGAGGCCGAGCAGCCAGTCGCTTTCCGCGATGCTCTGCCGCGCCTGCACGGCGATGCTGCCATCGAGACCGAGCGGTTTTTGCAACGCAGCGAGATCCGCCGGGAGCCAGTCGCGATGCAGCGGCGAGCCTGCGGGAATCCACGGATATTGCGTGGCGTCGTAGCGCCAGAAATGTTGATGAGCGTCGAGAAACATGCCGCCTTTAAGCAGAATCCAACAGGGGTGGGCGAAAGTATTTCAAAGTAAAGGTTGTGCTTCCTCACTTACCTGCGACTCTGACCTCGCAGATTCAGAGCCCATTTGGGCATTGGTAGATTGCTAGTTGTTTGCAGCGCGGGTTACGCCGCGGGTCTTCTTTGGCAGTTCGAAATCCGATTCACGGAAACAAGCGCAGAAGCTCCACAGTCAGCAAACAACAAACATGAACAGCAAACTCTACGTAGGAAATCTTTCCTTCGACACACTAGAAATCGACATCCAGGATCTCTTCGCGCAAGCGGGAACCGTCAAGGAATGCGCCCTGATGCAGGACCGGATGACCGGCCAGTCACGCGGCTTCGCATTCGTCACCATGTCCACAGCCGAGGAAGCACAAAAGGCAATCAGCCTCTTCCACGGCAAGGACGTCGGCGGTCGCGCCCTCACCGTCAACGAAGCACGCCCACGTGAAGAACGTGCCGGTGCAGGCGGCGGCGGTGGCGGCGGTGGTTACCGCGGCGGTGGCGGTGGCGGCGGTGGCGGTGGCGGCGGCGGCGGCGGTGGTGGCGGCAGGCGCTACTAGTCGCAGGCAATAGCCTCACAAAATTCAAAGCGCCCCGGTGAAAGCCGGGGCGCTTTTTTGTTTGCACGCGAAATGTTGCGCAATGAGAGCTTGCCACGGGGCGGCTCGCGGGCATCTTTCGCCCCTTTTTCCAAAAGCCGGAGAAAGCCATGAAACACTTGTTGTCCATCGAATCGCTGAGCAGGGACGAGATACACGTCATCCTCGACCTCGCTGCGCGGATGAAGAGTATGCGCGGGCGGCTCGATAAACATCCGCTGCGTCACCAGTGCTGGGCGCTCATGTTTTCCAAATCCTCGACGCGCACGCGTGTGTCCTTCGAGGTCGGCATTCGCGAACTCGGCGGCGATGTGTTTTTCCTCGCGGCGGACGACATTCAGCTCGGACGCGGCGAACCCATCGCGGACACGGCGCGCGTGCTTGGGCGGATGTGCCAGGGCGCGGTCATCCGCACGTTTGCGCAGAGCGATGTGGAGGATTTTGCGAAATTCAGCGGCATCCCCACGGTGAACGCGCTCACGGACGACGAGCATCCGTGCCAGATTCTTGCCGACTTGCAGACC
>CAIYUV010000076.1 GCA_903929475.1 uncultured Spartobacteria bacterium
AAACGCCCGCTGAAGCGGCGGCGGCGCTTCGGAAACCGGCGGTGGCTCCCGACGTGATGGTGATGGCTCTTTGAAACTGGCGGCGACGAAAAGTAGTCCAATGGCTGAACGGAGGGCGCTTTTGACAAAAGAAGACGGGCAGCCCTTGATTTAGTGCCATTCGTGTCAGACTGATTATTTGATATCGGACATCTACTCCCCGTGTTCTCTGTGGTTTAAAAATCAGCAACATCGTTCCGCTGAGTTTCCAGGGCTGGTCAGTGGCGGAAATGTCCGCTAGCAAATCCCGCGTGTCTGAAACCTACGAATTTGAAAACGCCCGCGTGCTGGGCCAATTATTTCTCAACGACCTCGGGAATCTCCAAATCGTCGAGCAGGCGCTTGGGGTGAAACTCACCACGCGCGAAGGCTGGCTGCGCGCCGAGGGCGCTCCGGATGCGCTGGAGAAAGTGGGGCGTATGTTTCGGCAGCTCGATGTCGCGTTGCGCGGCGGGATGAGCATCCGGCGTTATGAATTCAACTACGCGCTGCGTGCTGTGCAGAGCGCCGATATGCCCGGACTCGATACGCTCGTCGTCACAAAAATCCAGTGCTCGCCGAAGCGCGCGCCGATTATTCCCAAGACCGCGACACAGCGCACTTACATCCAGGCCATCCAGCAGAATGACATGACGTTTGGCGTCGGCCCCGCAGGCACTGGCAAAACCTACCTCGCCATGGCGATGGCCGTCGCTGCGCTGAAAAAGGAACAAGTTCATCGCATCATCCTCACACGCCCCGCAGTCGAAGCAGGCGAGGCGCTCGGCTTTTTGCCGGGCGACTTGAAAGAGAAGATCATGCCCTACCTGCGCCCGCTCTACGATGCGCTGCACGACATGATGGACCCGGAGGAAATGGAGCGCTGCTTTGAGCGAGGGGTGATTGAAATCGCGCCGCTCGCCTATATGCGCGGACGCACTTTGAACCACGCCTTTGTCGTCCTCGACGAAGCGCAGAACACGACCACCGAGCAGATGTTCATGTTCCTCACGCGACTTGGCGCGGAAAGTCGGGCAGTGATTACCGGCGACCCGACGCAAATCGATCTCCCCGGCAACAAGCGCAGCGGGCTCGTCGAAGCCATCGAGGCATTGCGTGGTGTGGAGGGCGTTCATTTCACACATTTCGCCGATCGCGACGTCATCCGCCACGAACTCGTTCAACGAATCGTGAAAGCCTACCGCCAGCATCGTGGTGTCGGGGTTACCGCCGCCGGAAAAGCAGTTTGACATTCGGGGGCCGGCCCAGCACCTTCCCGCCCCTTTTCAGTAAATCGGTCAACCTGCAAACCAACAATCATGATGAGCTCACTAGTCGAAGAAGCAGCAAAAAAAATCCCGAGCGTTCCATTGCTCGTCAACGTCGTCTCCAAGCGCGTGCGCCAGCTTTCCGCAGGCCACAAGCCGATGATTGATGTGGTCACCCGCATGGGTCTCGCCGACATCGCGCTCAGCGAAATCATCGCCGGCAAGCTCGGCTATGAGATGAAGAAGAAGGACGAGGAAGAGAGCTAGGACGCTCTCTTTTTGATTGGCAAAGCGATGAGCACCGAAATTTCGGTCAATCGCAAGGCGCTGCGGGATTACCACATTCTCGACAGGATCGAGGCCGGGATCGAACTCAAGGGCACGGAGGTGAAATCCATCCGTGGAGGACTTGCGAACGTGAACAATGCGTTTGCGCGCGTGGAGAAGGGGCAACTGTGGTTGCATGACATGGACATCCAGCCTTACGAAAAGGCGAGCCACGAACAGCATGAGCCAAAGCGGTTGCGGCGACTGCTGCTGCACCGGCAGGAGATCGAAAAGCTTTTAGGCAAGACGCAGATCGAGGGATTCTCGCTCGTGGCGCTGCGGGTTTATTGGAAGGGCCATCGCGTGAAAGTCGAAATCGGACTCGGCAAAGGAAAGCTCGCGCACGACAAGCGGCAGGATCTGAAAGCGAAAGCGGTGAAGCGCGAAACGGATCGCGTCGTGGCGGGCTTCAATCGGAAGCGTCCTTAAAGCAGCGGCTCTGTGGCGGCGAGCGCCTTGAGATAGACGCTGTGGCGGCCCCAGCTTGCCAGCTCCTGATCGAGGACGGACGTAATGCTGTCGCTGTCGGCGGGCATGACGTGCTTGGTCGTGTTACCGGCTGGATCGCGGATTTCGACATGGAGGAAATTTGCAGTCGTCGGGCGCGAGGCGGAGATGGTGAGGGTGTCGCTGACCAACTCAATTGCGCTGATGCACGAGCCTTCAGCCTCGGTGAGATCGCAGACGACGTCGCCGGTTCCCGTGGAGAAATGCACGTGATTTCCCCGCGCGCCGTGAGCCGACCAGCCGAGCTGCGCGGCAAACCAGCCGACGAGCAGCATTGCCGTCGTGCGCGCGCCGGGCGCGTGGGTGATGGCGATGCGCTTGAGGCTGTGCAGTGCGGATGCAGTTTCTGGCGTATCGAACAACTGCGCGAGCGACTGGCGCATGTGCAGCGAGCGCGTCCATGCGAGGTCGCACAGCACCGCGTGGCTGCTCCCGAGCGAGCGCCGCAGCGTGGTGAATTGCTTGCGCGCATCGCTCCACGTCTGGCTGTCGAAGATGAGCCGGTTCACCCAGCGCCAGACTTCGCTGTCCACGAGTTCGGGACAGTCGCAGCGCCACCACAATGTGAGCGGTAGATCGTAATCGAGCTGCGAGAAAAGTAGATTCGGCAGCAGCGCCTTCACATTTCCCTGCACGAAAATGGAGACCTGCTCGCAGCAGACGTGCTTTGCGCCGACCTTCGGCAGAAAGCAGTGTGCGTTGATCCATGCGTCCACTTTGGTTTCCTTCGCCTCGGGTGCGATTCCGATCAGCAGTGCGTGAAACGCGTGGCCGCGAACGAAATCCGAGAGTAGTTCGGTATTCTCCGTCATCGCGGCCTCGCCCTGACAGACGATTGCGAAATTAAACAGCGTTGCGCGCGTGCGGGTTTTGTCGGCTGCCCAGAGTTTCTTCAACTCCTTGCCGATGGCCGCGACTTCGACGGGCGTGCCGAGTGTGGTGGCGTCGAGTGGCATGGATTACATCCTCCGCCACGCACGACCATCGCGCTCTAGCAAATCATCCGCTTCCTTCGGGCCCCAACTGCCCGCAGCATAGGGGCAGAGCGGGGGAGGCGTGGCGCTCGCGTGCCACGCATTTTCGATCACATCCACAAAGCGCCATGCGTCCTCCACCTCGTCGCGCCGCGCAAAGAGCGTAGCGTCGCCGCTCATCGAATCGAGGATGAGGCGCTCGTAGGCCTCGGGGCTTTGTTTTCCAAAACTCGTGCCGTAGTGAAAATCCATCTTCACCGGCTCGATGCGCAGCGTGCTTCCCGGCACCTTGCATTGCAGGCGCAACGACACGCCTTCGTCGGGTTGGATGCGGATGACGAGCTGGTTCGGCCCGAGTGGAGTCTCCGCGCTGTTGAAAAGAACGCCCGGTGCCTCCTTGAACTGCACCGCGATTTCCGCGCCGCCCTTCGCGAGCCGTTTGCCGACGCGCACGTAGAACGGCACGCCATGCCAGCGCCAGTTGTCCACGTGGAGCTTCAGCGCGACAAAAGTTTCCGTCTCGCTCTTCGGGTTCACGCGATCCTCCGCGCGATAGGCGGGCACTTCCTTTCCGCTGATCGATCCCGCTGCGTATTGGCCGCGCACGACATCGCGCGCCACATCGTCCGGCGACATCCGGCGCAGACTGCGGACGACCTTCAGCTTTTCATCGCGCACCGCGTCGGCGGAAAGATTCGTCGGAGCCTCCATCGCCGTGAGGCAGAGGATTTGCAGCAGATGGCTCTGCACCATGTCGCGCAGCGCGCCGGACTTGTCGTAGTAAGGCCCGCGCGCCTCCACGCCGAGTTGCTCGGCGCTCGTGATCTGCACGTGGTCAACATAGCGGTGGTTCCACAGCGGCTCGATCAGCGAGTTGGCGAAACGCAGCACCATGATGTTCTGCGCGGTTTCCTTTCCGAGATAGTGGTCAATGCGGAACGTGTCGCCCTCGGCAAAAGCGCGCCCGATGATCGAATTCAACTCCTGTGCCGTCTCGAGATTCGTGCCGAACGGCTTCTCCACAATCACTCGCGTCCACGAGCCGATGCTGCTCTTCGTCAACCCAGCTGCGATGAGTTGCTCGATAATACCCTCAAATTCCGAAGGCGCTACAGAGAGGTAAAAAAGACGATTCCCGCGCGTGCCGCCAACCGCATCCAGCGCGTCGAGCTTTTGTTTCAAGCGCGCATAGCCCGCAGCGTCGCCAAACTCCGACTGGTGGTAGTAAATCCTTTTGCTGAACCCGTCCCACACCTCCTCATTCAACCCTGAGCGCGAGCACTTCGCCGTCGTCTCCTTCAACTCCGCACGCCAGCTCTCGTCCGATTTTTCGCGTCGCGCGAAACCAACGATGTTAGCAGCGCCCGGCAGATCGCCATCTGCGGCGAGATTGTAGAGCGCGGGGATGAGTTTGCGGAAAGTCAGGTCTCCCGAGGCGCCGAAGATGACGACGTTGCACGGCTGGGGCATCGCACGATTGGAAAGACCTTCACGAAGCGGATTGGCGGGTTCGTTGCTCACAGGGTGGGGAACATGGAGATTGCCCTGCTTACTTGGCAATTCCTTTTAAGGCGCGTGCTCTCAGCGAGGGCTCCTACTTCGTGGATTGCGAGAGCAGGTATGCCATGAGGTTCTGGAAGTCGGCGGGTGGGAGGAGGTCGGCGAAAATTTCGGGCATGAGGGAGGTTTCGGATTTGGTGCGTTGGGTGATTTCGGACTTCTCGACGGTGATTTCCTTACCAGCCGCATCCACAAACACCAAGAGCGCGCCTTCCTCGCGACGGAAGAGTCCGGTGATTGCGGTGCCGTTCTTGAGCGTCACGATGCTGTAGCGAAAAACACGGTCCACATTGCGATTGGGATCGAGGACGTCTTCGCAGAGGCGTTCGAGTCCGCGATGGCCGATGCCGTCGAGTTCGGGGCCGACGTGCCCGCCTTTTCCGCCGATGCTGTGGCAGACAACGCAATGTGTCTGGAAAACTTTTGCTCCCTCCTCGGCGCTGGCTGTTTTTGGAAATGTGGCGGCACGTTCCTTCGCGATCTTTTGAAGGCGCTCGGAGTTCGCTCCGATTTTGGCGGTGAGACTGGCGATTTGCTCGGCGAGTTTCGGACGCACGGCCAGGAGTTTGTCTTTAATCGCTCGCTGAGTGAGCAGCGCGGCGGGGGCTTGTCCGTCGGTGACTGCCTGCATGAGTGCATCCGCACCTTCGCCTGTGCCGCAGAGCGCGGTGGCAATGATGATGGCAAAACGCTCGGGCGCTTGACGCAAACTTTGCGCGAGCAACTTCCGGCTTTCAGATGAGTTCAGCTTGGTGAGTGACTGTGCGATTTCGGCGCGGCGTTCCACTGCGAGGCTTGCGTTGTTCAGAAAAGTTTCCGCTTCCAGCAAATGTTCGGAGGCATTCAGCGACAGCAAAGCGCGCAGGCACGCGGCTCTCACTTCGATGTCGCCACCTACCGTGAGAGCTAGCGTGCTCATCGGTTTTTCCATTTCGCTGAGTTGCAATTTCATCGCTAACTCCGCAGCAGCTTTCTGGCGTGCGGGATTTGGAGGGGTGGTTTCGAGCAATCGGGCTGCGAGCTTAGCGGCCCACGTTTTCATTTTGTCACCCGGTTTCATCCCGCGCTGCTCCGTGCCTTGGCGCATGGCTTGGAAAAGATCGAGCTGTGTGTCGGGATCGTAGGCGGAATTGGCAGTCAGCGAATCGGCGAGCGAGTCTATGCTGGCGGCATCGCCGAAACGCGCGATGTGGCGCACCCAGTCTTTGTTGGGTTTTCCATTGGCGGGAAATTTCGCGAGATACTTCGCAAAAAAGGCTGCGGCTCCCGGCGATTGCAGCGCGAGTGAGACATCGGCGATGGCGCGTGCATCGGCATCGCTGAGCGCCTGCTTTCCGACGAACTCAAAACTCTCCGCGAGTAGCAACTGATCCCGCAGCGCCTTCCTCGCTTGATAGACGAGGTGTGTGTCGTCCTCTGGGGCGCGCTGGCGGAGGGCCAGCAAAGTTGGAATGTGCGAGGGTGATGGATGCCGCGCCAGGCCGTCTGCGGCTGCGCGGGCCACGTAGCCATCCGAGTCCTTAGTGGCGTTGAGGACGAGCGCCAATTCGTCCGGTTTCCAATTTGCACGCTCGACGAGAATGCGCAGGGCGTGCGTGCGGATCAATCGTTCGGCGTCCTTCGCACCGGCGGAGAGTTCGGCGTCCGTCAGCGCTCCGAGTCTTTCCAGAATCCACAGTGCGCCCGCTCTCAGATTGAGGTCAGCGTCCTTCTGTTGCGATGCCTTGCGCACTGCATTGACGACTTCATCGCCGCCTTGGTCTGCGAGGAAATTCAGCACGGCGAGGCGATGCGAAAGACTCGGATCGCTGAGCTGCGCGACTTTTTCAGCAACGCTCAGCTTTGTGAAATCAGGGCGCGCACGGAGCATTGGTTTCCCATCGGCAGCGAGACGCACCACGCGCCAGATGCGTCCGCTCTTGCGGTCGCGGCCCGGGTGATTGAGCGGCACTTCGACGTGTGCGATCACTCGGTTGTAAAAATCCGCGATGTAAAGCGCGCCGTCGGGGCCGAGTTGCACATCCACGGGGCGGAACCACGGGTCGCGCGAACTCACGATGTCCGGCATCTCCTTCGCGATTTTCGTCGAGCCGTGTTCCTCGATGCGGTCGCGGTTCACGCGACTCGTCACCACGTTTCCGAGAAAGAAATTTCCCTGAAACTCCGCAGGCCACATCGGCTCGTCGCAATTTGCGAGACCGGAAATCGCCGTCGAACCGTGGTTGTGCCAGAGCATCTGCGGCGCGTAGCCGAGTCCGTCGTGCGGCTTGCCGAAGACCGGATAAAAACCGCCGAAGATGTTTTGATAAATCGGCATCGAGTGGCAGTCGGACGTGAAAAGATTGCCAAGCGGATCAAAGCACAGGCCAAAAACATTCGCCTGCCCGTCGCCGAATCTTTGAATGCTCATTCCATCGGGGCGGAAGCGAAACACTCCGCCCGTGATACTGAAATCTTTCCCGTCGCCGCCCTTCATCGCCGACTTGTTTCCCACGCCTTCCCCTCCATACATCCAGCCGTCGAAGCCCCGGCGGAAATTGTTCGCGAGATTGTGCGTGTCCCGCGCCCCGAACGGCCCCAGCACCACATCGCGGCGGTCGGCCTTCCCGTCGTCATCGGTGTCCTGCAATCGCACGATGTTCGGGATCGAAAAAACGACAGCGCCGTTTTTGTAAGGCGCGACAGCGTCCGGCATGGAGAGTCCGTCGGCGAAAATCTCGTTCTTTCCCGCACGACCGTCATCTTTGAAATCGGAAAGGATGCGGACGATATCGCGCGGTGTTTTGTCCGGCGCAGTCTCGATGGGGTAGGCATTCGTCTCCGCAACCCACAAGCGACCCATCGCATCAAAGCTCATCGAAATCGGCTTCCCGATTTCCGGCTCCGCCGCCACCAACTGCACGGCAAACCCCTCCGGCACTACGAAGGATTTCAATTCATCCGCCGGGCTGAGCCACGGAGTCGAACGCACCATTTCATCGAAGACATTCGCGCCATGCGAGACACTGCTGGCGATTAGAAAAGTAAGGATAAAGATGCGGATTTTCATGGATAGACAGAGAAAGCTTATCGGTGTGCCGACGGGAATTGACAAGGAGCGGCGACATTCCTGTCGCCGTTCCCAGCGCATCGCGGCCTTGGTGATTTCTGCGGAGGGTGCCGATGCGGCGGTGTTTATCGGCACAGAAAAGGCGGAGCACTTTGCCAGCGCCCCGCCTGAATTTTCTGACAGCAAGAATGATTTGCTACGCTCTGCGGCGGCGCAGACTGAGCAGCATGCCGAGACCGCCAAGCAGCGAAACTGCCGTGCAGGGTTCGGGCACTGGAGTGACGATCTGAATTGCTGAAAGGGTTGTTCTGGATTGTGCGTTTACTTGAACAGGACTCTGGCCATTGAAGTAAAAGGTTTCCGTTCCGGCCAGCGGTCCGCTTGTTTCAAGAACTAGTTGGGTCCTGATCTGTTGGCCTGCCCAAACGGTCCACGAGTGCTGCCCTGTATCTGGGGTGGTCTCCGTAGCCCAATGCAAACCAATGCCAATCCATGCTCCTAGTGCTCCCACCTGAGAGCCGGCAGGAATTCCCGTCAATTTGAACTGGGCATAGTTATTATCGTTGCCGGCGATACCGGATATATTGGCGTATCCAGCATCACCAGGCACGCAGGCATATGGATCTGAAAGGCCATTGGGAGCAGCGTAGCCCGTCTGTCCAGAGTTATAGTTGCCAGGATTTGGACCAAAATTGGTATCATTGCTTTGGGTGGCACTCGTTTGAGTCCAAGACAACGTCAGGCCTGTAACCGGTGCTCCTAAAGAATTGATGAAACTGGTTTCGGAAGTATCTCCTGTAGTCCAGTGATTCCAGTTGGTCGCCTGTGCGAAAAGCGCATCATGCGGATTCGACACAAGGGTCGCACCGAAGCTGATGCTGATCGTGTCCGCTTGAGTTGCCGCCGTTAGAACCAGCAAGCATGCTGCCGCTAGTGATTTTGTTTTGCACCCGCATTGCGGGAGATTGGTGGTGGTTTGTGTGTTCATGGGATTTTTTAGAGGGGGGAATTGTGTGTGTTTTACTCACGGAAACCTGTGTTCCACTGGGTAGGGAGATTTAACACCAGAAGGAACTGCTTCCGACAGGAGGCACACTACTAATTACCGCGCGGAGGCAGTAAAGAGAAAATTTGAATTATTTGTCGGCCAACGTGCGCGTGGTGAATGCAGGGAAACGCGAATATCGGCTGAAGGTGTTATTGACGACCCTCGCTCGCTGATTCGACGAGCGTGGCTATGCGCGAGCAATTGGAACCCGTGGAGGTGATATTCACACGCAGCGACGTAGCTATTTTGGCTGGGTGAGTTCCGGCACGGTCCAGAGCGTGGTGCGGTCTTTGTGTTTTTCGCGGAGGGTGCGGACTTCTTCGACGGTGACGGCGTCGGCCTGGTTGCCGAAGTTGGCGCGGATGTAGGTGAGGACGTCGGCGATTTTCTGGTCGTCGAGTCCACTCGGGGGCATGGGGATGGGGTTGCCGGTGCCGAAGGGTTCGCCTTTGACGGTGATGGGGCCGGAGAGGCCGTGGAGGAGCATTTTGATGGGCGCGACTTTGTCGCCGTTGACCCATTCGCTGCCTGCGAGCGGTGGGTAAATTGCGGCGAGTCCCTTGGCGTTGGCTTGGTGGCAGTTCAGGCAGAGCGAGTCGTAGGTGGCTTTGCCGGGGTGCTCGGGTGGCGGGACTGCGCCGCCGATTTTCACGACGAAGTCGCGCGCGGCGGTGTTGCCGCCGAAGGTGAGCTTGTCAATGACGGGCTGCCACTGCGGCTTGAGGGCGCGGATGCTTTGCGTGAGCGCGTAGTCTATGAATCTGTCGCGCGGCTGCGTGGAGGCGAGGCCGGGGATTTCGACGACCTCGGGCGAAGCGACGTAGGTCGATGCGACGATGGCTTCCAGCCGCACGCGGGCATCGGGATCGACAGCGCGCTCGCGAAGGAGCGCGACAACATCCGGACGCCTCACGATCTCATTACGTATCTTGGCGCGCCTATATCCTACCGCTTCCCTAAATAGCTTTTGGGAGGACAGCCGATCCGACCACATGCCGACCATCCGCGTGGCATAGGCGCGCACGCGCGTGTCCTTGCTGGTGAGCAGTCGTTCGAGCAGTTCGGGGCGTATCGTTTCGTGCGCTTCGTAAATGCCGAGCGCGCGCCGGAGCAGTGGCCCACTATCTATTTGCTTTGTGGATCCGTCGTCGATTTTGTCCCACTGAATAAGTTTAGCCGTCCACGTATCGAGCGCTTTCACCACCTCGTCCGTCGGTTTCCAAAAAAGAACACGCTGCGCCTGATACCGCGTCCAGCGCTCGGGCGAGCCGAGTTGTTCGAGCAGGGCGGGTGCGTCCATGCCGGCGAGGTCGGGCTGCTGGATGGCAGGGCGGCCTTTGGCGCTGATGCGCCAGATGCGGCCATGCGTCTTGTCGCGCTTCGGGTCGCGGTAACTGGCCTGGTAGTGGCCGATGATGGGGTTGTAAAAATCGGCCACGTAGATCGCGCCGTCGGGCCCCTGGCTCACGTCCACGGGGCGGAAGGCGTTGTTCGATGAGCGGAGCAGCGTGGGCATTTGCTCGGTGCGGAAGCCGGAGCCGTCGTCGAGGATGCGGTGCATTTCCACTTTGCTCGCCATGAAACCGGCGATGACGGCGCAGCCCTGCACGTCGTCGGGCAGCGCCTTCGAGCCGAGCAGGTCAATGGAGACCGTCTTCACGTCGCTCTTAAATATCGCGGCCACGCGGTCGTAGTCGTCGGGCGTGAAACCAGTCGCCGCGCGCACGAGTCCGGGCTGCGAATAGTAGCCGGCGGGACGGTCGCCGGCTTTGTGGAAGATGTTTCCCCAATCATCCGTGACCACGCCCCAGCAATTGGCTCCCGCCCGCGCATGGTTGAAAAACCCCTCCAGCCGCAGCGTGCGCGGACGCAGCCGCCAGATTGCCGCTTGATCGAGCCGCGCGATGCCCCGCGGCGTCTCGACGTGCGAGAGGACGTGCAGCCCCTGCGCAAACCACAGCGAGCCATCGTCGCCGTGGTTGATCGAGTTGATGAGCTGATGCGTGTCGCCGATGCCGAAGCCGGAGAGCACCACGCGGCGCTGGTCGGCTTTGCCATCGTTGTTCGTGTCGCGGAAGTGGAGCAGCTCGTCGTAGTCGCAGACAAAGATGCCGCCGTCGCCCGGCTCCATGCCGTTCACCATAGTCAGCCCGTCGGCGTAACGCCACGCCTTGCTCACCCTGCCGTCTTTCATGTCGGCCATGAGGACGAAATCGTGCGGCGGCGCGCCGACTTCGAGATGCGGATAGCCCGGCGAACAAGCCACGAGCAAACGCCCGCGCTCGTCCCACGAAATCTGCACCGGCTTCACCACGCCGTCCTTTTCGGAAGCGACGAGCGTCACCTCGTAGCCATCGGCCACGGTGAAAGTGGCGAGTTCCTCCTCCGGCGTGAGCGCCTTCTCGTCTGTCGGCGGCGTGTAAGCGGGCGGAGGTGGCGGAACTTTCTCGCCGTTGGCGATTGCCGCGATGCGGGCATCCGCCTCCGCGAGCAGCGCACGATGCTGCGCAAAAGCGCCCTTCAAATCCGGCTGCCCGCCCGCAGGTCTGGCGAACGGCTGCGTGGCGCGGTCGCCGTAGGCGAAGTTCCAGTTGGAAGGCCGCCAGCATTGCGACCACAGGCGGTTCTTTTCGACGATGGCGGCAAGCAACTCTGGATCCGTGGGAGTGAGTTTACTACCAGTTAGTCCAGTAAAGATATTCACACCGATATTAAGAACTCCATGCGGAGTTAGATGAATACCATCGCTGCTAAATGACTTCGAATAGTCCGAAGGGTGGGAGTTGTCCAAGGCAACAGTCTCAGTCTTTACCATTACTTGAAGGCTGCTCACATCCACAAATACTACGCCACGTTGCTTCGCAATCTCCTTCACGGCCTCAGCATACGCTTTCACGTCGTCGTTGCGCTTCGTCAGGTCCGGCACATTCGGTGAAGTAGGTTTTTCAAACAGCATCGGCGACACCAGCACGATGCGCACGGTGCGGGCGGAAAACTCATCAAGCAGCCGGTGATACGCGGCCACGAACTCCGGCAGCTTCGCCACGCCATCGAGCGCCTCCATCTGCCCGAACTGCGCGATCACCACCGTCGCTCCGACCGCTTCGAGCTGCTGCCGCCACGAGCCGAAGTTCAGTTCGCGCTCCTGCAAATAAACCGTGTCCGCATCCACCGCCATCGAGCGGAACACCGGCTTCTGCTTGGCGAACGCCTTCGTCAGCAACGCCTCCAACTCGCCCGACTTCGCCTCCCGCACAAAATTCGTCCCGCCCACGAAGACCACCGTCTCATTTTCACCCAGCGTAAATTTTCCGCCCGGAAACGGCGACGTCACCGGCGGCGCCACGGTATCCGGCGCGAAGCGATTCAGCGGCGGCGCGGGTTTGTTTGGGATGCGCTCACCTTCGGCGAAGGCGATGGAGGTCAGCGTGAGAAGCAGAGTGGTCAGCAGGCGTTTCATGAGTTGGAAGATGAAGAGTGGAGCGTCCTGCGCTCCGTGGATGCGGGATACCATGGCGTGAGGCGCGAATCGTTAGCCACAAATTTCTGCGAATTTCCGTTTTATGCATTGCGAAAACTGGCGCGGCGGGGTTTCGGTGGGCGCACTTGATTATGATGCGATTTCCCAAAGAACGAATGATGCAACTCCCACGAACACCCCGCGTGAACGAGGATGCGATGATTTTGACCACGGATGACACGGATGTTCACGGATGGATGCTTCGCTCTTTCGGAAAAACCATCCGTGGTATCCGTGTCATCCGTGGTTCATCATTGTGCGGAATCCAAGGGCGTGGAGTCTTCGCGTCGATCGCATTGCTGGTGATTTTTATTTTCCTGCGTCCGATGTGCATGGCAGCGGAGTCGGCGGCGACGGGCACTCTGCGCGCCGATGCGTTCCGGCACTACGTGGAGCAGTTCAATAAGGATGATGAGGAGCTTTATCGCGAAGCGTTTCCCAACGAGAAGGCGTGGGAGTTTCTCAAGGACAACATCCCGCTCTTCGAGTGCCCGGATGCGGACATCGAACAGACGTATTATTTTCGATGGTGGACTTACCGGAAGCACGTCAAGCAGACGCCGGACGGCTGGGTGATAACGGAGTTTCTGCCGAACGTCCCGTGGGCGGGGAAGCACAACACGATCAGTTGCCCGGCGGCGCATCACTTTTACGAGGGGCGCTGGCTGCACGATGCGAAATACCTGAACGACTACGCGCCGTTTTGGTTTCGCAAGGGGGCGAGTCCGCGCTCGTATAGCTTTTGGGCCGCCGATGCGTTGTATGCGAATTACCTCGTGCGGCACGATACGGAGCAGGTCACGGGGCTACTGGATGATTTGGTGAAGAATTATCAGGCGTGGGAAAAGTCGAGCCTGTTGAGCGATGGGCTTTTCTGGCAGATTGATGACCGCGACGGGATGGAGGTTTCCATCGGCGGGAGCGGGAAGCGGGCGACGATCAATAGCTATATGTTCGGCGATGCGCAGGCACTCGTGAAAATCGCGAAGCTGGCGGGGAAGACTGAAATCGCGACGGAGTATGAAGGGAAGGCGGCGCGGCTGCGTCGGCTTGTGCAGGAGAAACTGTGGGACCCGGAAGCGAAGTTTTTTAAGACGCGTCCGAAAGGGGAGGGCGATTTACCTTTTGTGAACGTTCGCGAATTGCACGGTTTCACGCCTTGGTATTTTCATCTGCCAGAGCGCAGCAAGGGCTACGAAGTGGCGTGGAAGCAACTGACCGACCCGCAAGGTTTCATGGCTCCGTTCGGTCCGACGACGACTGAGCAGCGCCATCCCGGCTTCCGCATTTCCTACGAAGGACATGAGTGCCAGTGGAACGGACCGAGTTGGCCGTTCGCGACGGCGGTGACGCTCACTGCGATGGCCAATGTGCTCAATGACTACGAGCAGGATTCCATCAGCAAGGCGGACTATTTTCAGTCGCTGAAAACCTACACGCGCAGCCATCATCTCACGCGGCCAGACGGGCGAGTGGTTCCGTGGATTGATGAAAATTTAAATCCCCAGACGGGCGACTGGATATCCCGCACCCGGCTGATGAAGTGGAAAAAAGGAACGTGGGACGCTGGCAAAGGAGGAGTCGAACGCGGCAAGGATTACAATCATTCGACATATTGCGATCTCGTGATCACAGGTCTCGTCGGATTGCGTCCGCGCGCAGATGACACAGTAGAGGTGAACCCGCTGCTGCCGGAAGGGACGTGGGATTATTTCTGTCTCGACCACATTTTGTATCACGGAAAGACGCTCACTATTTTGTGGGACAAGACGGGGACGAAATACGGAATAGGAAAGGGGCTGCGTGTGTTGGCGGATGGTCGTGAAATCGCCGCAGCGGACACATTGCAGCGCGTGAGTGGAATGCTGACGAAATGAGGCGGAAAGTGACACAGGCACTGCGGAAAGGTTGACCGCCACGCCCACGGAATCGCACTGTGACTGAGCGTAGCCTTCGCCGACCACATGACCTCGACAGATTTAGAAATGACGACCACTCGCCGTGAGAATCTTCCGGCACCGGCTGTGCGTGCCGTGACGGGATTCAGCGAGAAATTCGCCGCCGCCGCGACACACGTCGCGTTTGCTCCGGGGCGGGTAAATTTGATCGGCGAGCACACGGACTATAACGATGGTTTTGTGCTGCCGATGGCGATTGATCGCTGGACTGCCATCGCGCTGCGCCTAAGGGCGGATGAGCAAGTCGTGTTGCACTCGTTGGATGTTGGAAAACGCGGATCGTTTTCGTTGCTGGAACTTTTGCCGGGGAAAGTGGACGGGTGGTTGAGCTACGCGCACGGTGTCGCAGGCGCGCTCGCGGAAACTGGCGTGACGCTTGGCGGATGGGAGGGTGTGGTGGCGAGCGATGTGCCGATGGGCGCGGGGCTGTCATCGTCTGCTGCGTTTGAGTTGGCGGTGGCGCGGGCATTTTCTGCGATGGGTGGTTTTACGTGGGATGGAGCGAGGATGGCGCGGGTTTGTCAGCGCGCGGAGAATCACTGGGCGGGGGTGAATTGCGGAATCATGGATCAACTCGCCAGCGCGTGCGGTGTCGCGGGGCACGCACTGTTGATGGATTGCCGGAGCCTGGAAATCCGCCCCGCGCCACTCGATGCGCGGGTGAAGATTGTCGTGCTAGATACGGCGAAGAAACGCGGGCTTGTGGACTCGGCTTACAACGAACGCCGCTCGCAGTGCGCCGAAGCGGCCAAGGCGTGCGGGGCGGAGTTTTTGCGCGATGTGACAGCGGCGAATCTTGAAAAGCACCGCGCTACGATGGACGCACTCAGCTACCGCCGAGCGCACCATGTGATTTCCGAAAATGCACGCACCGAGGAAGCCTTTGCCGCGATGTCACGAGGGGATCTCTTGGCGCTTGGCGCGCTGATGAATCAAAGCCACGAGAGCCTGCGTCACGATTTCGAGGTTTCGTGCAATGAACTCGATGTGATGGTCGAGTGTGCGCGTAAAGAGCGCGGATGCCTCGGAGCGCGGATGACTGGCGCGGGCTTCGGTGGTTGCGCGGTGGCGCTGGTCGAGACGGATGCGGTGCAGACTTTCACCGCGAATGTGACGCGCGCATACCAAGCACAGACGGGCCTCGTTCCCGCTGCTCATATCTGCCGCGCAGTCGCCGGTGCGGATGTGACGAAGCTGGAGAGCAATTGTTAATCGTGAACGCGCCACTTTTACAAATGCGCGGAATCAGCAAGGCGTTCCGTGGAGTGCAGGCGCTCAAGGGCGTGGATTTCACGGTGCGCGCTGGCGAGATTCACGCGCTGATGGGCGAGAACGGCGCGGGAAAATCCACGCTCATCAAAGTGCTCACCGGTGTGCATCCGCGCGATGGCGGCGAGGTCTTGCTGGCGGGGCAGTCCGTTTCGCCGCAGGCGCCGCGCGAGGCGGAGGAACTGGGCATCTCGACGGTGTATCAGGAAATCAATCTCATCCCCGAGCTTTCCGTCGCGGAGAACATCATGCTCGGACGTCAGCCGCGCCGTTTCGGTTTCATTGACTGGAAGGAACTTCACACTCGTGCGCGCCGTGCATTGCAGCGGCTGGAAATCGAAATTGATCTGCATCGCTCCGTGTCGTCTTGCTCGCTCGCGCTCCAGCAGATGGTGGCCATCGCCCGCGCGCTCGATGTGAATGCGAAACTGCTCATCCTCGACGAGCCAACATCGAGCCTCGACGAGCACGAAGTCGCCGAGTTGTTCAAAGTCATGCGCCGTCTGCGCGAGCAGGGTCTCGGCCTCGTCTTCGTCACGCACTTCATGGATCAAGTGTATGCCGTTTCCGACAGCATCACGGTGCTACGAAACGGCGAACTCGTCGGTGAGTTCAAAACAGCGGAACTTCCAAAGATCCAACTCGTCGGCAAGATGCTCGGACGCGAACTAGCCGCCGTGGAAAAAGTCGGCGATACTATGGCTTTGGGCGCGGATGCTAAAACAACGGGCGATGCGTTTCTTACCGCGAAACAGTTGGGCCGAAAGGGCGGGGTAGAGCCGCTCGATTTGGAAATCCGCAAGGGCGAAGTCATCGGGCTTGCGGGATTGCTCGGCTCCGGTCGCACGGAAACCGCGCGCCTGCTCTTCGGCGCAGATCGCAAGACATCCGGCTCAATCACACTTGATGGTCGCGCCACGGCGCTCTCTTCACCCGCGAAGGCCATCGGTTCGGGCATCGCATTTTGCTCCGAGGATCGAAAGAGCGAAGGCATCGTCCCGTCGCTCTCCGTGCGCGAAAACATCATCCTCGCCATGCAGGCGGGACGCGGAATTTTGCGCCTGCTCCCGCGTCGCAAGCAGGATGAGCTGGCTGCGCATTACATCAACGCGCTGCGCATCAAGACGCCCTCGCCCGAGACGCCGATTCAAAATCTCTCCGGTGGCAACCAACAGAAAGTCCTGCTCGCCCGCTGGCTCTGCCTTCAGCCAAAATTGATCATCCTCGACGAGCCGACGCGCGGCATTGATGTCGGCGCAAAAGCGGAAATCGAAAAGCTCGTGGACTCGCTGCGCCGCGAAGGGATGGCGATTCTTTTCATCTCCTCCGAACTCGAAGAAGTCGTGCGAGCGTCGCAACGTGTGCTTGTGTTGCGCGACCGCAAGAAGGTCGGCGAGCTGTCCGGCGAGCAGATCAACGAAGACCGCATCATGGAAATGATCGCCACGCATGAATAGCGCGCCCTCAACCATCATCTCCCGCTTTTTGCAAAGCCGCATCGTGTGGCCGCTTGCCGGGCTCGCTCTGCTGCTGCTTTTCAATTTTGTCTTCGACCGCGCGTTCTTTGAAGTTTCCACACGCGACGGGAATTTTTACGGGCCGATGCTCACGGTGATGAGACTGTCGGTGGTTGTGATGTTGCTTGCGATGGGCATGACGTTGGTCATTGCAACTGGCGGTGTGGATTTATCTGTCGGCTCGGTCATGGCGATAGTGGGGACGCTGACTGCATTCCTGGCCGTAAAGCATCATCTCAGTTTTCCATCTTTGCTCGGAGTTGCCATCAGCGTGTCGCTCGCGATTGGAGTTTTCAATGGAGTGCTCATCTCCTGCGTAGGAATTCAGCCGATTGTGGTCACACTTATCATGATGGTGCTGGGGCGCGGCGTGGCCTTGAATATCACGGGCGGAAGTCCCTTGCAGGTTGTGGACTCCGGTGTGCTCTTTCTTGGAAAGAGCTTCATCGTGGGGGTGCCGGTGCAAATATTCCTCGTGGTATTGGTATTCGCCATCACGGTGATTTTGTGTCGAAAAACCGCCATTGGTTTGTTTGTGGAGGCCGTCGGTGACAATGAAACGGCGAGTCGCTTAAGCGGAGTGAATGCGCGTGGTATCAAGGTGCTCGTGTATATTTTTAGCGCCGTTTGTGCGGCGCTCGCGGCCTTGGTTTCCATTGGAGACGCGGGCAGCGTGGATCCAGACGGGCTTGGACAAATGCTCGAACTCGACGCCATCACTGCCGTAGTTGTGGGCGGCACGGTGCTCACAGGAGGGCGCTTTACTTTGCTGGGTTCGCTCATCGGCGCACTGCTAATCCAGACGCTTGCAACCACGCTCATCCGGCAGGGGATGGACTCGGCTTACGCGCCTGTTCCGAAGGCGCTTGTCATTCTAGTCGTCTGTCTATTGCAGTCGCAGAAATTTCGCGCGCAGATCGCGAGTCTCATCGGCAATTTCAGAAAACCCACCTCGTGAAGCAAATTTTCACCCGCAAAAATCTCCCCATCCTCGCCACCACGTTTGTGCTCGTGCTGCTCTTCGGCACCTTTTCGGTTCTATTCGATAATTTTCTCTCGCTTCGTGTGGTTACGGATCTCTTCGCCAGCAATGCCCATGTCGGAGTGGTGGCGATCGGGATGACGTTTGTCATTCTTTCGGGAGGGATCGATCTCAGCGTCGGCTCGGTAGTCGGCTTCACCACGATATTTGTCGCCACGCTAGTTGGGAAACACGAGGTGCACCCTGTGCTGGCCATCTTGTTAGCGTTGCTGGTCGGGAGCGTGTTTGGCGCAGGCATGGGGATATTCATCCAAGTCTATCAATTGCCTCCCTTCCTCGTCACTTTGGCGGGAATGTTTTTTGCACGCGGCATGGCTTTCGTGGTCAGCAAGCAGTCGCTCGAAATCAACCACCGCTTTTACAGTGCGGTGATAGACGCGGGAATCCCGCTCACGGACAAAGTCATTTTACGCGCGCCTGCCTGCATATTTGTTGCGGTGTTTGTTGTTGCACTCGTGCTTGCTCACTTCAGCCGCTTCGGACGGAACGTCTATGCTGTCGGCGGCAATGCGGCATCCTCTCTTTTGATGGGAGTGCCGGTTGGGCGCACACGGATTTGGATCTACACGCTCAGCGGATTTTGTGCGGCGCTCGGCGGCGTCGTATTCACGTTCCGCACACAAGCCGGCAATGCAACAAACGCATTCGGGCTGGAACTCGACGCCATTGCCGCAGTCGTGATTGGCGGGACACTACTCAGCGGTGGTGTCGGCTACGTTGCTGGCACTTTGATGGGTGTGCTGATTTACGGCACCATCCTCACAGGCATCCGCTTCTACGGAAATCTCGACTCTTCGTGGCAGCGCATGGCCATCGGCGCGCTACTGCTCGTCTTCATCGTTATTCAGCGACTTCTCACTCGCGCACCGGCGCGTGAAGCCTCACACTGAAAATCCAATACCTCTATGAAACACACACTCACTACATCCTCACTTCGTTGGACAACCTTCGCAATGCTCGCTGCAGCGATCACGACTTTCACCGGCTGCGATAAAAAGGCCGACACACAGAGCGCTAATCCGCAAGGGGGCGGCAAAAAACTTGTCGTCGGCTTTTCGCAAGTTGGCGCTGATAACGACTGGCGTGTGGCGGAAACCAAATCCATCAGGGATGAGGCAGCCAAGCGTGGCATCGAACTCAAATACGACGATGCCAAGGACGATATGAGCAAGCAACTGGCTGCCATCAGCTCCTTCATCGCGCAGGGTGTGGATGCGATCATTCTCGCGCCAAAAGTCGAAACCGGATGGGAGCCGGTGCTCAAGGAGGCGAAGGCTGCCAAAATCCCCGTCATCCTCGTGGATCGCGGGATTAAAGTTTCGGATGAATCTCTCTATGCCACGCTGATTGCGTCCGATTTCGTAGCTGAGGGGAAAATGGCCGCCGATTGGCTCGCCAAGAAAACCGGCGGCAAGGCGAACATCATCGAACTCGAAGGCACGCCGGGCGCGGCTCCGGCAATTGATCGTAAAAAGGGATTCGCTGACGGAATCGCTGCTTTTCCAGAAATGAAAATCATCGCCGCGCAGAGTGGGGATTTTAAAACCGCGAAAGGCAAGGAAGTCACCGAGACACTGCTTCAAAAACACGGGAAGGACGTGACCGCCATTTACGCGCACAACGACAACATGGCCCTCGGCGCCATCGAGGCCATCAAAGCAGCCGGTAAAAAACCCGGTCAGGAAATCATCATCGTTTCGGTGGACGCCGTGAAAGCCGGATTTGAATCCATGGTTAAAGGCGAACTTAATTGCGCGGTCGAATGCACCCCACTCCTCGGCCCCGCCGCTTTCGACGCGGTGGACATGGCGCTCAAGGGCGACAAGTTCGACAAGAAAACCGTGGTGCAGGATCGCGTCTTCGACCAAAGCAGCGCCGCCACAGAACTACCGAACCGCAAATATTGATTCACCGATCACGCGCGCCCGCTGAGGCGCTGGTGTGTGTGCGTTGACGTTTCGTATTTACCTGCGCTGGGTTAATCGGATTTACTATGTCGCCTATGCTGTTGCACTTTCGCTCCGGAGTGGATTTCGGTTTTTCCGAACCCGGCTTTTACGTCAATGATGACTGAGGAACCCAGCAGCCGCACCGGCAGGACAAAGCGCGCGAGAATATGGCTTGTGGTCATTTTTATTGCGCTGAGGTTTTCAGATGCGCTGTGCTATTTTGTTTTGCTACGAGGTCAGGAGGTGGATTCCTCTGGGTTAATCAGTCTTGTTGCCACGGTGCTCTGGACGTCGGTTTTTTTTATCGCATTGTGGTTCCGCAAGCCGTGGGCGAGGTATTTGTTGATAACCATCATGGTTCTCTATGCGTCGCTCCCGGGCATGACGTTGTATATGGTGCTGCTGGAGCATGGCTCATTTTTGCCTTTTCCATTGGCGATTGTTTTCGCGCAATTTGCGGCGTATGCGGGCGGTGCGACCATTTTGATCCGTTCGGCGGACATTCGGCGGTTTGCGTCCGTGATGTCGGGACGGAACTGAGCGATGTGTGCGGGGCAGGGGAGTTGTTCCTTACAATTGAGGGACGCTCTTGGTGACCTTGCTGTTGACGGTATTGGCGACGATGCGGTTGGTGCGAAGGGAGATGATGGCACCGGGTGCGGTGCGCTTGAGGCCGAGGACGGTGTTGTTGGTGATGACGGAGTCTTTGACTTATCGCCATTCACTTTTCCAACTCGCACAAAATTTCGAAAACATTTTCCATCTCGATCTGCGCGCAATTTCCTGCACGTGTTTTCCAACATGAACAATCCCGTTTCGCTTTTCCTCCGTCTCGCAGTCTTCGCTTTTCTCACCATCGCGTCGCGAGCGGGAGATTGCGTGGTGAAGGAATACGAGAAGGAGTTCACGACTTATCCGTATTCGGATGCGGACCCGGTGCCCACGATGTCGCGCTTTTATCCCTACTTCCGCTACGATGGTTTTACGAACAAGCCGGTGCAGAAGAAGTGGAAGGTGGTGGAGCTTTCCAACGAATATGTGCAGGTGCTGATCCTGCCGGAGATCGGGGGGAAGGTGTGGACGGCGATTGATAAGACGACGGGGAAGGCGTTTCTTTACGACAATCACGTGGTGAAGTTTCGCGACATCTCGATGCGCGGGCCGTGGACGAGCGGGGGCATCGAGCCGAACTACGGCATCTTCGGGCACACGCCGAATTGCTTTTCGCCGGTGGATTACACGACGCGCCGAGAGGCAGACGGGAGTGTGAGTTGCATCGTGGGCACGCTGGATTTGCTGACGCGGAGCACTTGGCGGCTGGAGATTAAAGTGGCACCGCAGCAGGCGTGTTTCACGACGCGCTCGCTGTGGCACAATGCGTCGGGGATGGATCAGCCGTATTACACATGGATGAATGTGGGGATTAAGTCGGCGGGAAATTTGCAGTTTATAAATCCGGGGACGAATTTCATCGGGCACGATGGCGATGCGCATGCATGGCCGGTGGATGAGAAGGGGCGTGAGATTGCGTGGTATGAGAAGAATAATTTCGGGAGCTACAAGTCGTATCACGTGGCGGGACGGCTTTCTGAGTTCTTCGGTGGATACTGGCACGATGAGGATTTTGGCGTGGCGCACTACGCGCCTTATGCCGACAAGGCGGGGCGGAAGATTTGGATTTGGGGTCTGTCGCGGGAGGGGATGATTTGGGAGAAGTTGTTGACGGACTCGGACGGGCAATACGTGGAGATTCAGTCGGGGCGTCTATTTAATCAGGCAGCGCCGGGGAGCACGCAGTCGCCGTTCAAGCACACGGAATTTTCGCCCTACTCGACGGACACGTGGACGGAACACTGGATGCCGGTGAAGGGGACGAAGGGTTTTGTGAGTGCGAGTCCGTGGGGCGCGATGAACGTGGTTCGCGACGGGGAGAAACTCACGGTGAGCATTTCGCCGACGCAGGCGCTGGATGATAAGATTGAAATTTTCGACGGCGACCATCTGCTCGCGACGAAGGAAGTGCATCTCAAGCCGATGAAGACACTGGAGGAGCGATTCACACTGCATGTGCCGGCGAAGGCGCTGCGCGTGTGCGTCGGCGGAGATAAACTGAGCTATGTCGCGGGCGATGACGATGTGCTTTCTCGCCCGATGAGTTCTCCTGCGAAATTCGACTGGGGTTCGCTTTACGGGCTTTATCTGAAAGGCAAGGAGTTCACGCGGCAACGCGAGTATGGGCAGGCGGAGGAGCATTTGCGCGCGTGTCTGAAGCTCGATGCGAACTATGTGCCCGCGCTGGTGGAGATGGCCTTTCTGGCGAATCGTCGTGGTGACTTTTCCGGCGCGCTTGCTTTCGCAAAGCACGCGCTGAGCATTGATACCTACGACCCGGCGGCGAATTACCAATTCGGTCGCGCGAGCGTGGCGCTCGGTCGCGCTGCGGATGCGAAGGAGTCTTTCAGCCTCGCCGCACTCGCGCCCGGCTGGCGCGGCGCTGCGAACACAGAGCTGGCCAAACAATTTCTCCGCGAGAAACGGTATGAGCGCGCCATCACTGCGGCGAAGGAAAGTCTGGTCGTCAATGCGCGTAATCTCGACGCGTTACAGGTCATCGCCTGCGCGCTGCGGATGAAAGGAGACATGGCGGGCGCGAAATCCACACTGCGGACCTTGATCGAGATCGATCCTCTGAATCACTTCGCGAATTACGAACGAAAGTGGGACCCCGATGGGCTTGCGCCGGATTTCACGTTGAAGATTCACAACGAACTACCGCATGAAACGTTTCTCGAACTCGCAGCCTGGTATCACAACGTCGCGCTCGACGGAGAAGCAGCCGAAGTGCTTAGACGAGCTCCATTGAACGCTGAGGCGCTGTATTGGCTGGCGTATTTGCGTCAGGACAAGGCTGTGCTTGCCCGAGCAGAGGCGGCATCACCGGAGTCAGTCTTTCCATTCCGCTTGGAATCCATCGCCGTCTTCGAGTGGGCGGCGAAACAGAGCGCAGGGTGGCAACCGAACTATTTCCTCGCCCTCATCCATTGGCATCTCGGTGATCTCGCGAAAGCGCGCGAACGCCTTTCAGCCTGCGGAGACAAACCCGCGTTCGCACCCTTTTACGCCGCACGTGCGCAGTTAATTGAGAAAGGTTCCGCGAAAGATATCCAGCGCGCCGCACAACTCGATCCGAAGCAATGGCGCTATGGCGCGATGCTCGCCCGCCACCATCTCAAACACGATGACGCCGCCGCCGCGCTGACCGTCGCCACGGAGTATGCAACGCGCTTTCCGACGAACGACACGCTGACTTTGCTGCGCGCCAAGTCGCTGCTCCTCACCGGCAAATACAAAGAGACCGACGCGATGCTGACGAAAGTCGAATTGCTGCCCTCCGAAGGCACCACGGAAGCGCGCGCGCTCCTTCGCGAAGCGCGTCTGCTTTCCGCCATCGAGTTGCTCAAAGGCGGAGTCGCCGCCGAAGCGCTGAGACTCACCGATGCCGCCCGCGAGTGGCCGGAGAATCTCGGCGCAGGAAAACCTTACGCCACCGAACTCGATGAACGCCTCGAAGACTGGATCGCCAGCCAATGTCACCTTGCACTCAAAGCAAACGACGCCGCGCGCAAGACGCTGGATAAAATCGCCGCCGTCCCCGCTCGCCCCAAAGGGCAGGAAATCGGCGACCTTGTGCGCGTCCTCGCCCTCAAACAATCTGGACGCGCTGACGAAGCTGAAAAGGCACTCAAAGACTGGCAGTCTCAGGCCCCCGACAGCGACTTGGCCAAGTGGGGTGCCGAGATTTTCGCCGGACGTCCCGCTGCGCTGCCTCCTTCGCTCAAATCCGCAGATTGTCGCATCCTCGCCGCTCTCGCGACTGCGGGCGTTCATTTCGATCCGCTCCCGCGCGAGTAGTATGATGAAGCTGGCAAAATCGCACACGACATCCGACAAGACGCGGATGCGCCTCTCCATCCTCGCTGTTTTCACCGCACTATTCACCACCGCTTTTGCCGCAGATCCCGTCATCGCGATCTTTCAAAAGGACACACGCATCCTTTTCCAAGGCGACTCGATCACCGACGGCAATCGCGGGCGCAACGAAGACCCCAACCATATTCTCGGCCACGGCTACCAGTTCATCATCGCCGCGAAATACGGCACGCTCTACGCGGACAGGAATCTGACTTTTCTCAACCGTGGAATCAGCGGCAACAAAGTGTCCGATTTGCAGAATCGCTGGCAGCAAGACACACTCGCATTGAAGCCCGATGTGCTCAGCATTCTCATCGGCGTGAACGACCACAGCGCAAACGTCCCGCCCGACCAATACGAGCAGAACTACGACAAACTTCTCGCCGACACCGTCGCCGCGAATCCCAACATCCGTCTCGTGCTCTGCGAGCCATTCACGCTGCCGACCGGCGGCAAAAAGCAGAACTACGAGGCGTGGCTCGCGGGCCTCAAGCAGAAGCAGCAAATCGTCGCAAAGCTCGCGACGAAATACCACGCCGCGCTCGTGCGTTTTCAGTCGGCGTTCGACACCGCCTGCAAAACCGCCCCCGCTGAGCACTGGATGTGGGACGGCATCCACCCGACGTATTCCGGCCATCAACTAATGGCGGACGAGTGGGTGAAAACCGTGGCAGCGTTCCGGCCAATGACGATTGCGCCAGCGAGAAAGTAACGAAGATATACCCCTGCGTTTTTCTCAAAAGGAGATCGCGCATTTGCGAGGGATTCTCGGCTGCCCGATTAAAATGCAGCCGCATTATCCGCACGTCCCGGAATCGTCAGAACGCATGAAAGCAACAAAGGAGAAAGAAGCGCAAGCGATGGCTGAGGCACCCCGGTAAAGCTCTCTCACCCTCGCGGCTTGCCTTGGATCACGGCGTGCAGCAAAAGGCAGGGGTGAAAGACGGGCACACCACGAAAAGCGAGAGCAGCTTTGGGAAGAAGCTTTGGTGCGTGATCATCGTCCTCTTCCTCGGTGGCATCGGCTGGCAGATGTGGAAGCTCAACGCCTACAACAACGCCGTCCGCGAGGCGAAGGAGGCGGGGTTCGAGTGGACGTGCGATGACACCTTCAGCCTCATCCGGCAGGACTGGCACAATGCGCTGAAAAAGGAAACATGGGGCGCGCACCACCGCATACTAACCATGAGAGATGTCCACTACCTTGGTCGTTACCGTGAAATGCTCCACCGACTCCGCCCCACGGTATTACGTGCTTACAGATATAGTTATGAAAACGTGGATGAACTGAAGGGGCTTACCAGTTTGCAATTTCTCCGACTTTATAACTGTCCAGTGCTGCAAAATGTGGACGGACTGAAGGGCCTCACGGGCCTGCAAGCGTTCATCCTCAGCGACTGCCCCGCACTGCAAAACGTGGACGGCATCAAGAGCCTCACGGGTCTGAAATTGATCGAGATCGAAAGTTGCCCTGCGCTGCTAAACGTAAATGGACTGGAAGGCCACGACTGCCTAAAGAATCTCTGCATCAGCGACTGCCCAGCTCTGCAAAACGTGGACGTTCTCAAGTGCCTCACCCATCTGCAGTGGCTCGACATCCAGGGTTGCACCGCGCTGCAAAACGTGGACGGACTGAAGATGCTCACCGGCTTGCAAACACTCAATCTCAATGAATACCCAGCGCTGCAGAACGTGGACATCTTGAAGGGTCTTACTAGTCTGCGAAGCCTCTATTTCATCGGCGACGAGGAAAACCACGCCGCCGCGCTGCTCGAGTTGCACGCTGCCCTGCCGAAGACCGACATTCAATTTTGCGTCGGCATCGGGCACTCGACTGACTAAAAAGGTTTTACCAGCCTGTGTGCTCTCCCGCTTCGGCAGCGACCAAATCCCCGCCGCCGCGCTACGCGAACTGCGCACCGCCCTGCCGAAGACCGACATCACCTTTCCCGACGGCACCAAGAACCCGCCGCAGTGAGAACGCTCCGTCGCCGCCCCTTGGATGGATGATGACTCTTCGCTGCTTGGCTGCTTCGCGGTTCAACCACACTGATAAACCGCCAAGATGCGAAGGAGCGAAGATGGTTGCGATGAGCGGGCGGGTGGAGGTATGCCCACGGTTCATTCCATAATAATCCAATGCGATCATTTCTCCGCTCCACCTTCCTCGCGCTCGTTGCGTTCACTTTCACGGCTGGCGCGGAGCCGCAGGCGGGGCATCGTTTTGAAAAAGAGATCGCGGCTTATGAGGCGGCGGACAAGGTGAGCGCGCCGCCGCAGGGGGCGGTGGTTTTCACGGGGGCTTCGAGCATCCGGCTTTGGAAGACGCTGGCGCAGGAT
>CAIYUV010000077.1 GCA_903929475.1 uncultured Spartobacteria bacterium
CCGTCTTGTAGGTCCGAAGTAAGTTTCTCAGGGGCTGTATTTGGAGCCGCATCGTATTGCCCGTTTATTTGCGTGGCTCGAGCTGTTTGCATGAAGCCAATTCTGATGTGGTCTTCGCCTCGTGACGCACCACCCACCGTTGGCCCTTTCACTGATTGCACTGTAATATTTCCCTCCATTGCAGGGTTCGGATCCGCCGACACAATAACGTCTCCGTCAGGAGGGGGCGATTGCTTTGGTCCATTTTTACGGTGCAATGTTATCAAATTATTGCTTGATAGGTCAAGATTTACTTCAACCACGTTCACCTCCAGCGGCCAGGTATATTCAGGATTGACATAAAAATGGGGCAGACCAACAGCCGGACCGGGCTGCCAGCGAATTTGTACATCAGTCGATCTCCATCTTGAAACAACGGTACCGCTGTCCGCCCCAAGCCATTTGGCCGTGGCGGGCGCACCAGTGGCAGTGTACTTGTGGATGGAGTAGCCCGGCACGTTGCATGGTCCGTTCCAATCAAAGACGGTGACTTTGACGCTGTCCACTTCGGCATCCACGAGGGTGTTGCCGTTATACACGCTCATCTTGAGAACACAGGTGCCTGCGGTGACTCCTTCGACAAACAGAGGGACGTTCTTATCAGCGTCGATGTCCGGGGAGGCTGCCGTCACCTCATCCGAGCGGTCAGGATTGCGCCAGACGCGCAGCTGGCTCGGAATGTCGAGGTGGTATTTCACGCCGCTGCCGCCTAGGATGGAGCCACCACGCGTCAATATTGGGAGAAGGTCAGTATCCGTGGCGTTGTCGCCCCAGTTTGATCCCTGCCACTCTCCATTATTCCAATGGCCACCGGGCATGCGCGGACTGGCGCCGCTCTGATCTTTGTCGGCCTTGCCATCGTCATCGTCATCGTCCTTGTTGACTGGTACGAAGGCACCGACAACGTCTTCATACGCATCATCCAGATCGTATCTTTTCGCTCCGTCCACCATGCCGTAACCGGCCTTTAACGGTGAGAGTCTGCCCGTTGGCATCCGTGTAAGTGTCAGAATGCCACGAGCTATCCTCGGTGGCCGGGCTCGTCCAAGTATAAGTGCCGCTCGAAAGGGTCAGAGTGTTTCCCGCAAACATGGGTTCGGTGGTGCTGGCGGGGAGGGCAGCGGGAAGGATCAAGAGGAACAGCAGGAAGGAACGCAGGATGGACTTCATGAAAGAGCGGACAGGGCCAGGGGTTGCAGAGATGAGCCCCGCCCTTCGATTCTTTTCTAATCTTCCGCCGCAGCTTTAAAGTGACGGATTCGAAAGATTCGTACGTCCTTTGAGCGCCCTGGTCCCTTTTGCGTGGATGAGGGCGATGCGTTGTTTGCCCAAATACTCACACACGCCTAGGTAGCGTGCAAGGAGCCGGTGAGGGTCCCGAAGCCCGATAAGATACGGGGTTTTCTGAGGGAGGACGGATCAGCGGCTGCCGACTGAGACGGCGCCCATGGCGGGGACCATGATTTCGTCGCCGGCTTTGAGGGTGGAGCCGGGGGTGAGGCGGTTCATTTCGCGGATCTGATCG
>CAIYUV010000078.1 GCA_903929475.1 uncultured Spartobacteria bacterium
AATGGTATCCTTGAGCGGGAGCGCCGAATTGGTGAGGATTTCATTGATGACCACACTCGTCGTCACAGCCGGATCATCCGCACCGGGCGAACCGAAGATGTTCGCGCTGCCACGCCAGTTGAGACCGCTGTCGGAGTTGTATGTAGTGGACTTGGGAACTGCAGTAAATCCATTACCATCTGCAGAAACCGGCCATGGTAGCGCATTATTATAGGCGAAAGAAAAGATGGCGCCTCCCGTGGGTGACGTGAGCGTGATGGTTTCGCCACTGTTGTCGAGTTTACCGGTGTAGATCCCGCTCACCGTCACGCCGGGATAGCGTGAATGAAAGTTGGCCTGCCCGGCCGTCGCATCTCGCACCAGAACATAAAAACCACCGGGTGCGAGGAAGGTGCCGTTTGGGAAAGTGTAAGTGATTCCATTGGTGAAAGCGCAGCCACCCAGATCGAGGCTGGCGTTACCAACATTTTTGAGTTCGAGAAATTCAAACTCGTCCCCCGATATGGCACCGAGTTTAGGCGGGTTGTAGTTGATTTCTGTAACGACGAGTTTGGTGAAATCCTGCGGAGTGTAGAAAGTGGCTTCGTCAATTGCGCTCCAAGTGTTGGCGTTTCTTACACGGGCGCGAATGGTGCGCGAATTTGGGATCGTGATAGGGCCGGAATATACGATTGCGGTGTTTGAGATGCCATCGGCGCCAGTGGTGCTGTTGTAGGAACGGGGATCGGAGCCGTCTATGGTGTAGTAGATGGTTCCCGTCTGGCCGGTGGGGAGTGACAGGGTGATGGCGGTGCCGTTATTGACTGTGCCGCCGCGCTGGCTCCAGAGCGGCGGATCAAACGATGGATACCAGCCCTGACTTCGTAACTGGGCCAGTGTGTTTGCAGTGCGTGCAGGTATGAAGCTGTTCCGAACCGTATCCAGAGAGGGAACCCAATTACCATCGCGGGTTAGGGCTGTGCCGCTCTGGGCGTTTCCCCAACGTGCGGACTCGCCGACAATTGCCCGGTCAATCACGCTCGCCAGCGAATTGAAACGAGCCAGTGCTGCCGCCGGGGTGAGTGCGCCACCGTTGGCAAAGTGTTTATAAACGCGATCCGCAAAGAGCATTTTGAACTGCTGCGATTTTATGAGCTGCTGGAAGATGTATTGCGGGCTGGATCTGAGGTAGGCGCCACTTCCCTGGCTTGCCGTGCTTCCCGCAGGCCAGGGACCAGTGCGGTTTTCGTTGACGTTCAAAAGCGTGTGCTCGGAGTCGTGCAGGACAAAACGGAAGCCGCCGTGTGCCCCTGTGCGATCCCGGAAACCAAACCAGTTGTTTGGGGCACCGTTTCCAAGAAATGCAGAGATCGCCGCATCAAGATTGCCGGTCCAGTAGATGCAAAGGCAGTAATCAATCAGATTCAATTGATCCACGAGCACGGGGTAGGCGGGATTTGGAGTGCCGTCGGGATTGTTGCCGATGATTTTTTGGTAGTTCGTGTTGTTGAGTATCTCGGTATTGCTGGTGGAGAGGCCACTATCGGCTTGAGACCAGAGGCTGGTCCAAGCGATCTCGTCGCCATCGGTCGCATAAATGGTGTATCCAGCTTGGGGATTTACTTTGATAGTATCGTAATCATCTTGGTTTCCACCGAGATAAGAGGCACCAAAATTGGCCTCAGGGCGTTCGTCCACGTTGTAGAGCCCCCAATACTGTCCGTTCAGGTATAGATGATAGGAAGCCGTGTGGCTGCTGAGTTGCCCCATGTCCAGTTGGGTCTGTCGGCTAAAAATATCTCGAATATAGATCGCATTGGATGGAGACGAGAATGCCCAGGAGTAATTTTGAGCGCAGCGCAGATCGAATTTGGCGAAAGACTTTGCCCCTGTCGGATCGTTACCAAAAAGGGGATAATTCAAAGTGGACTGGCCATAGAGGTCGCTGAAGAGGAGACGAAAGGCGTGTTTCGGATTTCCCGTGCTACGGCTGAAACCACCGCGCAGACGGAGACCGCAGTTTGCTTGAAATTCACTTGTGCCGCCGGTGTTGATCAGTTCGATGGATGCTGGGCGTTCCCAACTAAAAGTGTCTCCACTTGGGGTGACATAAATGCCGGTGGAGTTGTCGAAGAGGAAGGGGACATCGGTGACAATAGAGACGCTGGGGATGGACTTCATGTCGTTGATGATGGTGCCGCTGTATGTCGGAGAAGTGGTCACGCTCGGATCCATCCCGTAGTCGAGTCTTTGGCCGCTGCTGGCGCTGCTTGGCCATGTCGTCGTGGCTGGCGAGGCGCCGGGCGGATTTGTTATCACTGGAGCCGGACCGCTGCCTGAACTGGAAGGCGATTGATTGATGACGTCGCTAAGGAAGATGTAAGTCTGCGTGACCGAATCGCTCGGATCGGATCCGTTTTTGAAAGCGGCGTAGCGCAGCGTTCTCGTGCCGCCGATTGTTAGCGGGGCGGAATAGACACCACTGGTGGGCGAGGGGATGGCATTGCCGTTTCCATCACGGAGCAACACACCCGCGATGCTGAGTTGGAATGGCGAGGATCCATCGTAGGTGTATCGAATCGTCGAGCCCGGCGTGCTGCAACTCAGTGTCACCGTCTGTGCGGTGGTGTAGATGCCACGTCCAACATTGATGATGACGGGGGCAACTTTGTTATAGACCGCCGCCGTATTAAATGTGCCGGGCGTTGCCGTCGTGTAATATCCTTCCGTTGTTCCCGTGGTGACTGTGTATTGATCCAGTTCCACTTTGATGAGGAAATCGGTGTTCGCTGCACTTTCGTTGAGTCCGTGGATGGCGAGAATATTGGAACCAGTGCTCGATGGGACGAGCAGGTTGATGTAAGGAGTGAGGTCAATGCTCTCGTAAATCTTTGCCTGCACGGCGAGATGGTTTGCCGTGGCTGCGGAGGTGTTTGTTGGCGTGCCAACGGGGGCGTTGCGTCGCGCGACTTCCGTGCCGTTGAGGTAGACGACAAAGCCGTCGTCGTATTTGATGGGCATCGTCAGCGAAGTGACCGTTGCCGGATTCGCAACGCTGAAAGCAAAGCGCGCATAGGCTGAGGCGGTATTGTTCATCATCGCAGACTGGCAATTTCCACCAGCCCCGATGAGTGGCGCATAGAGGCTTGCGCTGTTCGAATCGTAGCCCACACCTGCCGTAGCACTCGTCCAGCTCGCGTCATTAAATGTGCGTGCCGTCCATGTCGCATCATTGGGTGTTGAACTGGTGGGGATGAGATACTTTACAGAACTGCTCGGAGAGAGAAGTTGGGTCGTCGTGACAGTCTGCGCGAAGCCGTAGGGTTTGTCCTGATATTGTGCCGGGTAGGAGCTAAAGAGCGTCGCAAACGAAGTGTCGGGCCGTAACAATGCGAGATAGCCACCATTAGAACTGAGCTTGAAATTGGTATGTAGCTGCGCAGTTGGATTGGTGCGGTTTTTGTTGGAGGCAAAAACGATGAGAAATCCCTTCGGTTCGATGGTTACGGCAGGGAAAGTCCATTTGAAAAGATCCGTGCTGTCGTCCGTGAGCCGCCAGCCCGAGAGATTCACAGGAATCGTTCCGTCGTTATAAAGCTCAATCCAGTCCGAGGTGTCTCCGTCTTCGTCGACCAAACCATTCTGATTGGAAGCCATGAACTCGATAATAAGCACATCCGCCCGAACTTGGGCCGCAAGCGCCAGCCCCAAAATGATTAGTATATATCGCAAAAAGCGCATGGGTATTTTGGGATGAAAAATGTGTTCTTGTTTATGGGTGAAGAAAGGGATGTTCGTGAGACAAATGTTTGTCAATTAGTGCCATGCTGCAACCGTTGTTTGCCTGCGTGAACAGTTTGTATGAAAAGAAACCCCAAGACTCTATGGCGACGGGCGTGGTCTTAGGCCACCAAATCCCCGGCAGCGACGCGCCCCCGGAAGAACTCGATCGTTTTCACAATCCCCTCCTCGAAAGGAACTCGCGGTTCCCAGCCGAGTAGCGATTTCGCCCGCGTGATGTCCGGTCGGCGCACCTTCGGGTCATCCTGCGGCAGCGGGCGGAAGTCGAGCTTCGAGGACGATCCCGTGAACTTGATGATGTGCTCGCCGAACTCACGAATCGTCATCTCGCGCGGGTTGCCGATGTTCACCGGCTCGTGAAAGTCCGACTGCGACAGGCGGAAAATCCCATCAATCAAATCCGAGCAATAACAGAACGAGCGCGTCTGCGAACCATCGCCGAAAATCGTGAGCGGCTTTCCTGTGAGCGCCTGTCCAATGAACGCGGGCACCACACGTCCGTCGCGCAACCGCATCCGCGGGCCGTAGGTGTTGAAAATGCGGACAATCTTTGTGTCTACACCGTGCGCGCGGTGGTAGGCCATCGTCATTGCCTCGGCGAAACGCTTCGCCTCGTCGTAGCAGCCGCGCGGACCGACGGGATTCACATTCCCCCAATAACTCTCCTTTTGCGGATGCTCCAGCGGATCGCCATAGCACTCGCTCGTGCTCGCGATGAGGTAGCGCGCCTTTTTGTCCTTCGCGAGGCCGAGCGTGTTGTGCGTGCCGAGCGAGCCGACCTTCAGCGTCTGGATCGGGTATTCGAGGTAATCAACCGGCGACGCAGGCGACGCGAAATGGAACACATAGTCCACGTCGTCCGGCAGGAAGATGAAATCCGACACGTCATGCTTGATAAAGCGGAACCGCTCATTGCCAGCGAGGTGTGCGAAGTTCGCGACGTTGCCGGTGATGAAATTATCCATCCCAACGACGCGATGACCTTCCGCCAGCAGCCGGTCAGTGAGATGCGATCCAAGAAACCCGGCGGCCCCGGTGACGACGGAAATCGGGCTGTCGGAAGAGCGTTTGAACATGGGCGATTGTTCGCAGGAACCGCGCCGTAAGCAAGCCGCCCAATGGCGGCCTCGACATTGATGGAAAACTTTGAACCGTCTCCAAAGTTAAAAGCCACCATGCTCGAACGCACACTCGCCATATTGTTCCTAGCGACATCGCTCACCTGCGCAGCCACGCGCCAACCGCAGCAGCCAAAGTCCGGCCCCGGCGGCGCGGAATACCCGAACGCCGATGTGCGCGAGAGCGAGCACGGCGAATATGGCGCGCAGTATTGGTTGTTTGAGCCACAGCATCCGCAGCCGAAGAAGGCACCGCTCGTCATTTTCCTACACGGCTACAGCGCGATATCGCCGGGGCCGTATCGTGCGTGGATCGATCACATCGTCCGCCGTGGTAACATCGTCATCTACCCGCGCTATCAGGAAAATCTCGTGACGCCGCCGGCGGAATATCACGACAACATCGTGAAATCCCTGCGCGATGCGCTCGAAGTGCTGGCGCAAAAAGGACACGTTGCGCCCGATCTCAAGCGTCTCGCGATTGTCGGACACTCGGCGGGCGGAGTTGGCGCGGCAAATTATGCCGCGCGTGCAAAGGAGGAAAATTTACCACAGCCGGTTGCAGTGATGATCGTGCATCCGGGCCAGGGGCCGAAGGACGGCATCCAAATTCTGCCGCTCGACGATGCTTCAACCATTGCGCCCACGACGCACCTGCTCGTGGTGGTCGGAGAATCGGATGCGTTTGTCGGCGAAACCTCCGCGCGCCGCATCTGGGCTAGGACAGGAAAAGTAAAAGACCGCACGTTCATCACCGTGCAAAGCGACGACCACGGTTTTCCTGTTTTGCGTGCGAATCACCTCGCACCGCTCGCTGCGGATCGGTTTTCCACAAACGCACTCGATTGGTTCGGCTATTGGAGACTGTTCGACGAGCAGTGCGCCACCGCATTTTCCGGCAAGGACTACACGCCCTCCACGGGCATGGGCGCATGGTCGGACGGCACGCCCGTGAAGCCGCTGAAAATCGAACGGTGAGCTACGCGAATGCGCAGAGTTTTTCGACGTAGCTCGCAGAGCCGTCGCGCAGCCAGCCGTCGAGCTGGGCTTGTTCCTTGAGCTGTTGTCCGCGCGCGCGCGGGACAACGATGAAACGACTTTCGATTTCCGGTAGCGCGGTGAGGTCGCTCCACAGTTTCTCAAATTGCGCGACGGGAAAAATATCCTCCTGTCCGTGGCCCCATCGCTTCTTCACTTCTTTGAGGGTGATGTAGGTCGGCACTTTCGCAGCAAGCGCGCGAATAGCTGTGGTGATTTTTTCCTGCGCGTCAGCGAGGATATCTTCGCGTGTGAGCTGCATCGAGGCGAGCCAACGGTCAATGTCCACCCACGTGGTCATTGTGTTGTAATAGCTGAGATCAAATTCGATTTCCTCGCGCGGCATCGCGAGTCCTTCGACGAGACGAGGTCGTCCGTCCACGCGGGCGAGACCGCCGCCACGATCATCGAGACGGCGCGTGATGACTTCGAAACTAAGCGCGGCCCCGCTTTCCAAATGCTGTCCAAGCAAGGCTGGGTCGAGGTTCGCGCCAGTGGTGTCAATGTTGTGCAGGAGCAGCGTTTTGAGTTGCGGGCGTTCGCGGAGAAGCGCCGCGAGCGTGCCGTTGCGGAGCAGATTCGGCAGCTCGTAAAAGTGCCCGATGGGATGGAGACATTGCAGCGGCAGGTTGTCGCGATAGTCGTTCGCCTCGCCTGCATTCTCCGCCCATCCGATGAGTGCTGCGCGCAACGAATCGCGGACTTTTTGCTGCTGCTCATCGAGTGTCTGCTGCGGCATTTCCTCCCACGCAAAACGCAGATCACGAGCGGTGGGAATCAGGCGCAGGCCGATGCTCGCGCCTTTGCTGAGCAGCACCGTGCCGGGATAGTCGTAATTTTTCGTTGCAGCGAGGAAAGTGGAGAGCGGCTCGTGCGTGAGATAGCTCGTTGTGAAAACATGGGGCACCGCCACACCCGCGAGCTGCGAAGTGGCGCGTGATTTTGCCAGATGCACCTCCAGAAACGAGCGGTGTCTCCCGCCGAGTTTGCAAAATGGATGCAGCGATTTCACCACGCCCGCGCCCTGCGTCCACCTGCTCGCCGCGCCCGCCGCAAGCGTCACGACGACGACTTCGCCATTTTTCAACAATGCCAGACCGCGAGTGGCAAGTTGCTTGTTTTTGTTACTCGCAATCCAAGCGTCTCCCGTTTGCACATCTTCGATGACAGTGTTTGCGGCGAGGCGGTTTTGCGCGAGGCCGATGCGGGCGGCTCGCAGGTCGGCGCGGATTTGCTCGTGCGCTTCGCGATCAAAGCCGTTGGCGGAAAGAAGATCATCGAGCGTTTGTGAGCTGGTTTTTTCATCGCGACTTCGTGGAAGGAGCGAATCGAAAAGTTCCTGCACGACGCCGCGCAGTTCTGTCTGCGTGCGGCATGCCGTGGCGAAACGATCCAGTTCCGCGCGGATGGCCGGAGGGAGGTATTTTGGATCAATACGAAGGAGATGTGGCGCGAGGAGGAGGTAATAGCCTTTCGGCATCAGCGCCGTGGCGGGCGCGATGATGTCGGCAATGGTGCCGATTTCGTTGATGCGGAAATCATAGACAACCGGCTCCATCGCGAAGGGCAGAGAGGAGGAAAGTTCGTGCTTTGTTGCGGACATGATCTCGCCGAGCCGCCGTTGTGCCTCCGCTTTTCGCGCGGGCGCAAAAATGAAACCCATGCCGCCGCCGCTCATGCCGCCAAGCATCCAGAAGCCCCAGAAATCTGCGCCAAATTCCGCCTCGACTTGCGCAATGAGCCGCTCGGTGTAAGCAGTCGAGGCCCACGGGATGATGGTTTGAATCGGACCGCGAAAATTCTCCGTGGTGAGCTGTCCGACGCGTTTGATGTCGCCTGCCTTTAGCGCGGCAATGATGCCGTCGAGCAATGCGAGGGCTTGCTGGCGGCCTGTCCATTCGGCGGCACAGCGGAGGAGATATTTCTCTGTCACCATTTCCAAAATAGGGCCGACGTTTTGAGCCATTCCACCATGCACGACGACGAGCGAATCCTGCAACGCCTGCCGCGCGCTGTCAGGGATTTCTTCGCGCGAATACACGTGGTGCTGCGGCAAGAGACGACCGCGTGAAATGCCCCACTCGGCGTCGCCCTCCAATGCAGCCACACCTTCGATGAGCTTGATGCCGGGCCACACGCCGCCGCTGTCCTGCCAGCCGCCGCCGCTGCCGCCGAGCCATTCGCCAAGCAACGCGCGTGCAAGCACGAGACGGCGTTCACCTTCGCTGAGCGGGCCGGTGAGCGATTCCGCCTGCCCAGTCGCCCGCATGAGTGCGGCGATGAGTGCGGCGAGCAAATTGGTGCTCACGGCGAGGCGCGAGCCTTTCGGGATATCGTTCACCGAGGAGACGAGTTCGAGGCCGCGGCCCGGCCCGAGCATTTGCGAAAGCAGGTCGGTGAGCGACTGTCCGCTGCCCTCAATGCCAGGCGGGACGATGCCGCTTGCGATGACGGCGGCTTTCAACAGACCGAGGTGGTCTTTTGCAAAATCAAATATTTCCGCGAGCGACGAGATTTCCGCCGATGCGCCGAGGTCCACGCTTACAAGTCGCAGCACGGGTTGATCGATCACTCGCAGCCATGCACTGACCGGCGGCTGCGGCTCTGCGTCGCGGCCATGCACGCCGAGATCCACCGAAATGTTCAGCACTTTCGCACCAGCCGGAAAATCCATGCCGAGGAAGAAAATGTCGCTCCACGCGCTGTGCGTGAGATCCATTCGGACGGGCGTGCGTTCGCGCAGGATGGGAAATGAGCCGTCTTCCGCGCGGCGCAACAGCTCCGGACGGAAACGCAGCGGCTGATCCTTCGGGTGTCCCATGCGGAACATCCATTGATTCCCGCGCACGGTGCGGACGCTGCGCCGGACTTGATCGGCGAGCGTCTGAAAAGCGAGGCGATGATACGCCGTCGCGAGCGCGGAGCAGAGCGAATCACTCGCGCCATGCTCGCGCTGTGCAGTGGTGAAAACTTCGATGGCTTCCTCGAAGCGCCGCGCGAGCAGATGCTCAAATCCGTGAAACGGAATGAGCGAGTGCTGTGCGCCGCTCATGCGTTCGGGCAGATGAAAGCGGTGGAGTGCGTATAGGAAAAAGAGCGCACGCACTCGCTCGTAGAGATTTTCCGAGGTGCGACGGAAGGCGTCGAGCGCTTCACATTCGGCGAGCAGTTCTTCGAGTGTTGCCTTCGCGACAAGGTCGTCGAGAGAACGGTCGCGGATTTTCGCGTCGGGTGAGGTGATGAGCGAGAGAAGGCCGAGGGACATGGCTACTTCGCGCTGGGCTGGTTGGTCGCGAGAAGTTCGATGAGGCTGCGCAAAACTTCATCGCGGTCTTTTCCATCGAGCGCGAGGGCGAGCTGTGCGGTGAGCAAGCCGTATTTCACCCCGAAGTCATAGCGTCGCCCGTCGAGTTCGGTGGCGAGATAGCGTTCGCTTTGCGCGAGCTGTGCGAGTGCGGCACGGAGGTGGACGGTGTTCTCGCGGCCCTTCGCTTTTTCAAACATCGCGGCGAGGATTCGATGGACGGCAGGCGTGAGGACGTGCATCCCGAAAAAGCAGAGATAGTAGCCAGCGCGAAGGCCGGGCACATCTATCTTTTGTTCAGCCTCGGTGGGCGTGGGTTTTTCGAGCACAGTATCCACGGCGTAGAGTCTGCGTCCCGCATCCACGAGTTTGCCGCCGATTGCGCCGTAGTAGGCGAGTTGGCTTTCGTGGGTGCTTTGAACGGCGGAGACGGCGCATTTTTCCGCGCGTGCGAGCGCGACGAGCTGCGCGGCGCAACCCTGCTGCGTGGCGCTGAGGTAAAGGTGGTCTCCCACGAGCAGCAGAAAAGGATCGCCGCCCGTGAACGCTGCTGCGCTGTGAATCGCGTGTGCGTAGCCGAGCGGTTGCACCTGTTCGATGAACGTGAGCCGTTCCGCGTGCACGCCAGCGGCGGTGCGAAATGCGGGCGCATCTCCGGGCGAGATGATGACGCCGATGCTTTCGATGCCAGCGCGGAGAACCTCCTCGATGAGGATGGTGAGCGCGGTTTTTGTGATGCCGTCGCGATCCACAAGGGATTGCAACGGGAGTGTGCGCTGAGTTTTTCCTGCGGCGGTGATGAGGGCTTTGCGGATGTCCATCGGCGCGGAGACTGCGCGAGAGAAGGCTGCGGGTCAAACCTGCGTGAGCTACTTCGCTTTTTCGATGGTGAAAATGGCGGCGCTTTTGCCGGACAGCGTGATTCCGGCGGTGGGGATGGCTTTCTGCCAGACGACTTCCGCCGTGGCATCGAGCGAGGATGGGACTGTGACGCGGAGTGTCAGTTTTGCGTCCTTGGCGATGAGAGGCTGGCCGTCCTTGGTGACGAGGCGCATCGGTATTTTTGGTGCACCTGTCGTGGATTTGCCATTGGCTGCATTGAAAACGACGATGGCGACATCGTCCGGCCTGCCGTCGCGCAGGGTGTAGCGGGCGAAAGCGAAAGTTCCGTCGTCGGTTTTAATATCGCCACTGTCCACCCAAAGGACGTTTTGCTCACCATCGGTGAGCGCGGAGATTTCGCGCCGCACTTTGATGAGCGCAGCGAGTTCGCGGAAAGTTTCGCCGTCGCGCAGCGTGCGCAATTTTTCCTCCTGTCCGCGAGGGATGAATGTGAGCTGCCCGGAATCGCTCTCGCCGCGTAGGTTGCCGCGTGTGTCTGTGAGTTCGGCCTCCGTGCCGTAGTATAGGCACGGAATGCCCTCGGTGGTGAGCATCAGTGCGTTGGCGAGCAGGTTTTGCTGCGCACTCACGCTGGCGATACGGAAGCGGCTTGCGCCTTCGGAACTCTCAATGAAGTTCACGAGTTTTTGCCGCGCATTAAGGCCGTCGGGGCCGGGCGTGGGATTTAATGCGGTTCCGTTTTGCGCCTTGATGGTTTCATCAAGCATCCGTGCGCTTCCCCATCTACCGAGTGCGTGGCGGAGGTAGTCGCGCGCGGCGGCGCAGAGCTGGTAATTGAGCACGCTGTCGAAACACGGGTCTTTGCGCGCGGGCGATTGAAGCGGGAACGTGTATTTGCCGCTGACGAGCACGGAGCCGTTGTTGATTTTGGCGCAAAGCAGTAATTGCTTCGCGTGTTCCGGCCCCACTTTTGCGCGGAGCCGCTTGGTGAATGCGTCCAAAAATTCCCGATGCACATACTTCGCGGAATCCATCCCGAAGCCGTCCACGCCGATGTCCGTGAGATAGAACGAGTAGATTTCCACGAACTCATCCACGAGCCGCGAAAAGTGCACGCTCTTTGGATCCGTGTTGATATCGCGCGCAAAAAACAGGTCGCACTGCAACTCCTCGCCGTTGCGCTTTTCAAGCGATTTTTCGTCCATGCCCTTGCGGCTGTAGGTTTCGAGCTTTTGCAGCAGGCCGCTCGTTTTCACGTCGCGGCCGAGGATCGTCACCGGGCCGCCGGGCATGGTGCGGAGCGCGTTCCACTCGGGGATGTTCATCCATTTCACAAAGTCGTGAAAGTCATCGCGCGCGTAAGGCATCCGCCACTCGAAGCAATCGTCGCGGTCAAATTGCGAGTTACCGTTTCCATCGTAGTAAAAAACGGTGCCGGCGTGGTTGCAAACGATGTCCTGCACGACCTTGATGCCGTGCGCGTGCGCGAGAGCGACGAAATCCTTGTAGTGCTGCATCCGTCCATCGCGGGAATTTTCGTATTCGCGTGCGCCATCGAGTGAACGCCGCGAGGTCCAATGCGGATCGATATCGAGGAAATCCTGCGCCCAATATCCGTGATACCCGGTCGTAGTCGCTCCGTAATCATTGAGGGAATTCCACACGTTGCGCACTGGCGGGGAAATCCACAGAGCAGTCACACCGAGCGCGTCGAAGTAACCGGATGCCACCGCTTTTTCCAGGCCGCGCAGATCGCCACCGTGATACTTCATGATGTCCTGTTGCGTTGCGTCGTGCAGCGATGCGTCGCTGCCGGGCGGGACGTTGTTTTCCGGGTCGCCGTCGAAAAAACGATCCGTGGGCGCAAAGTAGAGGACTTCGTGATTCCAAGGGCGCACATCAGCCGCAAGGGTAACGACGTTGAGAGTGACGAGTGCGAGCGTGAAACGGAGCAGCATGGCCTTGAAACTACACCCAGCTTTTTCTCCACGCACTCTTTGAGCAGAAAAATAAAACCAAGCCCTCGATGCCCGCGCCAAAATAGGCGAGACGAGGAGCCGGGTTCTGTTGCGGCAGGCGTGCTGATTAGAGATCAGCCAAGCCAAGCATCTCGGGGCGGCTGAGCAGCGTCACAAGGAATGCGACGAGCGCAGCCAGCGTGGCGAGCAGACCGAACCGGACATACCACCACGGGCGCTCAGCGCCAGTGGCCATTGCGATGTGTAGGTTGTTGTTCATACCGCCCCTCTTTACCGCCATTCGTCCGACGTGACACGTCACGTTTCTGTGAACAATGTGGCGTTTATGTTTCGCAAAATTCAGGCGTCCAGACGCTCGACGAACACCTCGACATCCATCGTCCGCTGGGTGTTTCCTTTATAGTGGCCGCGGACGGGTGGGACATCTGCGTAGTCACGACCGACGGCCAGTTTGATGTAACGCTCGTCCGCCGGCTGGTTGTTTGTCGGATCCAGTCCGCGCCAGCCGAGGCCGGGCAGGAAAACTTCACACCAAGCGTGGCTGGCTTGCGCGCCGAGGAGTTGATCGCGCGGGCCGTTATAAAGATAGCCGCTCACATAGAGCGCGGGAATTTGAAGTGCGCGGCACAGACCGCACATGACGTGGGCGAAGTCTTGGCAGACACCTTTGCGGTCGCGCAGCACATCGCGCATGTGCGTGTGGACACCCGTCGCGCTCGGCGTGTAGGCGAACTCTTTATGGATATACCTCATTATGGACTGCGCAGCCTGCCACACGTCGGCATGGTCGTGTGTGAGGTCGAGTGCGAGGCGCCATGCTTCGGGGCTGCGTTCGACGAAGGTGCTCTCTTGCAAAAAATCAAAGCAGCGATCCATGCGCACGCAGTCGGGAAGCGCGGACATCGGCGACGGTGTGGCGACGAGCAATGGTGCGATGGATGCGGTCGAAATCACAGCTTTGCTTTCCACGAGCAGGGACTGATGCGACTCGGGTAGTTCAAAAAAGTGGACGGTGTTTTTATGAAAGTCGCTGTATTGCGAGATGCGAGCGGCGGGCTGCACGTCGAGGTGAAAACTCTCGCATGTCTGGTGTTCGTTCGTCACTGGACGCAGCCGGACTTCATTGAAGCTTTCGCGGACTGGGCCTGCGTATTCGTAGCGCGTGCGGTGCGAGACTTGGAGTTTCATTAACGAAGTCGTGGACGCTATGGAGCAACCGTCATGTGTCGAGTGCTCAACTTACCGGCTCCACATCCACCGCGACATCCACTGTGTGTTCGCCGCCGCCAGTCAGCACGCCGCTGAGCGGGCTCACGTCGCTGAAATCCCGTCCGAGCGCGACGGTGATGTGTTCGTCGGCGGGCAGCATGTTGTTTGTGGGATCGAAATCTACCCAGCCAGTCTGTGGACAAAATACTGAGAACCATGCGTGCGAAGCATCCGAGCCGATGAGGCGTTCCTCGCCCTGCGGTGGAAGCGTGCGAAGATAACCGCTGACATAACGCGCGGGCAGGCCGAGCGAGCGCAGGCAGGCGATGCCAAGGTGGGCGAAATCCTGACAGACGCCACGCCTTTTCTCCCACACTTCGGTGAGAGGCGTAGCCACAGTCGTAGCGCGTGGATCGTAGATAAAATCGGTATGCAATCGTCTCATCAGATCACGCGCTCCTGCGAGCAACTGTGTCCCGCGAGTGAAGCTACTGCGTGCGTAGTCGGCGAATTCCGGCGCGGCATAAAGGAGTGGGGAGTTCAGGCAAAATTCATAGGCCGCAACGTCGTTTGGAGAAACGGGATCGCGAAAACGTTCGACGACGCTCTCCCACTCGGGCGTGAGGCCGAGCGATTGCGGGCGCTCATTCACCACCGCGACGATGCTGGTGGCGGTGACTTCAAAACGACGATGGTTTTCCTGAATACTGAATGAACAGACTTGGTTTCCGAGATAGTCCACGCGCTGTCGGCGCAGTGCAGGCACGGGTGAGATATTCAGGGCGAAGTTACTCGGTTGCTGAGTGTCTGTCGTGCGTGGGTGGAGGCGTGCTGTGTGGTGCGAAACAGTGACCGGCTCACTGTAATCGTAGATGCTGCGATGGGTGATGCGGTATTCCACGATTAGTCGGCGCGTGAGATGGAGGAGTGGGTGAAGTAGCTCGCGGCAATTGCATCCGACAGCAGCGGTAAATCACGAAGGAGATCGCGGAGCACTGCGCCCGTCTGTCCGGCGTGCCAGCCTCCGCTGAGGCCGGTGAGTTCGCGAGGGTCGAGCAGGCGCACTCGTGAGACACATTCGATGAGCAGGCGATGGCCGGGGCTCGGCAATGCGCTCTGTTTCTCGCGTGGCAGGCGCTCGAAATGTTTTACGAGCTGGAGGAGTTGGAAGAGCAGGGAGCGGGGGTTCGTATCGTCGAGCAGGATGAGATCGATGACAGCGGTGATGTCCGGCAAGAGATTGTAGCGCGAGCGGTAGGTGAGCGTGCAGTCGGTGAATTCGAGCACCGCTTCGAGCAGGCTGGGATTATCCGCCTCGGGCGAGCGCAGCGCGCAATCGAGGAAATTGCAGAGATACAGCGAGCGTTCGATGCGCAGGCCCATGTCGAGGAAACGCCATCCTTGCGCACGTGTCATGTTTTCACGCGAAAATCCCGAGAGCGATGCGGTGAGCATGAGCAGTCGGTTGAGCACGGCAATTGCCTCGCCAGCGAGAAGCATTCGGCCTTCGCCGGGAAGCGTGAGACATTCATCAAGCTGACTGAGCACGCGCCACACGTCGTTCGATGTGCGGTCGCGCACGAGCATCGCTAGATGCTCCAGGCGATCGGCGAGATTGCGAAGGCTGCACGCGCGCGTTGGATCAAAGACCGCGCCCATCAAATCAGCCTCAAGCGCCTCGGCGTTGTGTGCCGCCCATTCGGGTAAAAGCTGGCCCTGCAATTCCAACGCTCGCAACAGCGGTGTAAGCAATGACATCGCGCTGCCGGAATTTTCGGGATTGAAGCGCAGCAGCGTGCTCCGCAGCAGGCGCGCCGTTGCGTCTGCGCGTTCTGCATAACGGCCCAGCCAGAAAAAATTGTCCGCCAATCGGCTCGGCAGATTGTTTCCCACGCGGCGCAGTTCGATGGCGCGGCTCGGTGATTGGAGCAGCGTCACTTCCTCCACCGGTGCATCGCTCAAGACCCATGTGTCTTTGCTCGCGCCACCGTGTTGCATTGAGATCAGCCGCATGTTGCCATCCGGCGCGACGCGTGTGAGACCGCCGGGCATCACGCGATAGCCGTTTGGCGTTGCGACGACATATACGCGCAAAACGATGGGCTGCGGGACGAGAGCCGAGCCGTTCCACGATGGCGCAGTCGAGAGAGCGACCCGTTCCTGCGCCGTCCAGAGGTGCGGTTGAAAACGGATGCGCGCCCGGATTTCCTCTGGTGAAAGCGCAGGCTCGGGACGTGTGCGAAACGCGGGACGCACGTTCAGTTCGGCGAGGTTTTCGAGCGCGTATTTTTCCGCCGACTTTTGTCCGCACCACCATGTCGCCACGCTTGGCATTCGCAGTTCCTCGCCGAGCAAATGCTGGCAGAGCCCCGGCAGGAACGCCATGAACGCCGGGCTTTGCAGCAGGCCGGTGCCGAGCGCATTTGCGAGTGCGACGTTGCCAGCGCGGACAGCGCCGACGAGGCCGGGCACGCCTAGCATCGAGTCGTTGCGAAGTTCGAGTGGATCGCAAAAATCATCATCCACGCGGCGCAGGATCACATCCACGGGTTCGAGGCCGCTGAGTGTTTTCAAAAAGACGCGGTCATCGCGCACGGTGAGGTCTTCGCCCTGAACCATCGTGTAGCCGAGGTAGCGCGCGAGCCACGATTGCTCGAAGTAGGTTTCATTGAATGGCCCCGGCGTGAGCAGCACGACACGTGGATCGCCGACTGCGTGAGGCGCCAGCGCAGACAGTGAATTTTTTAGCTCGCGGAAAAACCCGGCCTGTCGCTGCACCCGGCATCCACGGAAAGGCTCGGGCAATACACGCGAAGTGATGAGGCGGTTTGCGAGCGCATAGCCTGCTCCGGTGGGGATCGCCGTGCGGTCGCCGAGCACCCACCACTGACCGTCCGGCGAGCGTGCGAGATCGGCCGCGTAGAAGTTCAAATGCCGCCCGCCTGCTGGCCGGATGCCGTGCGCGGGCCGCAGGAAGTCAGATTGCGCAAATACAAGCGCGGGTGGCAGCCATGCGGAGCGGATGAGATCCTGCGGGCCGTAGCAATCCGCGAGGATGTGATCCAATAATTCAGCACGTTGTGTGATGGCCGTTTCGAGCGAAGCCCATTCAGCAGGTGCGATGAGAAAAGGAATCGGATCGAGCTGCCACGGACGCTCCATGCCGCGCGGGTCGCCATACACATTGTAGGTGATGCCCTGCTCATCCACGATTCTGCGCGCGGTTTCGGCGCGCCGTTTCAACTCCCCCGGAGGCAGGTCGTGCAAGTCGCGCGCAAGACCTGCAAAGTGCGCGCGCACGTTTCTGCTCGCGTCGAGATACTCATCCCATGGAACACCTGATTTTGGTGTGTAGACGTCGGAGTGCGACGCGGTGGATGCGATGGCTTTTGTGATGGGCACGTTTAAGTGTATCGCAAATCGAGCGTGAACGGGAAGTCGCCGTTCGTTGTTTCGCGCGGCCTCGATGTGACGCCCTGAGTATGACCGTGCGCGATGAAGCGGGACAGTCGGCGTGACTCGGCTTCGTAGCTGTTCACGGGGAAAGTATCGTAGCTGCGCCCGCCGGGATGAGTGACGTGGTAAGTGCAGCCACCGAGCGAGCGGCTGTTCCATGTATCGTATAAATCAAACACAAGCGGCGCGTGGACGCCGACGGTGGGCTGGAGGCAATTCGCTGGTTGCCACGCACGATAGCGCACGCCGGCGACACCTTCGCCATTCGCTCCGGTCGGGTGAAGTGGGACGCAGTGACCGTTGCAACTGATGATAAAGCGATCTCCGACGAGACCGCGTGCTTTGACCTGCAAGCGTTCGAGCGAGCTGTCCACAAAGCGCACGGTGCCGCCCGCGCCGCCTTCTTCACCGAGCACATGCCAAGGCTCTAGTGCGGTGCGCAACTCGACATGCACATCGCGCTGCGCGAAGTCGCCGATGCGAGGGAAGCGAAACTCAAAGTGCGGTGCGAACCATTCAAACTCGAACGGATAGCCCGCGTCGCGGAGGTCGTGGATGACATCGCGGAAATCCGTCTCGCAGAAATGCGGCAGCATCCAGCGGCCGTGAATATCCGTTCCCCAGCGAACTAGATCGCCCGTGTAGGGCTGTTGCCAGAATTTCGTAACGAGCCCGCGCAGCAAGAGGTGCTGGGCGAGACTCATCTGTGCGTGCGGCGGCATTTCAAAAGCACGCATTTCGAGCAGGCCGAGACGTCCGCTGCTGCTGTCGGGCGAGAAGAGCTTGTCGATGCTGAACTCCGCGCGATGTGTGTTGCCGCTGGCATCAATGAGCAAATTTCGGAAAATGCGATCCACCAGCCACGGCGGCGCCGCTGCGCCGGTTTTTTCGAGCTGCCGATCCATTTCGTGAAAAGCGAGTTCAAGCTCGCACAGTGAATCGTTGCGCGCTTCGTCCACCCGCGGGCTCTGGCTGGTCGGGCCGATGGAAAGGCTGCTGAAAAGGAACGAGAGCGAGGGATGATTCTGCCAGTATGCGAGCAGCGAGCGAAGCAGGTCGGGACGCCGCAGAACGGGCGAATCCGTAGGCGTTTCACCACCGAGGATGATGTGGTTGCCGCCGCCGGTGCCGGTGTGGCGTCCATCAATCATGAATTTCTCCGTGCCGAGTCGCGACAGCCTCGCCTCTTCGTAGAGGAATGTCGTGTTTTCCACGAGCTGGTCCCACGTTTTGCTCGGATGCAGGTTCACCTCGATCACGCCGGGGTCTGGCGTGACTTTGAGCACGCTGAGGCGCGGGTCGAAGGGCGGTGTGTAGCCCTCGATGACGACGGGCATTTTGAGCTGTTCCGCTGTGTCTTCGACGGCGGTGATGAGTTCGAGATATTCCTCCAGCAGCGCCACTGGTGGCATGAAAACGTGCAGCTTTCCTCCGCGTGCTTCGATGCAGAGTGCGGTGCGGACGATCCACGCTGCGGACTCACCGGGTTGCGGGACGCGTGTCGGGTCGGCCATCAGCGCGACTTTGCGGGCGTCCTTTTCACTCAAGCCTTTCGGCGCTGTGGCGGCTTTGCGTGTGGCTGGCGCACTCGGCGTGGCACTACGCACGATACGCTGGCGAAACTCTTCGCGCTTCGGCAGTGGTGCGCGCTCGGCGGCGGGATCGAGTTCCACGATGTAAGGATAATCTTCCGCGCTCACCCAAGGCAGTGAGTCGAGCGGCAGTCGCAGGCCCATCGGCGAATCGCCCGGAAACAGCAGCAGTCGTTCGTATGGCAGGAACCACGGCCCGCTGATCCAGCCGGGAAATTGTTTGTCCGTATTTCGCTGAATGGGCAGTGCGTGGCCGACTACGGTCGGCTCTGCCGTAGCGGACTTCTCCGGCTGCTTATTCACCGGCTGTCGGCGCGCTTTCCACGAATCATGAAACGAATCCTCGTAGGCCGGCATGATCCAGCGCGTGTCCACGCCGACGCGCGCAGCGAGCGCAGCGATGAATTTCGCGGAGTGCTCCGACGTGTGGCCATGCTCGGTTTTCTCGTCCGCGATGAGCGCGTGATTTTGCCAGATGGGCTGTCCGTCCTTTCGCCAGTAGCAGCCGAATGCCCAGCGCGGAAGCGGCTCGCCAGGGTATTGTTTTCCCTGACCGTAGTGGAGCAGTGCGCCGGGCGCAAACTTCGGCTGGATACGGCGGAGCAGTGTGTCTGAAAGAGCGCGCTTTTTCGGACCGAGCGCGGCGGTGTTCCACTCTGCTCCTTCGAAATCATCAATCGAAACAAACGTAGGCTCGCCGCCCATCGTGAGACGGATGTCGTGCTTCTCGATGTCCTTGTCCACGCGATGCCCGAGCGCTTCGATGCTCGCCCATTGCTCGTCGGTGTATGGCTTCGTGACGCGTGGTGATTCGTAAATGCGTGCCACATTCATCTCGTGGACGAGTTTGCTTTCGCACTTGTCGGTTGCGCCCGTAATCGGCGCAGCATTCGCAGGCTCCGGCGTGCAACTCAGCGGAATGTGGCCTTCGCCAGCGAGTAGACCGCTTGTGGGATCAAATCCGATCCATCCCGCGCCGGGGAGATACACTTCGCACCAAGCGTGCAGGTCGGTGAAATCCACCTCGGTTCCGCTCGGGCCGTCGAGCGCTTTCACGTCCGACTTGAGTTGGATGAGATAGCCGCTGACGAAACGCGCTGCGAAGCCCATCGAGCGCAGCGTCTGCACGAGCAACCAGCCGGTATCGCGGCAGGAGCCGGAGGATTTTTCGAGCGTCTCGTCCGGTGTCTGCACGCCGGGTTCGAGGCGGATGTTGTAAGTGATCTGTCGCTGGAGGCGGCTGTTCACCTCGACTAGAAAGTCAATCGTGCGAATGCCCTTCTTAAGATATTCGGCGATCAATTCATCCACGAGCGCGAGCAGTCGCGGTGTCGGAGCCGGCAGTTCCATGAAAGGCGCGAGTTCCTTTTTCAGCGCAGTATCGTAGGCGAATGGATAAACTTGCGCGGATTCATCGAGAAAGAAATCGAACGGGTTGTGAACGGCCATTTCCGCGACCAGTTCCACCTCGACTCCGAACTCCTGCATTTTCTCCGGAAACACGAGGCGTGCGTTCCAGTTTGAAAAAGGATCCTGCTGCCAGTTGAGGAAGTGCTCGCCGCCGACAATGCGCTGCGAATAGCTGAGGATGCGTGTGCGGCAATGTGGTGCGGGGCGCAGGCGAACCACATGTGGCGCATGGGCAACCGGGTGGTCGTAAGTGTAGTGCGTGCGGTGCGTGAGTGCGACGTGGATGGCCATGAAATTGGTTGTTTAGCCGGTGGTGCGGAGTCCGCTGGCGATGGCGTTGATGCTGAGGAGCATTTCGGGCAGCAGTGCGTTGGCGGAAGCTTCGTCATCGCCAGCGCGGAGTGTGCGCCAGCGGCGGAGAAGCGCGATTTGTTGCCGATGCAAAATGCGGAGTGCCTCGGCGCGGAGTTCGAGCGTCTTCCACATGCGCGGACGGCGCGATGCCATCGGGCCGCCGCGCAGTTTTTCGAGCATCGTGCGTGTGAGTTCCCATTCACGGATGATGATTGAGAAAATGCGGTCGCGGACGGCGACGTCATCCACGAGCGAGGCGTAGGCGGTCATCAATTCGCGATCGGTGCTCGCTAGCGAAGATTCCACATTCGTGATCACGTAATGGAGGAATGACCAGTTTCGCAATTCGGCGGAGAGTTTCGCCATTTCATCCTCGCTCAGCGCAGCGAGAGCGCTGCCGACGCCGAACCATCCGGGGACGTAAAAGCGCGATTGGTTCCAGGAGAAGACCCACGGGATCGCGCGCAAGTCGGCAAGACTCGGCTTGCCCGTGCGGCGTGATGGGCGCGAGCCGATGCGACTGTGCTCCAGCGCATCAATCGGCGTGGCGGCGCGGTAAAAAGTGAGGAAGCCGTCGGCTTCGAGCAGTGCGCGGTAAGCGTCGCGGCTGGTGGCGGCGAGTTTTTCCACGAGCGGTGCGAGCGAGTGCTTCGGTTCGCTGCCGTGCGAGTGACGCGCCGTGGTTCCGGCGACTCCGGCGAGCAGAAGTTCGAGATTGTATGCGGCGGTGGAGGCGTTCGCGAATTTCTGCGCAATGGTTTCGCCCTGCTCGGTGAGGCGGATGTCGCCGCAAAGCGAGCCGTGCGGCAGCGCGTCGAGGAAGCGGTGTGTCGGCCCGGCACCACGGCTGACGGTGCCGCCGCGTCCATGGAAAAAGCGTAAGTCCACGCCGCTCTCTGCGCCTGCTTCTGCGAGCCGTGATTGTGCGCGGTGCAGCGCCCATTGGCTTGCGAGGATTCCTGCGTCTTTGTTGCTGTCGCTGTAGCCGACCATCACTTGCTGCGTGAGTTGTGTCGTGCCTTCGCGTTTCGCCTGAAACTCCAGGCTCCGGCGCGTCACGGGCTGCGCGAGAAATTGCCTGACCATGTCGGGGCCGCCTTCGAGATCGTCGGCAGTTTCAAAGAGCGGAACGACGGGCAGCAGGCACACGATGCCTTCGGGAAATGCGCGTAGCAGCCCGGCTTCGCGTGCGAGCACATGGACGACGAGGAGATCTGAAAGCCGCCGTGTCATGCTCACGATGAGTGAGCCGATTCCATCCGGGCCAAATGTTGCGAGGTGTTGCGCGAGCACGCGGTAACAGCCGAGGACGGCATCCGCTTCCGGCCCCGCGCTCGCGCTCGGATGCAGGAATGGACGTGGCGAGCGGAGTTCGCGTTCGAGAAAACGCAGGCGCTCGTTTTCGCTCCACTCCTCCCACTGGCTGCCATCGAGACCCGCTGCACCCATGAGTTGCATGAGCGCCCTTGCGTGAAATGCGGAGTTTTGCCGGATGTCGAGATGCGCGAGGTGAAAACCAAAGACTTCGAGTGCGCGCTGCACGGGCTCCACATCGCTGACCGCGAGCCGCTGTGCGCCGCTCTCGACGAGCGCGGCGTGGAGCATTGCAAGATCGGTGGCGAGTTCTGCGGAGTGCTGGTAAAAAGCGGCTCCTTCGCGGAGTTGTGCGCGCTGGCCGGGTGCGAGTTCGACGGGCAGGCGTGCGAGCATGAGGCAGACGAACTGCCGCCACGGTTCCTCGACGTGCGCTGTGAGCGTGGGTGCTGCGAGTTCGCCGAGTGCGTCGGCGAGACGTCCGATGCCTTCGCGCAGCGCACGCGGCGGTGACTGCATCCATGTGGTGAGCGTGAGTTTTCCTGCGAGCTTTGTGAGGTTGCGATGGTGGACTAGCAGCGCATTTGCACGAAGGCCTTCAAGCGTTTCGCGAGTGATTTCGGCAGTGACGCCGGGGTGACCGTCGCGGTCGCCGCCGACCCAAGTGCCGAAGCGCAGCCTCGGTAGTGCGCGAAGCGCATCGGGCGCGAAGCCAGCATCCGCCCACGCGAGGTGAAGGCGTTCATCAAGCGTAGGAAGCACACGAGGGAAGACTTCGCGCAGGTAGTGCATCACGTTGCGACGCTCGTCCGTGAGTGTTGGCTTTTCCAAAAGGATTTCGCCCGTGCGCCACAGGCGTTCGAGGGCAGCTTTGATTTCAACGCGCTGGCGCTTTTTACTCGTTGGTGTTTGGGACGAGTTGCGTGCGTGTTCGAGCAACGCATGAAGCGCGCGATGGTGGTCGAGGACGGAAAGACGCTTCGCTTCCGTGGGGTGTGCTGTGAGCACTGGTTCGACGCGGACGCGTGGTAGCAGGGCTGCGATTTCTTTTGCGCTGATTCCGTCCGCTTTTAACCGGGCGAGTTGCGCGCCCCACAGGCCCTGCTCGGCTGTCAGCCCTTCGCTGGATTCGCGCAGTTCGCGCATCGCGGCGGCGGCGTTTTCCTCGACCATGTTCAGCAATTGAAATGCAACCGAATAAGCGAGACCGAGGCGTGGCGGCAGTTCGGCGGACGTCTCGATTGGCTTGCCGCGCCAGGGCAGGTGAGCGGCGAGCTCGCCGTGGCCGAGTTCATGCAGGACTTCGGCGAATGCTTCGAGCAGGCTGTGCAGATCGGCATCCATCTGCTCGAAGCCGATGCTGAGATAGTCGGGCTTGCTCACTGTTGTTGCTGCATCTCCTGTTGGACGAGGATTTCGTCCTCCAGATTGAGAAATGGCTGGAAGATGTAGGCGTTGAAAAGTGCTTCGCCGACTTCGTTGAACTTGAATTGGAGCAAGTCGAGATAGCCGTGAAGGCCGTGCGCGAGGACTTCGTCGAGCGACCCGTATTCGAGTTCAGCGAGGAGGCGTCCGCAGAGTTTTTCAGCGTCGTTGCTGTAGCGGCGAGCGGGCACGCCGGAGATGGCGTGGAGTGCGTCGTTCAGTTTCTCGATGCAAAAGCGGACGCTGCGCGGAAACTCCTCATTGAATAGGAGCAATTCGACCGCCCATTCGGGTCGCACTTCCGCGCCATAGGCGGCTTTGTAGGCGTCCCAAGCGGAGCAGGAGCGAAGGATGGCGCTCCATTCCAGCGCGTCGCTTTGGGTGATGGTTACGGGTGCGCCTTTTTCTGGGAAGGTCTTGTGGCGCACGTCCAGGATGCGGGTGATTTTATCCGCACGTTCGAGAAATTTTCCCACCTGCATGAACTGCCAGCCTTCGTTGTGGACGAATGTCGCATAGATGAGGCCGAGCAGGAGCAGGCTGGTGTTTTTGATCTGCGTGAAAAAATCCGTCGGGCTTTGCTGCCACATATACCGCGCATCCGGGCCGCGCATCCATAGGTAAAGGCGGTTTAGTTCCTCCCAAAGATCGGATGTGATCTGGTCGCGCACCATGCGTGCATTTTCGCGCGCTTGCGCGATGGAACTCACGATGCTGTTTGGATTCTCGGTGTCGAAGACGAGGAAATCCGTGACGGCCTGTCCGGTGGCACGCGGATACTTCTCGAGGAACTCCGCATCGTCGCCGGTGGACTGGACGATTGGCATCCAGTGCTCCGCGAGAGTGGAGTCATCGAGGTTTCGGATATCGAGTAATAGTTGGAGATTCGTATCAACGATACGCGCGGTGTTTTCCGCGCGTTCGATGCAACGACTCATCCAGTAGAGACAGTTTGCGACGCGACTGAGCATGGCGATGGTATGTATGGGTTTGGGTTGCGGCCATGCAGGTGGGAAAGGGAAGGCGATGTCGAATGACGGATGCCTGATGACGAAATGGGAAGGCTGGAGTTACTCATCGCCGTAGAGAACCCAGGTATCCTTTGAGCCGCCGCCTTGCGAGCTATTCACGACGAGCGAGCCTTTTCGCAGCGCGACGCGTGTGAGGCCACCGGGGACGATAGTGATTTTTTCGCCGTAGAGGGCGAAAGGGCGCAGATCTATGTGGCGACCCTCGAAGGTGCCGTCGTCCTGCCGCGTAGGGTGTGTGCTGAGCGAAATCATCGGCTGTGCGATGTAGTTGCGCGGGTCGGCGAGGATCGCAGTTTTGAAATCGTCGCGTTCTTTTTGCGAAGCGCGAGGCCCCATGAGCATACCGTAGCCGCCACTTTCGTTCGCGGCTTTCACGACGAGTTTGTCGAGGTTTTCGACGATATACTTTTTGTCGGCGTCTTCGCTGGCGAGGTAGGTCGGGACGTTGGGCAGGATGGGCTCTTGATCGAGGTAGTATTTGATCATCCGGGGGACGAAATAATACATCACCTTGTCGTCGGCGATGCCGGTGCCGATGGAGTTGGCGAGCGAGACGTTCCCGCTGCGGTAGGCGTTGATGAGGCCGGGCACGCCGAGTTGTGAGTCGCGACGGAAGACGGTGGGGTCGAGGAAGTCATCGTCGAGCCTGCGGTAGATTACGTGGACGGGGCGTTGGCCTTTCGTCGTGCGCATGAAGACGCGCGAGTCGCGGACGACAAGGTCGCGGCCTTCGACGATCTCGATGCCCATCTGCCGCGCGAGATAGGTGTGCTCGAAATACGCAGAGTTGTATGCGCCGGGTGTGAGCAGCACGACGGTCGGCTCGGCGACTCCGGCGGGCGCGATGTATTGGAGCATCTTCAGCAATTCCTGCGGGTAGTGCTCCACCGGGCGGACGCCGATGCTTTCAAACATCCCGGGGAATGTGCGCTTCATCGCGCGGCGGTTTTCCAGGACGTAGCTCACGCCCGAGGGGCAGCGTCCGTTGTCTTCGAGGACGAGATAATTTCCATCGGCATCACGGATGAGGTCGGTGCCGCAGATGTGGATGTAAATGTCCTTCGGCACATTGAAGCCCGCGAACTCGCGCCGGAAATGTTTTCCAGAAAGGATGTAGTAGGGCGGGATGACGCCGTCCTTCACGATGCGCTGCTCGTGGTAGATGTCGTGGAGAAAAAGATTGAGCGCCGTGATGCGTTGTTTGAGGCCGGCCTCGATGTGATCCCATTCTTTCGCGGGGATGATGCGTGGCAGCATGTCGAAGGGAAAAATCCGCTCGGTGCCCTGCGCGTCGCCATACACGTTGAATGTGATGCCCTGTCGCATGAACGCCAGATCCACGGCCTGGCTGCGCGCGGAAAATTCTGGCACAGTGAGCGACTCGAACGCATCCCGCATCTTGCGGTAGTGCGGTCGCGTGGCAGCCCCCGCCATTTCATCGAACAACCCCGATCCTGTTTGATACCCTTGCAGCACGGCTTTGCTGCTAAATGGAAGTCACACGGTCTGGCAAGCGCGATGTGCGCGGATTTTCCAAACTAGGCGCGGTCGAAAATGCGCGCGAAGAGACTCTCGAAAAAACCGGGCTTGCGCGTGGCGGAACTGGTCGGAACGCCGATGAGGCCGGGGCGTGCGCGGAGTTTTGGAGCGGCTGGCGCGGGAACGATTGTGGCCTGCGGGGTTTCGTCGGCTTTGTTGATGAGCGGCGTCTTCTTTTCCGCCGAAGGATTCGGAGCGGGTTCGGCTTTGATCGCGGCGACCGGCTTTTTCTCCTCCACCGGAGTGATTGTGGTTTTGGGTTCCGCGTGGGGTTTTTCGGGTTTGGAGATTTTTGCAGGCTGCGGTTCAGTTTTCGGCTGTGCGGGCGCGGCGGGTTTTGCGGGCTGGATGCGGCTGACGGCGGGTTTCCGATGCACGGATTTTTCCAGCGGTTTCACGGCCTTGTCGTCGCCAGCGGGGAAGTCGGTGATGTTGACGATGGTGGTGGAGCGGCGAAGGTAAAAGTCCACCTGCTTTTCGACCGATTCCTCCGGGAGCCAGACGGGCGAGGTGAGGTGATCGTCCATGACCCAATACGGATGCTTCGGCTCGGCGGGATCGCAGTAGATGATCGCGGTGCGCTCGGCAGTGCCGCTGATGGTGTATTTCGAGGAGTATTTGAACTGGAAGGTGACGACCTTGTGCGCGATGCCGGCGTGGAGAAGCGTGGTGTGAAGCTCGGCGGCGTAGGCGCGCGATTTGTCCTTGTCGTCGCAACTGGTGCGCGGGGAGGAGACGACTTTTTGCCACATATCCGTCTTGGTGGAATGGCACGCGGCGAAGAGGAGTGCGATGCCTGCGGTCAGGGTGAAAGTCGTTTTCATGGTTTAACTGCGCTCCTTCTAGTGTGAAAAGTGCGCTTGCACAAACCAAATGCTCAGACGAGACCGAGTTGGTTTTTGAAGACCCACGTGTTCACTTTGACGGTGAGTTCGAACATATTAAATGGCTTCCCGATGAAGTCGGTGCCGCCACTGAGGGAGCTTTGCGCGCGGCTTTCGAGTGTATCGTGGCCGGTGAGAAAGACGATGGGCGTTTTGGCGTGCGCGGGAATCTGGCGGATGGATGTGCAAATATCGAGGCCGTTGATATCCGGGAGGCCGATATCGAGCAGTAAAAGGTCGAAGCGACCTTCGGACATCAAGCCGAGCGCCTCGTTTGCATCGCCGCAGGCGGTGGTGGCGAGGTGGGCGAATTCCAGCGAGGCGGCGATGGCGGGGAGCAGGTCTTTGTCGTCGTCCAATGCGAGGATTGAGGGCTGGGGGAGATTGTTGCTGCGTGCGAGAACTTCAGGCGTGAGCAGCATGGCGAGCAAATCCACGGCTTGCGTGATCGTGCGCAGGAGGCCCGGCTCGACGGCTCCGGTGCGGTGGGCGAGGTCGCGGAGGAGCGATTCAAGGCTGGTCACAAGTCGGCCAACGGGGTGATGACTGAGCGAATTAGTGCGCTCGGTCATACGGCTGCAAAGGACGAGCATTTCGTTGCGCGCATCCATGTCCTCGGGCTGGCGGCTGAGCAGTGAGACGAGCGGGCGGAGTTTGTCGTTGAGTTCCGCGACATGCTCGAAAATCTGAATGTTCGCGTCGGTGCCTACCGAGATGACTCTCGCTTTCGGGAGTATCGGCTCCGGCGGCAGTGTGATGGGGACGGTATCCTTCATCGAGACGCTGTCGCCGCTCAGTGCAGCGATTCCACGGAGACGATTGACTTCCTGCCGGAGGGTTTTGTTTTCACGGGAAAGTGCGTCGCGTTCGTTGGTGAGTTTCACCACCTGCGCGCGGAGGGAGTTCATATCCGCACCCGTGGCTGGTGTGAGGAGGCGGGCGCTTCCGAGGATATCAATCTGCTTTTGCTGGTCGGAGAGTTTGGCGATCAAGACTTCGTTTTGCTCGCGAAGCATGCCGATGGTTTTGCGAAGGCTGTCGTTGGGTGGCGTCGCGTCTGCGGGGGTGGCGTCGTCCGGCACGAATTCACACTCGACAGTGCCGATGGTGACTTTGCATTGGCTTTTCAGCGGCGCTTCGAGGATTTGCCCCCCGTTCACAAAACAGTGGTTTGTCGAATCGAGATCACGCAGCACGTAGTGGCCGTTCACAGAGACAAACTCCGCATGGTGGCCGGAAATGGTGCCGTGGTTGATCTGGATCGCATTATCCGCACGGCGTCCGACGGTGATGCGTTCGCCTGTCAGGGTGAAAGTCACGTCTCCATGCTGCGGATGTTTTACGAGGAGTTTGGGCATTGGCTGTCTAAGAATAGTGGTCAACGGTGTTGCGAATAGCAGGAGCGATGCCGTGAGAAAATCTATCGAGATCTTCGTTTTATCCCATACGCCCATTGCGGATTTTCCAAAGCGCACGCGCCTGCTGGATGATCGTTTTCAAAACGTCGGGCGTCACAGCCTGTTTGGGATCGTCGCCGATGCCTTTGCCAGGGCTCACATTGCACTCAATGCAAAGCCCGTCCGCCCCATAAGCCATCGCCGCGAGCGAAGCCGCCGGGACGTAAGCCGCCTTGCCGACCGAGTGGCATGGGTCCACCACGACGGGAGCCCAAGTGCGCTCCTTTAAGAGAGGCACGATGCTTTCATCCGGGTGATTGCGGTAGCCGTCGAGCGCGGGCTGTGTGCCGCGCGGGCAGAGGATGACATTCGGGTTGCCGAGTTGGACGATGTATTCCGCTGCCGAGATGAATTCCTGCACCGCGCCCATGTGGATACTGCGTTTCAGTAGAACGCAAACCCCGCTGCCCGCGATGGCGTGCCCCACCTGCCGGAGCAGTGCGTAATTCAGCGCATTGCGCGCCCCGATTTGCAGGCAGTCCACGCCAGCTTCGAGCGCGAGTTGCAAGTGTTCCTCGTCCATCACCTCCGTGTCCACCGGCAGTCCCGTTGCGCGGCTCGCCTCCATCAAAATGAGCAGCGCCTTCGCGTCGCCTTGATAGCTGTAAGGATTTGTTCGCGGCTTCCACACCCCGCCGCGCAAAGCGTGTGCGCCGGCTTCTTTCACAGCGTGCGCCGTCTCGATGGTGAGTTGCGGATTTTTCGGATCAATCGTGCACGGCCCCGCGCAGAAAAAAGGCTCCGTGCCGAGCGTGACGCCGCCGATTTTCACCTTGTGCGTCGCGAGGCTGGAGCGCACGTCCATGAGCTTGTGCGGGCTCTGGATGCGATCCACGCGGTTAATGTAGGTAAGCCCTTCGAGCTTCGTCACCATGTCATCATTCCGCTCGTCGCCGATGATGGCGTAAATGCACCGCTCCTGCCCCGTAATCACCTGCACCCGGCAGCCAAAACCGCCGACGATGTCCGAAACTTCCTTGAGTTGTTCGTCCGAGAGTTTGTTGACGTTTGGGATGATCATGGTTGTGAAATACGAGGGCGAAAATAATCAGCGAACGCAGGATGTCGAATGGTGAATGGCAGCGGCAGTCCGTGCGGATGGCAGTGATTTTCGGGGCGTGATGTGGATTACCGGCGGAAAAGGACGGGATCGGCCCAGATGCCGGTGCCGGTGGGGCTTTCGGCGCGGAGGGTGAGTTTGCTGATGGCGGTGAGCTGGCAGCGGAGGATGGCGGGGGCGTCGCCGACGGCTACGGGGGTGCTGCGGGCGACGGGGCGGCCGTCGGCGTAGATTGCGAAGGTGATTTTTTGGCCGGCGGGTGTGGCGGGGCCAGCGGCGACGCGGGCGACGAAGCTGGCGCTGGCGATGGGAATGTCCCACGTGATGGCGGCACCGGCTGCGGTCTCGAAGCCGTGGACGTTTTTGTCGCCGAGTTTGAGCGCGGTGCCGTCGAGCATTTTGCCTGCGGAAAAAGCGGGTTGCGTGGCGCCGTCGGTGCGGGTGGGTTTGATGGAATCGAGTGCGGTGTAGCGGGAGATTCCGGCGCGGATTTCGAGGATATCCTTGGTTTCGATTTTCATGCCGTCGTAGAGGGCGTGGCGGATTGTGACCCCGGTGGCGTCGCGGGCGAGGATGTCGAGCGCGGGGAAAATGCTGCCGTCGGTGGTGACGACTTCAAAGCCTGCGGGCTGCGTTTTGATTTCGCGGAGGATGAGAGCGTGGAGTTCCTTGCGTTTTGCGTCGAAGGTGCGCGGACCGAAGATGGGATTGACGATTTTTGCGGTGTTCGAGTCGGCGGACTTGGCGGTGCCTTCAAAAAAATCGCCGCCGGGGAGCAGCGCGCCGATTTTTCCGCGAGGGATTTGCGCGGCGATGTCTGTGCCGAAGGGCTGGTAGATGGCCCATGCGATTTCGCCGCCGGGGATGGTGAGGTTGCGGTTTCCGGCTTTGACGGTGGTGTCGGCGAGCGATGTGAATGGCCCGGCGATGCGTGCACCGCTGACGAGGACGAGGCCGGGCTGGTATTCCTCGGCTTTCGCGTCGGCGAATTTTGCGCGGAGAATGTCGGTGAAACCGAGCTTCACAGTGGTCGCGCCGTGCACGACGAGGCCGTTGTCGAAGCTGAGCGTGCCGTCGAGGACGGTGCCGTCGAAAAGCTGAACGGTGGCGGCGAAGCCCGAAGCGCGAAATCCGAAACTCGAAACGAGCACGAGGCACGAAATCCAAAAAGTCCGGCTGCGAATCATGAATCTGCCGGGAGCGGGTGTTTGGAAACGCTTTTGAACTTTCACCATCGAACTTGTTTCGGATTTTCCTCCCTAGCGCTGGTAGAGCGGGATGTAGTGCCAGGGCATCGCGAGGATGGTGGTGAAGCACGCGGTGGCGTAGATTTGGCCGACTTCGTTGTCGTCCCAATAGCACTGTTCGCCCACGCGCTTCACGGAGGGGACGAGGACTTGTTTCATGTAATCATACCAGCGCTTCCACGTGTCGCCGCCGATCATATATTGTGCGGGGCCGGCGTAGTTGGAACCGTAGGCCCAGAACTGTTTGTCGAATTTGTGATCAAAAAGATATTTGCTCGCGGTGGCGACGAGCGGGTCGTCGTAGTGGCCGCAGACTTGAAGCGAGTAAATCGCGGCGGCGGTGCGCGCGTAGCCGGGGCCGCCTTGTCCGGCTTGATAGGCAAAGCCGCCGCTGTTGCCGACGGAACAGCGCCTCACGTATTCGACGGCGTCGTCAATCGTCTGCTGCGGCACGTCGATCCCGCCATTTTTCGCTGCGCGAAGGGCGACGACTTGCATGACGGTGACGCTGATGTCCGCATCGCCGGGGCGGGGCTGGTAGCGCCAGCCGCCTTTATTCGGACCTTTCTCGGTCTGCGTGGTGATGATGAGTTTGATGGCGCGCTGGAGTTTTTCGCGGATGGCCGGGCTGCGCGTTTCGCCGTAAAGCTCGCCGAGTGCGATGGTGGCGATGCCGTGGTTATACATGTATTTGCCGCCGTCCACGCCGCGGAACTGTCCATCCACGCCGAGTTGATCGAGCAGGAACTCCATGCCGCTTTTCACCTGCTTGGCGTATTCGCCCTGCTCGGGGAGATTGCCCGCAGCCATGTAGGCCATGAGCACGTAGCCGGTCATCGCGATGGGATGTTCGCCTTTTCGCCCGGCGCTGACGCTCCACGAGCCGTTCGCATTTTGCTGCGAAGCGAGCCAACGCAACGCGCCGGTGATGATTTGTTCGCTCGGCGTATCCACGATCACGGCGTCCTTCACGTCGGCATCCACGGCGGCTTGTGGAAATGCAAACGCTGTCAGCGCGAGGAAGACGATGAGCGTGAGGCGGAGCATGGCGCGCGAAGGATACATGACGCGCGCAGTTTGGGAAGCGCTCTCAAGCGGTGAGCGTGTAGCGTCCGGCGCGACGGCGGATGCGGAGCGGGGAGCCGAAGGTGCGGGAGAGATTCACGCTGGTGAGGACGCCCGTGATTTCGCCGCTGGCGAAAAGGCGTCCGCTGCGCAGGAGCATCGCGTGCGTGAATGCGGGGACGATTTCCTCCACGTGATGCGTGACGAAGAGCAGCGTGGGCGCGTTCTTTCGCACGGCGAGGCGCTGGAGGAAGGCGAGGAAATGTTCGCGTGCGACGGGATCGAGTCCGGCGCACGGTTCGTCGAGGATGAGCACGCGCGGCTGCGCGATGAGCGCGCGGGCGATGAGGACGCGCTGGCGTTCGCCCTGCGAAAGGACGCGCCAGTCGCGCTGTGCGATCCGTCCGCACTCGGCGGCGCGCATGGCGCGTGCGGCTTCGATGCGGTCGGCGGCTTTCACTTTCCCCCAGTAATCGAGCATCGCGTATTTGCCGCCGATGACGACCAGCTCGGCGCTGTCCCAATCGGGAACTTTCTGCCGCACGGCGCTGCTGACGATGCCGACGCGCTTGCGGAGTTCGCGCCAGTCGGAATTGCCGTAGGTCTCGCCGAGCAATTCCATTTCGCCCGCGCTCGGCGTGAGGTAGCCGGTGAGCGCGCTGAGGAGCGAAGTCTTGCCCGAGCCGTTCGCGCCGAGGATGACCCAGTGCTCGCCGCGCAGCACGCGCCAGTCGAGCCGGTCGAGGATGAGCGTCTCATCGCGATGGACGACGAGACCGCGGATATCGAGGACGGGGCGGGTGGTGCGTGTCATGGGAGTTACTCGGCTACGTTGCGGCGGGAAATCCAATAGAGCGGTTTGCGGCTGCCGTGAGCCACAGCGAGAACCCACAGCGTTTGTTCACGGACGATGTAAGGCACGTAGTAAGGAAACACCCGGAGATTGATGCGGCGATATGCGCCCGGTCGGAGGTGGTAAAGCTCCGGGTGATCGGCAATCCAAAAAATGCTTCGATCCACCTCATCCTTGAATCGCCGTCCGAGTCCGGCACGCGCTTCCTCGTAAAAAGAGATCGCATCAAGAAACTCGCGTTGCGCCTCTTCTACAAACCGCATGTTCACGGAACCAAACGCTCTTCAGCCAAACGCATCACTTCCTCGTAGGGGACTCCGGCCACGCGGCCCTCATCAATGGCTCGGATGCGGTCGCGAATCTCGGAATCCCACGCTGCCTCCGCTTCGGGATCGGCTGCGGCTTCCGCGCTCTCAAGCAGGAACTCCGCGAGCGCGAGCTTCTGGCGCGGCGGAAGATCCATCGCTTCCTTGGTGACTTGTTCGAGCGTCGTCGGCATGGGAAAGGAATCGCAGAGGTGCGGCTGTGGGTCAAGTGCCAGCCTGCTCGCCGCGCCAGTCGAACCGGTCGAGGATGAGCGTTTCGTCGCGATGGACGTCGAGGCCGCGGATGTCGAGGACGGGGCGGGTGGCGCGGGTCATGAGAAAATGGCGGAACAGCGCTGCTGTGAAAGGCGCTTTGGTGCAGGGTTAGTCCGACGGTTTGTGTGTTTCATCAAATCTCTCTACAAGAGAATCTCTCCATAGCTCAACGCGTGTGGCAACCTCGCCGCGAAGCTCTAAGCCCAGTGGTGACTGTTGAATCGCACGCGAGGCTTGCGCCGCCACAAGGCAAAGGAACTTGTAGTCGTGCTCCTGACTGAAGTTTCGATCAAGGCCAATGCCGAGATGAATCTGGAGCAAACGGTCTCCGTCTCGCGTGCCCTCAACTTTCAGAAAGCTCTCCGGTCTGTCCAAGAAGACGAGCTGTAAAACATCAAAGCACTGCGCACTCGTGTCCACGTCATCTGCGCAGCTTCGCAACTCGTCTAAGAACCAACGAAGACGGACGCATGTTTTCAGAAACTTCCGTTGGCTCGTGGCGCCTGTAATCGAAATATCCATGACGCTGTAGCGAGGCCTAACTTTTCTCCGGCGGCAGCAAATCCGGCCTGCGCTGGCGCGTGCGTTCGAGGGCCTGCTCGCGGCGCCAGCGGTCGATGGCGGCGTGGTTGCCGCTGAGCAGGATGTCGGGGATTTTCCAGCCGCGATACTCGGGCGGGCGGGTGTAGTGGGGGAATTCGAGGAGGCCGGTGGCGAAGCTGTCGTCCGTCGCGCTGGCGTCGTCGCCGAGCACGCCGGGGAT
>CAIYUV010000079.1 GCA_903929475.1 uncultured Spartobacteria bacterium
CGCCATTCCGCAGCGACAAATGGCCGCAAAATCCACCGCCCGGCTCGAAGGGAATGTGAACGAACCGGACTCCCGGCTGTCCGATTGCGAGGCGATGCGGACATACGACGTTCAACATTCAACATTCGACGTTCGACATTCGTCACCGGACATTCCAGATTTCCACGCGTGCGCTTTCCGCCTTTAGACTTTTCAAAAATCCGAACGTATCCCGTCGCCGACCGCGCCAACAAGGTCGCGGTGGAAGCATTCGCCAAACCGCACGCCGCCGGTGAAAGCTTCGCAACGTTCCTCGACAAGCTGCCGGATTTCCTCGCGGTGCAGGATTTCAAATGTGTCGTCACCGCCATCGCAACGGCGGTGAAAAACCAGCGCCCTGTGCTGCTGATGATGGGCGCGCATTCGATCAAAGTCGGGCTAAATCCGCTCATTGTGGACGCGATGCGTCGCGGCATCGTCAACGCAGTTGCGTTCAACGGCGCGGGCGCGATTCACGACTTTGAGTTGTGCTACAACGGCGAGACGAGCGAGGACGTTCAGCGCGGGTTGAACGATGGATCATTCGGCATGGTGGACGAGACGGGCCGTATGATGAACGCCGCTCTCGCGTACGGCGTCGCACGCGGCCTCGGCGCTGGACGTGCGCTCGGAGAACACGCGCTCGCATTTCCAAACAAGCACCTCTCGATCATGGCAACCGGCGCGGAGCTGGACATCCCGGTAACCGTCCACATCGGCATCGGCACCGACATCATCCACCAGCACCCGACAACCAACGGCGCGCATCTCGGCGAAGCGAGCTACCGCGATTTTCAGACGTTCGCCGCCGTGTGCGCGCAGCTCGAAGGCGGTGTCGTGCTCAACGTCGGCAGCGCGGTGATCATGCCCGAGGTTTTTTTGAAAGCGCTCACCATCGCCCGCAACCTCGGTCACAAAGTGGAGAAGTTCACCACCGCAACACTCGACATGACGCGCCACTATCGCCCCTCGGAAAACGTCCAGCGCCGCCCCACCGCGCTCGGTGGCAAAGGCGTGTATCTTGTCGGGCACCACGAATTGATGCTGCCGCTGCTCTTCGCCGCAGTCACCGAAGCTCTCGCATAAATGAACCGTAAACGTGCCTCCGAAATCCTCGCTCCCTCCAAACGCATTCTCGTCGTTGGCGAGATGATGCTCGATGAATTCATCTGGGGGAAAGTCGGACGTATTTCGCCAGAGGCACCCGTGCCGGTTGTCGAAGTGGTGAAAGAAACTTTCAACGCCGGCGGCGCTGCAAACGTCGCGCGGAATTTGCGCGAGTTTGTGGACCATGTGCATCTGCTCAGCCTAGCCGGCACTGGGCACGATGCGGAAATACTGCGCGGCATTTTGGAAACGCGCGGCGTCACGCTCGATGGCGTCATTTTCGATCCCAGCTACACGACAATCCGCAAGACGCGCATCATTGCGCGGAACCAGCAGGTCGTTCGCGTGGATCGCGAGCAGCGTCGCGGCCTCAGCGACGAGCAGCGCACGCGGGTGCTCGCTCATTTTGAAAAGCTGCTGCCGTCGCTTGATGCGATCATCATGGAGGATTACGACAAGGGCCTGCTCGACCAGCCGCTCGTGGATGCCATCGTAAATGCAGCGCGTGCTGCGAAGAAAATCGTCACCGTGGACCCGAAGCCCTCCAACTCGATCCGCTGGCACGACGTGACGTGCGTGACGCCCAATCGCGGCGAGGCATTTCGTGCCGCCGGACGCAGCGTGACCGATCCCGTAGAGCCGCCGATGGAAGACCGTGCGCTGCTCGAAGTGGGCGCGATCCTTTTGGAAAAATGGCGCTGCGACCATCTCCTCGTCACACTCAGCGAGCAGGGCATGATGCTCTTCACCGCAGGCCGCGCGTCTTATCACATCCCGACGCGCGCCCAGGAAGTCATTGATGTCAGCGGCGCGGGCGACACCGCCATCGCGGTCTTCACCTCTGCTTTGGCAAGCGGAGCCACCGCCAGCGAGGCTGCGGAAATTGCGAACCACGCCAGCGGCATCGTCGTCGCCAAGACCGGCACCGCCGTCGCCACGCGCGAGGAAGTGCTCGCCAGCTTTCCCGCGTAAGCGCGCCCCGTTGACATCCCGCGTCCTTCGCGTATTTCGGCAGGGATGACGTTGAATTTCACCAAAATGAACGGGGCCGGAAACGACTTCGTGATGCTCGACAACCGCGACCTCCGCCACTCGCTCGACCGCGAAGCCATCGCCCGCATTTGCGACCGCCATCGTGGCATCGGCGCGGATGGGCTGCTTGCCGTGGAACCCGCTGCCGACGGTGCAGATTTCAAAATGCGCTACTACAACGCCGATGGCGGCGAGGCTGAGATGTGCGGCAACGGCGCGCGCTGCTTTGCGCGTTTCGCCAGCAGGGTCGCCGGAAAAAACGGGCGCGTCACCTTCGAGACACTCGCAGGAGTCATCGGCGCGGACTTGGTCGGCGAGAATGTGCGCATCGCCATGTCGCCACCGCATTCATTTGCGCCCGGTGCCGAATTGCTCGTCGCGGATGAAAAACTGACAGTGCATTTCCTCAACACCGGCGTCCCGCACGCCGTCGTGTTCGTCAGCGATTTGGAAAAGACGGATATCGTCCGCCTTGGCCGCGCCATCCGCCGCCACGAACACTTTGCGCCAAAAGGCACCAACGCCAATTTCGTCGCCGAACTGCCCGGCGGCGGCATCGCCATCCGCACCTACGAACGCGGCGTCGAAGACGAAACACTCGCCTGCGGCACCGGCGTCTGCGCAGCCGCGCTCATTTTCTCACGCCTCACCGGCGCGCCCTCGCCCGTCAGCGTCGCAGTGCGCGGCGGCGACACCCTGCTCGTCGGCTTCGAGCCAGAAGGCGACGGCTGGAAAAACGTCACCCTCACCGGCCCCGCCGACTTCGTCTTCGAAGGCACCGTCAGCGTCTAGCCGCACATTTGGCGGGCCATCGGGCCTTGCTCCTGCTAGGGAAACGCTCCGTGCCGATGACGACCACCCTTTCTGACGAGCAAATCGCCAGTTTCCGCGAACGCGGATACTTGCAGCTCGACGCGATCACTTCTGCGGAGGAAGTGGAGCGGTTGCGCGGGATTTTCGACCGGCTTTTTGCGGAGCGGGCTGGCTGGGAAAAGGGAAGGTCTTTTGACCTCGCGGGCAGTGATGAGGCGGACAAGACGCCGGTGCTTCCGCAAATCCTGAACCCCATCGAATTTGCACCCGAACTCGGCGATACGCAGTTTCGCGTGAATGCGCTCGCCATCGCACGCCAACTCCTCGGCCCGACTGCCGAGCCGTGGTTTGAGCACGCGATTTTCAAGCCAGCCCATTTCGGTGCGCCGACGCCGTGGCATCAGGACGAGGCGCACCGCTATGATCCCGGCATGGATTACGAGCAGCTCAGCATCTGGATGCCGCTCCAGCCCGCCACCGTGGAAAACGGTTGTATGCAATATATCCCGGGCAGCAATCGCGGCCCCATTCTCGAACATCGCTCGCTTGGCGGCGACCCGCGCAAGTCGGCACTGGAATGCATTGGGGATTTTGATAGCGCAGCCGCAGAGCCCTGCCCGCTGCCTCCCGGTGGCGCAGCGATTCACCACTGCCGCACGCTGCACGGCGCGAGCGCCAACACGACCGACATCCCTCGCCGCGCATACATCCTCGCTTTTCGCAGCGCGCCCGTGCCTTCGGCAAATCGCGAAATGTATCCGTGGCTCGTCGGGAAAACCACGCCTGCCGCAGAGCGCGCGGAGGCCTGGAGAAAGCGCGGTGGCCCGCTCGGTCGCGGCGCCCGTCGCATCGGGGAATTCACACGCAGCTTCGCAGGAAAAGTGAAACGCCGTGTGCGCCGGATACTGGGAAATTAAGCACGCGCCTCCAACCATGCGAGCGCTTTGGCGTAGCTCGCACGGTGCAGGTAGTGGGCAAAGTCACCAGCCAATGGCTGCGGCAGTGCTGCCGCGAGCGATGTGATTTTTTCCGAGACTGATTTCAGTTTTTCTAAATGCGCGGCTGGGTCGCGCGCGTAGAGTTCGCGGTCGGCGATTACGGCGATTCTTTCGCGCAATGCGGCGGCGAGAGACTGGAATGCTTCGTCCGCCATGCGTGACTAGATCAGGTCCGTCACTGCGCCTTTGCTGGCGCTCGTCACGGAGGCTGCGTATTTGGCGAGCACGCCGCGGGTGTAGTTCGGGGCCGGGGCTTTCCACTTTTTGAGACGCTTATCGAGTTCTGCCTTCGCGATGCCGAGGTTCAGCGAACGTTTCTGCGCATCAATGGTGATCGGGTCGCCATTTTTCACCACGGCCAGCGGTCCTCCGAGTGCGGCCTCGGGCGTGATGTGGCCGACGACAAATCCATGCGAGCCGCCGCTGAAACGTCCATCGGTGATGAGTGCGACATCCTTGCCGAGTCCCTTGCCCATCACCGCGCTGGTGGGGCTGAGCATCTCGCGCATTCCGGGGCCGCCGACCGGGCCTTCGTGGCGGATGACGATGACGTGGCCTTTCTTCACGCTGCCATCGAGGATCGCCTTGAGCGCGTCCTGTTCGTTTTCAAAAACGATGGCCTTGCCGGAAAAGCTGAGCCCCTCTTTGCCGGAAATTTTTGCCACGGCACCGCCGGGCGCGAGGTTGCCGTAAAGCACCACGAGGTGGCTGTCCTTTTTGATCGGATTGCTGAACGGACGGACGATTTCCTGATTCTTCGGATACGTCCGTGCGCGCTTGAGATTTTCTTTCAGCGTCTTGCCGGTGACGGTCATGCAATCGCCGTGGAGCAGGCCTTCTTCGAGCATCATGCGCATGAGCGGCGTCTGTCCGCCGATGGCGACCAACTCCGACATGAGGAAGCGTCCGCTCGGCTTGAGGTCGGCGAGCACGGGGACGCGCTTGCCGATTTTGGTGAAGTCATCAAGTTCCAGTTTCACGTTCGCGGCATGGGCCATTGCGAGAAGATGGAGCACAGCATTCGTGGAGCCGCCGAGTGCGATAACGACGGAGATGGCATTTTCAAAAGACTCGCGGGAGAGTATGTCACTTGGGCGGATGCCTCGCTTGATCAATTCCACCACCGCCATGCCTGCGGCACGTGCGTCCGCCGCCTTTTCCTTGCTCACGGCATTTTGTGCGGAGCTGTTCGGGAGCGACATGCCGAGTGCTTCAATCGCGCTGGCCATCGTATTCGCCGTATACATTCCGCCGCATGAACCCGCGCCGGGAATGGCGTGTTCCTCGATGAGTGCGAGTTCGCGTTCGTCCATCACACCAGCCGCGTGTTTTCCCACAGCCTCGAAGCACGAAACGATGTCGAGTGGTTTGTCGGCGAGCAGGCTGGCGCGCTCTTTATTGAGCCGCTTTTCCGCGAGAATGCCGGTGATGCAGCCGGGCAAAATCGTGCCGCCGTAAACAAACACCGACGGGCGGTTCAGGCGCGCCATCGCGATGATGCAGCCGGGCATATTTTTGTCGCAACCGCCAATCGCCACGAGTCCGTCGAAGCCTTCGCAGGCCATCACCGTCTCCACGCTGTCGGCGATCACTTCGCGCGACACGAGCGAGTATTTCATCCCTTCGGTGCCCATGCTGATGCCGTCGGAAACCGTGATAGTGCCGAAGATGACGCCTTTTCCACCGCCTGCGCCCACGCCGGCCTCGGCCTGCCGCGCGAGTGCATCAATGTGCATGTTGCAAGGGGTGACCATGCTCCATGTGCTCGCGATGCCGACCTGCGATTTCTTGAAATCCTCCCGCGCAAAACCAACGGCGTGCAGCATCGCCCGGCTGGCGGCGCGCTCTGCGCCATCAACGACTTGGCGTGACCATTTGCGATGAAGTGACCCTGGATGTTTGGACGGTTCTCTGCTCATAAAAGGGCGCGCACCCTAGCGGGCACTTTCCTATCTGGCAAGGACGGTGGACACCCCGGAAAAATCAGCTCTTAGCCTTCTTCGTATCGCGATAAGCGGCGACGACGAAAAGCACGGCGGCCACACAAATGCACGAGTCGGCGACATTGAACGCCGGCCACGGATTCGCAAAGCGGACGTGCAAATCCACGAGGAGAAAATCCACGACATAGCCGTGGATGAAACGGTCGGTGACATTGCCGAGAATGCCGCCCAAAAGCAGAGGGACCGCGAGGCGGGACGGTGCATCGGTGAAGACATTCCGAGTCCAAGCGACGAGCAGGCCGATGAACGCAGCGATGGAAAGAAGGATGAACACCCAAGGATGATCGCTGAGGAAGCTGAACGCCGCGCCGGTATTGCCCCAATGGACGATTTGAAACCAGCCGGGGATCACATCGTGCGCGAGCGGCAGGTGCTGCGTCTTTTCAACCACGTCGGGGAATTTGGCGACGTTTTCTATGCTCGGATAAAGCGCGTAGTGGGTGAAAATCCACCACTTCGCGAGCTGGTCGAGCGCGTAGAGTGGCAGCGCGATGGCGGCGAGGAACTTCATCTACGCGGGCAGCGCCTCGTCGCAACGCGTGCAGACGCCGCGTGCGGTGAGCGGCAGGTGGCGCCAACAGCGCGGGCATTGCGGCTGGCCGCTGCGGAAGACTTTCGCGACGGGCTCGGTGCCGGATGCGAGGGTGAGTTCGCTGATGATGAGGAATTCCTCCAGCTCGGCCTTGTCGGCGTTCAGCGCGGCGTGCTGCGCGTCGGCGATGTCGAGCGTGATGGCGGCTTCGAGGGACTTCGCGATGGTCTTTGCCTGCCGCGCGGGCTCGATGGCTTGCTGGTAAATGGCGGCGCGGAGCTTCAGCCACTCGTCCACTTTCGCTTCCAGCGTCTCGTCACGGAGCGTGGCGTCGGCGTCGGGGAATTTCTCGATATGGATGCTCGTGCTCTTGCCGGAGAATTCCCACGCCTCGTCGGCAGTGTAGGCGAGGATTGGCGCGAGGAGCTTCACCACGGCGTCGAAGCACACGTGCATCACGCCCTGCGTCGCACGGCGGCGCGGTGAATTCGCGGCGTCGCAGTAAAGGCGATCCTTCGTGATATCCACGTAGAGCGCGCTCAGCTCGACGGTGCAGAACTGATTCACCGTCTCGAACACGCGGCGGAAGTCGTAGGCCACGTATGCGGCCCGGCAGGTCGCGATGACACCCTGCAATTTCGACAGCACCCACTTGTCCACCGTAGTCGCGCCCTTCGCGTCTTCGCTGCCCTTCGGCTCAAAGCCCGCGATGTTCGCGAGCAGGATGCGCAGCACGTTGCGGAAGCTGCGGTATGCCTCGCTCGTGCGCGCGAAGCTGTCCTCGGAAAACGGAACGTCATTCGTGAAATCCACGCTCGCGGCCCACAGGCGCACGATGTCCGCGCCGAATTTGCCGACGAAATGCTCGGCCTCCATCGGCTTCTTGTAAGTGCCCTGGTCGCTCTTGCTGACTTTCTTCTTCGTGTCCTTGTCCACGACGAAGCCGTGCGTGATGACCGTCTTATACGGCGCGTGGCCGGTGAGCGCGACCGAGGTCATGAGCGACGACTGGAACCAGCCGCGATGCTGGTCGGTCGCTTCGAGATAAATATCGGCGACTCCGCCGCACGCCTTCAGCTCCGGATGCCGCGAGGTCACGGCCTGATGCGAGACGCCGGAATCAATCCACACATCGAGTGTGTCGTTGCGCCGCGAAGTGCCCGCGGGCAGCCCGAGCTGCCCAGCCCACCACGCGTCGTCCTTTTCAAACCACAGATTCGTCCCGCCGTTCTCGACGAGGTCGGCGACTTTCGCGGCGAGGTCGGCGCGCACGATGGGCGTCCCATTCTCCTCGTAGAAAACCGGCAGCGGCACGCCCCACGTGCGCTGGCGCGAGATGCACCAGTCTGGCCGCGACTCGACGGTGCCGTAGATGCGGTTGCGCCCCCACGCGGGAATCCACTGCGTCTCATCAATGGCCTTTAGCGCATCGGCGCGGATGGCGTCCACCTTGATGAAAAACTGCTCCACCGCACGGAAGACGATGGGCGTCTTGCTGCGCCAGCAGTGCGGGTAGTCGTGCGGCGTCCATTCAACGGCCAACAACAATGCTCGTTTCGTCAGCTCCTCGATAACCGCAGCATTTGCGGAATCAGGCGCCTTCGGATTCATCGGCGCGACTTCTTTTCCAATCCACGCTTCGGGCAATTGACCGTATTCGGGATCAAGCTGAACAAAGCGACCAAAGTCATCAACAGGCGAAAGGACGGCCAGACCGTTCTGCTGTCCGGCGATGTAATCGTCCTTGCCGTGGCCCGGCGCGATGTGGACTTGGCCTGTGCCGGTATCGAGTGTGACGAAGTCGGCGGTGATTATTTTAGATGTTCGATTCAGAAACGGATGATGCGCCTCCCATCCGATCATTTCTTCGCCAGTCCACTCGCGCCCGTAGTCAGTGATGTCATTCGGATTCGGTTGAAGCACTACGACCTTCGTGCCGTGCTCCGCTTGTTGAAGCGTGACGACAAAAGATTCCAACAGTGCCTTCGCCACGAATACGAACTCACTCGTGCCGATAGGATGCTCGATTTTTGCGAGGATGTATGGAGCTTTTGGATGCACCGCGATTGCAAGATTTGCGGGCAGCGTCCAAGGCGTCGTCGTCCAGATCACCATGCTGGCCTTTTTCGCCCAAGGCCCTGTTGCGATTGGAAACTTCACCCAGATTGCCGGGTCCGTCCGCTGCGCATATTCCACCTCCGCCTCAGCGAGCGCGGTCTGCGCGCCGGTGCTCCAATACACGGGCTTCTTCGACTGATACACGAGCCCCTTCTCCACGAGCTTGCCGAAGGCGCGGATGATGTCCGCCTCGTAGCCCGGCGCGAGCGTGAGATACGGATCCTCCCACGAGCCGAACACGCCCAGCCGCTTGAACTGCCCGCGCTGGATGTCGATGTATTTGCGCGCGAACGCCTCGGCGCGGCGGCGGATTTCCGCGGGCTCCAGGCCGCGCTGCTCCTTCACCACCTTGAACTCAATCGGCAGCCCGTGGCAGTCCCAGCCCGGCACGAACGGCGCGCGGAAGCCGAGCATCGAGCGCGACTTCACCACGAGGTCCTTCAAAATCTTGTTCAGCGCCGTGCCCATGTGAACGTCGCCATTCGCGAACGGCGGCCCGTCGTGCAGCACGAAAAGCGGCGCGCCGATCCGCGCATCGAGAATCTGCCGATACAGCCCCGCAGCCTCCCACTTCGCGAGCCGCTCGGGCTCGCGCTTCACGAGATCGGCCTTCATCGGGAAGTCCGTCTTTGGCAGCAGCAGGGTGTCTTTGTAGTTCGCGCTCATTCGTAGTTTGGAAAAAGAGCGCGCAAGCTAGTGGCGCGACTCCGGCGGGTCAATGCGCACGACATTGTGAAACTCGTGTGCTGAAGAAAGAGCATCAACAATCTCCACAAAAAATCCCCTTGTCATACGCGAATTGCTCGCCCAATTTCCGCGCCCGCTGCGAACGGGGTCTTAGCTCAGTTGGTAGAGCGCCTCAATGGCATTGAGGAGGTCAGGGGTTCGAACCCCCTAGGCTCCACCACCCGCCGCAGCGTCCGCTCAAACTTCAAAGTATGCTGGCGGTGTCCGTTTTCGTGGCTAAGATTAAGGCAGTTTACCGCTCTTTTCCCACACGATGAAAAATCTGCTTCTCGCCACGATGCTCTTGCCGCTGCCACTCCTCGCCGCGCCGGTGGATTTTGCCCGCGAAGTGCGGCCCATTCTTTCCGAAAACTGCTTTGCGTGCCACGGGCCGGATTCCGGCAAGCGCAAGGCGGAGATGCGCCTCGATACGAAGGAGGGTGCGATGGGAAAAGGCGAGAGCGGCGAAAAAATCATCGTCCCCGGAAAACCAGCGGAGAGTGAATTGATCAAGCGCGTGACCACCACCGACCCCGAGGATGTGATGCCGCCTGCAAAGGAGCACAAAAAACTAAAGCCCTCCGAGGTGGAGGTGTTGAAACGCTGGGTCGCGGAGGGAGCGGTTTACACGGGGCACTGGGCGTTTCAAAAAGTGGTGCAGCCGCCGGTGCCGAATATCGCCGGAGCGGCGACGCCGATTGATGCCTTTCTCACCGAGCGTCTCCAGCGCGCCGGTCTCGCATTTTCGCCGCCGGAGGAAAAGACGCGCATCCTCCGTCGCGTGACGCTCGACCTCACGGGCCTGCCACCGACACCAGCGGAAGTGGACGCCTTCCTCGCGGATAATTCGCCCAACGCCTACGAAAAAACGGTGGATCGTCTGCTCGCTTCGCCGCATTTCGGAGAACGCATGGCGGTGCCGTGGCTCGACCTCGCGCGCTACGCAGACACGGGCGGCTACCACAACGATTCGCTGCGCGACATGTGGCTGTGGCGCGACTGGGTGGTAAAGGCTTTCAACGACAACAAGCCGTTCAGCGATTTCACCATCGAGCAGCTCGCGGGCGATTTGATTCCGAATGCAGCCATCGAGCAAAAAGTCGCGTCGGGATTTCATCGCAACGTGATGACGAGCGACGAGGGCGGAATCATCGAGTCGGAATACCTGAACCTCTACGTGGTGGATCGCGTAGCCACGACGGGCGTGACGTGGCTCGGCCTCACAGTCGGCTGCGCGCAGTGCCACGACCACAAATACGATCCCATCACGCAGCGCGACTTTTACTCGCTCTACTCGTTTTTCCACAACGTGCCTGAGAACGGCAAGGACGGCGTGCGCGAAAAAAATCCGCAGCCCGTGCTCACGGTGCCGACGCCGGATCAAACGAAGGAACTTGCAAGGCTCGACGGCGAAATCGCCGGCGGGGAAATGCAAATCAAGGAACTCGAATCCAAGCTCGATGCTTCTCAGGCCGAGTGGGAAAAAACTCTCGCGGTCACCTTGAAAACCGGGGAGCCAAAGGGACCGGTCGTGAAATTTCCACTCGATACGGATGGAAACGGCGCGAGCGACGATGGCAAGCAGGTCGCCGGAACGGAGAAGGGCACAGGGAATTTCACCGAGGGCGCGAAGGACAACAGCTATCGCGTGGATGGAACGGGCTGGATCGAATACGGCGACAAGTTCGGTTTTGAAAAAGACCAGCCGTTCAGCGTCGCGGCCTGGCTGAAGGTGAAAGCCAAGGGCGGCTCGCCATTCGGCAAGATGGAGAAAGAGGGCGACGTTCGCGGATGGGATGTCGAGTTTCACGGCGCGAAGCCGAGTTTTCATCTCATCAATAAATGGCCGGCGAACGTGATCCACGTGGAATGTGAACGCAATCTTCCGGCGGAAACCTTCCTGCACTTCGCCATCACCTACGATGGCTCCGGCAAGGGCGCGGGCGTGAAGATGTTCGTCAACGGTCAGCCGGAAAAAGTGAAGGTCGTCATTGATACGCTCACCGACACGATCAAAACAACGGAGCCGTTCAGCATCGGAAGACGCGGCTCGGCGGGGACCGCTTTCTTCGGACGCGTGGACGACTTGCGCATCTACGGACGCGCGCTCGCCGCGAACGAGGTCGCCCAGCTCGGCGGCAACGTCGCCGCTGAGATCGCCGCGATGCCGAAGGACAAACGCACGCCGCAGCAGTTGGAACAGTTGAAGAAAATTTTCCGCGAAACACAGTCGCCCGCATTTGCCAGCGCGCAGCAGAAAATTGACAACGCGAAAAAGACGAAGGCGAATATCGAGAAGCAATTCCCGAACACGATGGTGATGGTCGAGATGGACAAGCCGCGCGACACGTTCATCAAAATGCGCGGCGCCTACGATCAGAACGGCGAGAAAGTCACCGCGATGACGCCCGCCTTTCTCCCCGCAATCAGCGCAACGCCTGCAAACGGCACACGCTACACTCGCCTCGATCTTGCGAAGTGGCTGATGTCGCCCGACCACCCGCTCACCGCGCGCGTCGCGGTGAATCGCTGGTGGGCGATCATTTTCGGCACGGGGCTGGTGAAGACTGTGAATGACTTCGGCAATCAGGGTGAATGGCCGAGCCATCCGGAATTGCTCGACTGGCTCGCTGCGGATTTTCAGCGCGACTGGAATGTGAAGCGGGGCATCAAGCAAATGCTGATGACGACTGCATACCGTCAGTCTTCGCGCATCACGCCGCAGCATTTGGAAAAAGACAGCGAGAACCGTCTGCTCGCACACGGCCCGAGAAACCGACTGGACGCCGAGTTTGTGCGCGACAATGCGCTCGCAATTTCCGGACTGCTGAATCCGCAGATGGGTGGAAAGGGCGTGATGCCATTTCAGCCGCCGGGGATTTGGGACGTGAACGAAATGGCCGGCTACACTTACAAGCAGACGCACGACGCCAGCCAGTATCGCCGCGGCCTCTACGTGTATTGGCGGCGCAGCACGCCGTATCCGAGCTTCCTCACGTTCGACGCGCCAAACCGCGAGTTTTGCGCCGCGATACGCGCACGCACGAGCACACCGTTGCAATCGCTCGTGCTGATGAATGACCCTGTCTATGTCGAAGCCGCGCGCTCGCTCGCGCAGCGGGTGATTAAAGAGGGCGGTGCCGATACGAAGGTGCGGCTCGCGTTGCTGTGGCGACTCGCCGTCACGCGTCCGCCGAGCGAGCAGGAGCAGGCGATTTTGCAAAAGACACTCGATCAGCAAATCGCCCGCTACGCGCAGGACGCAAAAGCTGCGGATGATTTCACCAAAGTCGGCGACCTCCCCCGCCCCGCCGATGCGAAAATCCCCGAGCTCGCCGCGTGGACTGCGCTGGCAAATGTGGTGCTCAATTTGAACGAGACCATCTCAAACTAAACCGTGGCCGAAACCACCACCGAGCCGCAGCCACTCTCCGTCTCCGCGCCGGAAATCGCCACGCAGCTCGCGCGCGTGCGTAATCGCACAGGACGGGTCGCGCTCGAAACCGGAATCGCGATGGCCTTGCCCGCGCTGATCGCATGGCTCGCCGTCGTTATGCCGCTCGACTGGCTCGTCGGCCTGCCGCGCTGGGCGCGCGCGCTGTTTCTCCTCGCGGGAGTCGGCGGCACTGGCTTCGTGCTGTTTTGGTTCGGCATCCGACGCTGGATGCACAAGCCGGACAACGACCGCACCGCATTAAGCATCGAGCGCGCGCTGCCGGAATTTCGCAGCCGCTTCATCGCAAGCGTGCAACTCGCCCGCCAAAACGAAAACACACCACCCGCGCTCGTGCGCGCGCTATTGAAAGAAACGGAAGCACTCGCGAGGCAGGTGGATTTTCAGCGTGTGGTGAAGACGGACAAACTGCGGCTCTGGATGAAAATTGGCACGTCTGCGTTCGTGTTCGCCGTCGTGCTGTGGTTTTACGGCGGGCGCGCGAGCTGGCCGCTTTTCCAGCGCGCGTGCCTCGTCGAAGTGCCGCTGCCGCGCAAAACACAAATCATCGGTTTCAGCGGCGACCGCGTGATCGCAGTCGGCGACGACGTGCGCATCGAGGCAAATGCCGCAGGCATCGTCCCCGTTGCTGGCAAGCTATTGCTGCGCACCACGAACGGGAAGAAACAAGAGTTCACCTTCGACGCCGACCCGCTGAACAAGGCGCACTTTTTTCGCACCCTGCAAAGCGTGCAGGAGACCTTCGAGTATTGGCTCGAACTCGGTGACAACAAGACTCCCGTCGCGCATGTCAGCGTGCGCCCGCGCCCGACTGTGCTCAGCCTCGTGTGCCAGCAGCAGTGGCCCGCCTACACCAAACTTGCGCCGCAATACCGCTCGCCCGGCGAACTCAAACTTCTCGCCGGCTCCAAACTTTCCGTTCGCTTGAAAGCAAGCGCGCCGCTGCGCAGCGCCACGCTCCGCCTCGTCGGCGCGGACAAAAATATCGCGCTGAAACAATTCGATCTGAAATCCAATGCCACCCAGCCGCCGGAGTGGAGCGGCATCGCAGAAATCCCCGCGAAGGATGTGAGCGGGATGACTTTTCACCTCGTGGATACCGAGGGCGTCGAGAGCAAGGGCATGGCCGTCTATCGCATCGAAATCCTCCCCGACCAGCCACCGACTGTCCGCGTGCTCTGGCCCGCGCGTCGCGAAGAACTCGTCACTGCCAAAGCCACACTGCTTGTCGTGTTCGAGGCGAAGGACGACTTCGGCATCGGCAACGTGCGCCTCCACTACGCCACTAATTGGATCGAAGGCTCACCACGCAAAACCATCGACCTCGACCTCGGCAACGAAGAGCCGAAATCACTCACGCGCCGTTTCGAATGGAAGCTGGATCGCCTCATCCCCCCGCTCGTCGAGGGCGACGTGGTGGACTATTGGATCGAAGCACGCGACACGAACAACGTCACCGGCCCCGGCATCGCCATCATCCCCGAGCACTATCAAGCCCGCGTCGTGAGCGAGGAACAAAAACGCGCCGACCTCACCAACCGTCTGAACGATACCCTTCAGGGCCTCAACGACGTTCGCCAAGGCCAGGAAGAACTAGCGAGACGCCTCGGTGATCTCATTCAGGAAAAGCCACAGCCGTAAACGCCCTGCCTCAAACCCTGCGCCTGCGCACTCCGAGCAGCAGGCCGAGTCCGCCGAGCAGGGACACTGCTGTGCCGGGCTCTGGAATGACCGCGAGCATCGTCAGTGTAACGACGCTTTCGCCGCCAGCACCATCGTAGGAAATATAGTAGGCCTGTCCCGCGCTCATGAAATAGCTGTCGTCGGGCAGGCCCAAAAATGTGCCACCGTTCCACGTCCCGCTGTAGGCGATGATCGGCGCAGGTATGCCAAAAATGCTGCTCGGACTCGATCCAATATCCGACACGTTTAATGTCGCTCCGCTGGCGATGTTCAAATTGCCGTTGAGCGCGACCGTGTCCACCGCTGTCGCATCCGAGTTGAACTGAACGCGGAACAACGAGGCGCTGTTCAAATTCAGATCACCGTTGACCGTGAGCGTGCCGGTTCCACTGCCTCCCGGCGAGAAAGCACCGCCATTGTTGATGGTGACATTTGCCAAAGTCCCGTTGTCACCAGCCAGCGTTCCTCCACTGTTCACGGTCGTGCTGCCGGAAAGTGTGCCGGTCACAGCGAGCGTGCCGCCGTTCACAGCCGTCGGCCCGGTGTAAGTATTGGATAAATTCAAAGTCGTCGTGCCGGCGCCGGCCTGAGTGAATCCTCCAGTGCCGCTGATCAGGCCAAAGTCCACGCCCTGTGTAACTGTGTTGGAACGGTTGATGGTGAGGGTGCCGTTGTCCGTGAGCGTGCTAAGATTTGAAATCGAACCCGTGGTGCCGCCGTTGCCGAGTTGCAGCGTGCCCGCGTTGATCGTGGTCGCGCCGGTGTAGGTGTTGTTGCCGGCGAGGATTTGCGTGCCGTTGCCATCCTTGATCAGGCTGATCTTCTTAGTCGCACCGTTGCTGATGACGCCGCTGAAGGTTGTAGTGGATGCGCCGTTGATGGTGAGTGTGGCGTCGTTCGATGCGCTGTTCGTGACGCTGGAGCCGACGGCGCCTGCGAGTGAGAGTATCTGCTGGCTGGCACCGCCGAGGTCGAGGGCCGCACCCGATGCAATCGTCACGGGCGTAGTAGTCGGGAGCGGGTTGCTGCCTGCGACGTTGAGCGAATCGAATGTGAAGACCTGAACGGTCGCTGTGCCGTTGCCGCCTTGCGTGGCGAAAACGGTGAACTGGTTTCCAGATGACGCGCCAGTGATGTCGAAAAAAACCCAGTCGGGCTGTCTATTGTTGTAGGTGCCGGATGTGGTCGCCACACTCGTGCTCTGCAACAAGGCACCGTTGAGTTCCTTGATCTGGAGCGCGGCGGGATTGAAGCCTGCGATATCCAGCCCATCGATCATCAAACCGAGCCGGATCGTGTTCGGAACGCTGGCCCCGGTGACTGTGAAAGTAAATACGTTCGAGGTTCCGGGATTTGTTGTCCCTGACTGGATCGAGTTAGCCGAGTTGTTTGGATCATCAATAAAAGCGTAACCGCCTAAGCCCCCGAAAATATTCCCCGTAAGGGTAAAACCAGTCACATAACCGGGCACCAATTGGCGGGCGTTGCTGCCGACAACCTGATAACCGTCCGTGCCGTAGATATTGTTTCCATCAAGATCGAAGGTCTTTGCCGTCGCGCTCTGACGCCAATGCGAAGGCGGGTTGCCATTACCGACCGCGCCCATGTCAAACTGAGTGCCGATGGAGGCGATGCCCGCTGCCGGGGCTCCTTGTAACTTCAGGGTGCCGCCGGTGATGTTCGTGGTGCCGAGGTAGGAATGCGACACGCTGTTAATCAGCGTGAGGGTGCCGCTGCCGGACTTGGTGAGCCCGCCAGCACCACTCAATGCGCCACTGTATGAAGTGGTCGAATTATTTCCGCCGACGATGAGCGTCGCCGCTTCGGATGCAGCGGTCGTCAGCGTGAGATTGCCGCTGCCTTTCAAGCCGCCGAGAGTCGGGGTGGTGCTGCCTGCGGCAAATGTGAGGGCGTTGTTGTTGGTTCCCACATCCACCGTGGTGTTTTGCAGCGCAAGATTATGCCCGACGTTGAGCGCACCAGCGGAGATCGTCGTCGCGCCGCCGAAGGTATTCGCGCCGGAAAGGGTCACGCTGCTGGCAGTTGTTTTAGTGAGCGTGGCGGCGGCTCCTGCGAGGCTTGCGCCGACGGAACCACTCGAAACGGCGAACGAAGAGCCGGTGAGCGTGCCGTTGTTGATCTGCGCTCCGTTGTTCAAAGTGACCGCGCCCACTGTCTGCGAAGTCCCGCCGAGGTTCACGATGGCTGTGGCTCCGTCCGCCGTCAACGGCGCGGTGCTCGCGCCGAGTGTGCCGCTGCCAGACACAGCGAGCGTGCCGACGTTGACGGTGTTGCCGCCAGTGTAGGAGTTGGCCGCCGTAAGATTCAGTGTGCCGGAGCCGGACTTGATCAGTTTGCCGACGCTGGTGCCGTCGCTGATGCTAGCGCCGATGGTCAAATTATTCGCGCCGGTGTCCACCGATGTGCCGACCGCGCGCGACAGCGCCATTGGGATGTTGATGGTCTGATTACTGGATGAACTGTTGATGATGTCGCCAGCAACGGCGATGGAGTTTCCACCAAGGGTGAAGCTGGCGGCACCGGCATCGAAGGTGATGCCGGAAAACAGCGTCCCAGCGGTGAAGTTGTTGTTCGGCGTGGTGCGCGTGGAGCCGGCGAAATGCAGAATTTCACCACCGGTGACCGGCACATCCCAGTTCGTGCCCGATGTCCAGTTACTGTCAACGGTGCTGCCGCCGTTCCACACTTTGTTGCTGGCGACAACCAGGTTGAGCACATTGGCGCCGTAGCTGAGGTAATACCCGGCTGGCGCGACACCGCCGGCGAGCGTTAGTAAATTGAAATTAGAAATGGGCGATGCCGTTCCTGTGAAGCTAATTAGCGGATATGTGTTGGAGGCGATGCCGGTTGGAACTTCGATATTCGTCCCACTGGCAGCACTGAGATTGCCGGTGACGCTGAGGAAATCCTTGATGGAAATATCCGTGATGTCGAAGTAGCCGATTGCACCCGCGCCAAGCGTGAGGCCGCCGCCGAGGGTGAGCATGCCGGTGCCGCCAATCCCGCCGGCGGAAATTTCGTTGATGCGATTTGTCGCGGAGGTCGCGCTGATGGTGACTGCGCCGTTGATCGTTCCAGTTCCGCCGAGAACTGTGGTGGTGTTGTCTGTCGTGCCGGTGACGGTCACGGCACTACCCGACGCGGTGCTGCCATTAACGAGGACTGTGCCACTACTGATAGTCGTCGCGCCCGTGTAGGTGTTCGTGTTGCCGAGTGTCAGCGTGCCGGTGCCGGTCTTCGTGATGCCGCCAGCGCTGCTGATGCCGCCGCTGAAGGTCGAATTACCAGCGCCGGTGATCGTCAGCAGATTCCCGCCTTTATTCACGGCGCCGCTGATTGTCAGCGTGCCAGCATCGCTTTGGATCGTTGCCGCGCCAGACATGGTGATGGTGCGGTTCGCACCAAGGTCGTAGGTGTTTGCCGTGGATTGCAAGGTGGTGCTCGCCGCCATGCTGATGGTGTTGGTGGCCGATCCGTTGCCCAAACTATTTGCACCATTGATTTGCAAAGTGCCCGCGCTGATCGTGGTCGGGCCGCTGTAGCTGCTGTTGCCGAAGAGCGCCAGCGTACCAGTGCCGGCCTTCGTGATTGCGTTGGCCGTGGTTCCGTTGCTGATGGCTCCACCTAAAGTCAGCATGGCGGCATTGTTGACCGTGATCGTGCGTGTGGTGCCCGCAGTCGTGCCCAGCGAAACCGCACCCGTGCCGAGGTTCAGCGCGTTGTTCGTTGCAGCACCGAAGGTGAAGCTGGCGTTGATCGTCACCGGGTTGTTGTTGGTGTTTGTGATGGAAGCGGCGGCGTTCTGGTCAAGATTGCCACCGTTCATAATCAAAGTTCCGGCCGTTGCGCCGAGCGCCGTTGCATTGTTCATAAAGAGAGTGCCGCTGTTGAGCGTCACACCACCACTGAACGAATTCGCGCCAGCCAGAACGAGATTGTTGCTGGCATTCATCGTGAGACCGCCACCACCGCTGATCGCGCCATTGAGATTGGTCGGTCCGCTCCCGGCGATGGTGAGCAGGTTGCCACCGTTGGCGACGCTGCCATTGATGACGAGGGTTCTGGCATTGTTGTTGTTCGTCCAAGACTGCGCCGCGCTTATTGCAAGATTGGCGTTGAAATTGGCGTTTCCTCCGACCGGAGAACCCGTGTTCATCGTGAGACCGCCGATTCCGATCATCAGCGTCGAGCCATCCGCATTGAGGTTCACGTCGTTGGGTGTGCTGACATTTGTGATGGTCAGCCCCCTGATCGACATATCCGCGCCGAGCCTCATGTCGTTCGGGTTTTGAGAAATCGAAGTGGCCGAGAGGAAAACGTTGGTGTTAGAGCCGGGAACGAGCGGTGTGGCACCGCCGCCGACTGCTGTGACCCAGTTGCTGTTGGCCGTTCCGTCTGAAACTGCCCAAAGGTTGGTCGCACCACTGAGTCCACCTTTCCAATAAGCATTAGCCAGAGGCGCAACACTGGTGATCGAAACCATGAGGTCGGTGGCTGTGCTTGAAAACGCACCGATCGAAAAATTCGTGTCGTTAAAAACAGTCCCAAGCGAATACGTGGGGCTGTTGAGTGTGCTGCTTCCATTGGCGCTGTGCAGCAAAGTGTATGTGCCGGTGGAGGGACTGACACCGTTAATGCCGTAAAGATTCACTTTGACAGCACCGGAAGTGGCGGAAGCAGTCCCGGCGACATTGATTTCGGCACTGGTGTTTGTGGAGCCAATCGAACCACCGATGGCTGTCGTTCCTCCCGACGTGATGGATAGGTTTCCACCGATGGCCAATTGAGCATCAACGGTGGCTGCGTAATTCAATTTGGCGCTCTGCGACAACGACACACTCCCGGTGCCGAGACCGCTGGCGTTGGTGACTTTCAAAGTGCCGCCCATGATCGAAGTGCCGCCGGTGTAAGTATTGGCACCGCCGAGGATCAGCGTGCCGCCATTCGCCTTCGTCAGCGCATTTGCCGTAGTGCCGTTGCTGATCACGCCGCCGAGCGTCAGCGTATTGTTATTCACGTAGATCGTGCGGCCCGTGCCGGGTGTCGTGCCGAGTGTGATTGCGCCGGTGCCGATGTTCAGACTTTGCGTTCCGATAAAGGTAAAGTCGGCATTGATCGTGACGGTGTTATTGAATGCGGCGGTCACATTCGCCTCCGCATCAAGACTACCTCCGTTGAAGGTCAGCGGCCCGCTGCCAAGTGATGTGGCGCTGTTGATGAAAAGCGTGCCCGCATTGAAGACCGTGCCGCCAGTGTAGCTGTTCGCACCACGTAAATAGAGATTCTGGTAGCCGCTCTTCACCAACGTCAGCGCTCCGACATTGTCCGCGATCGGTGCGTTCATGATGATACCGCCCTGGTTGCTCGTTGTGATGTAGAGGTTAGCCGCCGCCGTCCCGTTCTGCCGGATCACTCCTCCGCTGCTGTTGATGTTCCAGTTGTTGTTCGCGTAGTTGAACAGCCCGTTGGTTTCTAAGTTGAAAGTGCCAAGGGTCAGCGTGTCGTTGTTTCCAACATCCCTCAGCGCCATCACGGTCCGATTCGCCGTCAGCGTCTCGTTGCCTGTAGTGCCCAAAATGCCGCTTCCCATCGTGTAGGCGTTCGCCGCATTCGTCCACGTCGTCTGCGCCGAAACGGCGATGTTTGCAGGCAAAATATTTCCGGATGCATCATAAACCGCGTAGTCCCGCTGATTGCCGTTGTCCACGCCGGTCGTAGCCCACGCACCGATGATCTGCCCAGCAGGTGTCGCTGTCGCACCCGTGACCTTGATCACATTGGTCGCCGCATTCGGCTGCGTCGTGTTTGCGGAGAAAGTGATCACCGAAGTGCCGTTGTGGGTCAGTCCGCCGAGGGTCAACGTTTGTGTATTGTTGGCGACTCCAGCGGAGTTCTGCTGCAACCACACATCAAACTGACCGCTATTCGTTGTCACAGCACCGATGGTCTCGGAATAGTTGGCGTTGTTCGTGGCGGAATTGCTCACGTAAAATCCGCCGCCCGTCGTAGTGATCGTTGTGCTGTCTCCGACACGATTGACGAAGCTTTCGTTGGCGCTGCCACTGTTCAGTGTGAGGTCGCCGTGATTGATAGTGATGCTCGTGGATGAAGCGATCGTTCCACTCTGTCCTCCAACGTAAATGCTACCTCCATTGATCGTGGTCGCTCCGCTGTAAGTATTGGCACCATAGAGGTAGGCTTGATAGCCACCAATCTTGGTCAGCCCACCGGCTCCGCTGATCGCTCCATTGATGGTGGGAGTATTCTGGCCGCCGAGAGCGTTAAGCGTGAGCAGGTTTCCCTGATTGTCCACATTGCCGTTGATGGTCAGGTAATTGTTTCCGTAATTGGGCGGACTGACGAACGGGCTGCTGACCGTCCAAGTCTGGGCCGCAGCCAGCTTGATGTCGGTATTGATGGTGACGGTCTGATTTTGCGGAGCGCTGATGAGATTAATGCCGCCGCTGCCAATCGTCAGGGTGTAACCGTCCGCATTGAGGTTCAGCGAGTTGGTGGTGTTGGTCGTATTGATCGTCAGGCTCTTGATGCTCATGTCCGCACCGAGAATCGAATTGGTCCACGCATCATTACCGGCCGGGGAAGCCCCAAGGATAACGTCGGTGTTGATGCCAGGAATAATGGCCTGAGCCGCGCCTGACGGAGAAATGGACGACCAATTGCTGGCCGAACTGCCGTTGGATGCCGTCCAAGTTGTAGTGGCCCCACTCAATCCCCCGCGCCAGTAGGCGGTGGTGAGCGGCGTGGCGGTGGTGACATCGATCTGCAGATCCGTGGCAGAACGGGTGAACGCTCCCACCGTGAAGTTCGTGTTGTTGTAAACAAAGCCCAGCGTCGGCGCTGTCGTCGGGTTGAGCGAACTGCCTGCTCCGCCGTGGATCAATGTGTAGGTCCCCGTCGCGGGCGACACGCCGTTCACTCCGTAGATGTTGATGCTCTGTGCAAAGTTCGGAAGCACTGCCGCTCCAACCACGTTGATCTCCGCGCTCGTCGTCGTCGCTCCAATGGCCGCACCGATGGTGGCGTTGCTCGATCCGGTCGCTCCGATGAAGGTCAGGTTTCCTCCAACCGCAAGCTGCCCGTCCACCAGCGGATTGTAGGTGAAGTTCTGCCCGGGGCTCACGCTCACTGCGGATGTGTTCGCGTTGCCGCCAAGCCCGTTCGCGCTGCGCAACACCAGCGTGCCACTGTTGATCTGCGTCACTCCCGTCGAGGCGCTGCTCCCGGTGATGAACAGCGTGCCGTTGTTGATGATCGTCGCCCCGCTGTAGGTGTTGTTGCCCGACAGCAGCAGTGTGCCGTTCCCGTTCTTGGACAGTCCCGCAGCACCCGAGATCACCGCCCCCACATTCATGTCGAACGCCGAGTTGTTGCTGTCGTTCACGTTGAAGTCCCTCACGAAGAACGAGGGCACTCCCGTAAACTGCGCCGTCCCGGTGTTCACCTGCGTCAGGTTCAATGTTCCCAGCGCAAGCTTGCCAAGGATCGTCGCGGTGTAGGCGCTGACGTTGCTGTCGGAGCTCACGCTCCCGCCCAGTGTCAGCGTCGCGCTCCCGGTCGTGATCAATGACGAACCGTTGGATGCATTGAGCCCGTTGTTGCCGATCACCGAGGTGCCGCCCATGTTCAACGTGCCGATGGTCAAATCAATCCCGTTGGTCGCCAGATCCAGCGCGGCGATCCCAAGCCCGATGTTGCTCGCAACCGTCAAGTTCGTGTTCGCAGGGATCGCTCCCACCACCGTCGGTCGCAGGATGCCGCCCACCACCGC
>CAIYUV010000080.1 GCA_903929475.1 uncultured Spartobacteria bacterium
ACCCAGCGCAACGAAGTCCGCACACCAGAACGTGTGTTTGCGTAGCGCGCCCTTGCTCCGCGCACTCCCTCCGCTACAACGCCCGCCATGTCCAAAAGCCTCGCATGGTTCGTCTGGGCGGCAACGATTGCGCTGCTCGGCTCGTTCTTCGTCTGGCCGCTCGTCACGACGGTGCAGCGGGCGTTCTTCGATGCGGATGGACACTTCACTTTCGCCTACATCGCGGAGGTTTTTAAAAATCCGATCTACGTCGAGGGATTGCGCAACAGCTTCCTGCTCGCGCTCGCAAGCACCGTGGTCACGCTCGCCATCGCGCTGCCGCTCGCGTTTCTCAGCGACCGCTTCGATTTTCGCGGCAAGAAATTGCTGAATGCGCTGGTGCTGGTGCCGATGATCCTGCCGCCGTTCGTCGGTGCCATCGGAGTGCGCGCGATGCTCGGGCAATATGGCGCGCTGAACACGCTGCTCACGCACCTCGGCATCCTTGATCCCGGCGCGACGGTTGACTGGCTGGGACGAGGGCAGTTCTGGGGCATCGTGGTGCTGAACGCGCTGCATCTTTACCCGATTCTTTTTCTGAACCTCACCGCAGCCCTCGCAAACCTCGATCCTGCGATGGAGGAAGCGGCGGCGAATCTCGGCTGCACCGGCTTCCGGCGTTTCCGTCGCATCACCCTTCCGCTGATCATGCCGGGGCTTTTCGCCGGGGGCACCATCGTCTTCATCTTCGCATTCACCGAACTGGGCACGCCGCTCATTTTCGACTACGCGCGCGTCACCAGCGTGCAGATTTTCCAGGGCATCAAGGAAATCTCCGGCAACCCTTTTCCCTTCGCACTCGTCGTCGTGATGCTCGCCGCCACGCTGCTGCTTTACCTCGCGAGCAAGCTGCTCTTTGGCCGCGGCGAACACGCGATGTCTGGAAAAGCAACCACCGCATCCGGCGCGCGCACACTCAGCGGTGCGAAGGGAACGCTGTGCGCGCTTGCGTTTGCGGGCATCACTTTCATCGCATTGCTTCCGCACATCGGCGTCATTTTGGAAAGCTTCGCGGGCGACTGGTATCGCACGGTGCTCCCGGCGGAATTCACCACGCGCCACTACGCCGATGCGCTCGGCCACTACCTCACCGTCCCCAGCATCACGAACTCGCTCAAATACGCGTCGTTCAGCGTGGCGTTCGACATCGTGCTCGGCCTCGCCATCGCCTACGTCATCGTCCGCACAAAATTGCCGGGCCGCCATTTGCTCGACGCCGTCGCGATGCTGCCCCTCGCCGTCCCCGGCCTCGTCCTCGCCTTCGGCTACCTTTCGATGACACAGCCCGGTCGCGCCTTTGAATTCATGAATCCCGGAAAAGACCCGACGCTCCTGCTCATCATCGCCTACGCCGTGCGCCGTCTGCCCTACGTCGTGCGCAGCGCCGTCGCCGGACTCCAGCAAACCAGCGAGACGCTCGAAGAAGCCGCGCAAAATCTCGGCTGCCCTCCCCTACGCACCCTGCGCCGAATCACATTCCCGCTCATCGCCGCCAACGTCCTCGCCGGAGCACTGCTCGCATTTTCCTTCGCAATGCTCGAAGTCAGCGACTCGCTCATCCTCGCCCAACAGCAGCAGCACTACCCCATCACCAAAGCGATTTACGAACTCTTCCAACTCATCGGCGACGGCAAATTCCTCGCAGCCGCTCTCGGCGTCTGGGCGATGGTCTTCCTCGGCCTCACCATCGCCATCGCCAGCAAAATCCTCGGCAAAAAGATGGGTGCCCTCTTCCGCGTGTAGCAGTCATACCCCCGACACTGATCGTCTGACACAGCGGAGGAAAAACCACGCACACAGCGTGAAGTGCGCTAGTGCATCACAGCCCCAAGGATGCCGATGAACGCCGCAATCACGCCGATGCACAGAATAATGAGGGCAACGGTGCCGACATAGCGCCAGAAAGCGCGGTGTTCATTGAGTGCGGCCTCGAGATCGCCTGCCCGTCCGCTTTGCAGGAGAACGCCAATGCGGCTCGCGTAGCTGTTCAATTTTAGCGCGGGGTAAAGATAAAACAGCATTACGATAGCCAGTCCGGCAAACTGGCCCATTTTATAGGAGATGTTTTCGACTCCACCCGTCGCTCCAAGCGCGAGCATAGCCTGTATCGCCGAGATACCAAAATTTACGAACATGAGAACTGCGATGAAGCGCACCCAACCTTTGGTTCGGGCCATGATGTCGGTGGTGCGCTGCGAGACTCGGCCGGATGAATCGAAATTTTCATGACCTCCGAAATTCGATGCGGGTGGTTGGTAGGGTCTGTCCATGGCTTTGTCTTTATTAGAATTTGAAGGCGCTGATCGCACCAATGACTGCAATAATGCCGACAACGAGAAGAATGAGCATGAGCACACCGATGAAGACCCAAAAGCTACGCTGACGATCCAGTGCGTCTTCCAAATCGCGTTCCTGCGCGGAATACATGAGTCGCTGCACCGCAGAGGAGAAGCCCCTCAGCTTAGCACCAGCGACGAGATAGAGCGCACCCATCAGTCCATAGACGACCATGATGATGCCAGCCATGGCACCCAAGCCACGGATGGAACGGCTGGTCGAAGCCAGAACACCTCCACCGCCGAGGATGATGAACAGCATACCGATGAAGCGGGTCCAGCCTTTCGTCCGGCGGAGTTGTTCGACGACGCCCTGCGTCACGCCATCGGATCTTTCTCCATAAGTTTCGTGTCCGCTGAGGTTGGCGGAGGGTGCCTCGTATGGGTTGTCAGTCATAGTTGTCTGGTGGTGGTTACGCGCGGAAGTAGCTTGGATGACATTTCACGGTCAAGGTTGAATCTTTTGAAACAACCGCTAGAAGCGCACGCACTGTGGCTGTTCCCAAACTCGACACCCTGCAATCCATCGAACTCGCCGAAGGCGTGCAAATCCTGCTGCGCCCGGCGGGGCCGCTTCCTCGCGCGTGGGCGCTGCTCGCGGATATGCTGCTGGTTGCCGTGTTTGTCGTCGTCGAATTTTTAATCATCATGCTCGTGTCGCAGATTGTGGGTATCATGGCCGGAGTCGGTGTGTGGCTGTTGCTCGTTTTTATGACTTACTGGGGCTATTTCGTCCTCTTCGAGGTGCTGCGAAAGGGACAGACGCCCGGGAAAAAGATGATGGGGCTGCGGGTGGTGTGCACATCGGGTGAGCGCGTGGGATGGGGCGCGTCGTTCCTGCGGAATCTGGTGCGCTTTGGCGACATGATGCCGCTGCTTCCGCAGTGGCAACTGTGGGTGCTTGCGGTGGGGTTTTATTTTTTCGGTGTCGCATCCTGCCTCATCACGCAGCGATTCCAGCGGCTGGGCGATCTCGTCGCCGACACCGTGGTCGTGTATGTGCGTGAGGAATTTCTCGACGTCACGGCGGCACTGCGTGCGAGTGTGACGCCGAGTGCGCCGCCGATGGTGCTGACACGCGAGGAACAGCAGGCTTTCATCCAGTTCAGTGAGCGGGCCTCGACGTGGAGTGACTCACGGAAGATGGAAATGATCGAACCGCTTGCACCGCTGCTCGGCGCGGGCGGACACGAAGGCGTGGTGCGAGCGCTGGCGATGGGAATGTGGCTCCGTGAATCATGAAACCATCCGCCTTTGAGGACAAAAACAGCGACTCGTGGCGTGAACTCGAACAGTCACTCGACGCGCTGGAACACCACCGCTCCATCCCGGACGCGGCAGGTGTGCGGCGACCTCGCGCTCGCGCAGCACCGGATGTATGGGCGGCGTCTGTGCGAGCGGCTCAATGTGCTCGTCATCGGCACCTACCAGCATCTCAGCGCGGCAGCCCGGCTCGGTTCGGGGGCGTCTGTGCGTTTTTTTGCATCCACATTCCCGTGCTCGGTGCGGAGGGAGCAGCGCGTGGTGTGGCTGTGCATTGCACTGTTCTTCGCGCCATTACTCGCGTTCATCGCGGCGGCATATTTTGAGCCGAAATGGATTTATGCCCTGCTGCCGCCCGAGGCGCAGGCTCAGATGGACGCGATGTATGGGCAGGAAACGATGGACGATTTTGTGCGCGACAAATTCGGGTCGAGCTTCGCGATGTTCGGCTTCTACATAATCAACAATGTCAGCATCCACTTCCGCATCTTCGCGAGCGGAGTGCTGCTCGGCGCGGGCGCAGTGTATGGGCTGGGCTATCAGGGGATTTTTATCGGCGCAATGTTCGGCTACGTCCACACATCGGGAAATCTGCACCGGCTCTACACGTTTTGCGCAAGCCACTCGTCGTTCGAGTTGCTGGGCTTCATCCTCGGTGCCGCTGCGGGCGTGCGGATCGGCCTCGCGCTGGTGCATCCGGGCCGACTGCCTCGCGTAGCGGCCATGCGCGAGGCGGGGAAGCGCGCGCTGCCCGTGCTGCTCGGCAGCACGATGATGCTCATAGCCGCAGCAGCCATCGAGGGCTTCTGGTCGGGGTCATCCGTCCCTGCGCTGATGAAACACACAGCGGGGATTCTCGGCTGGGTGATATTCACGGTGTATTTCATTTTCGCGGGAAGGAGGACGGCGGATGAAACTTGAGGAAGTGACCGCAGAACTGCGCCCGCGTGGTTCGTGGGAGGCGGTGGACCTCGGGTTTGCGATGACGCGGCGCCATTTCCCGTTGTTGCTCGCCGCGTGGAGTCTCACGGTTGTGCCGCTGTGGGCGCTGCTGCTGCTCGCGTCGCGCTGGGTGCCCGTGGGGATTGTGCTGATCGTGATCTGGTGGCTGAAACCCGTGTATGATCGCGTTCCTCTTTTCATCCTGAGCCGTTCGCTTTTTGGTGCGACGCCAAGGCTGCGCGATGTTCTGCACGCATGGCCGGGGATGCTCGTGCGGCGGCTGCCGTGGCTGCTCATCGCCCGTGTGCCGTGGTGGATCGCAGGGCCTGCATTTTCATGGGCGCGCCCGCTATTGCTGCCGGTGATCGATCTCGAGGGTCAGCGCGGTCGTGCGTGGAAAGATCGTCGCGGCGTGCTGCTGCGGCAGGCTGGCGGCACAGCGGTGTCGCTGGTGATGCTGTGCGGACTTTACGAATGGATCCTCGTCTTCGCACTGCTCACGCTCGGCAGTCAGATGACGTCGGATCCGCTCGGCGCGTTTGAACTCGGTGATGCGTTCATGGAAACGGTGTTCAGAAACGGACAGATGGCACCGTGGCTGGAATGGAGCCTCATCGGCGGTTATCTCGTGGCGATGACGCTCGTGGAGCTTTTCTATGTCGGCGGCGGGTTCGGTCTATACCTCAACAGCCGCACGACACTCGAAGGCTGGGATGTGGAACTGGCGTTCCGACGCCTCGCACGAAGGCTCGGCAAGGCAGCGGCAATCATCACCGCCGCAGTTCTGCCACTGTGCTGTGCGGGCATCGCGCACGCAGAGACTCCGCCTTCACGGGAAGCACAGGCAATCCGTGAAGTGCTCGCGCACGAAGATTTCAAAGTCCACGAGAGAGAGACGGGGCACTGGGAGCGGGAAGGCGACGATCCGAAACCTGGCTTCAACGCCCCCGGTTGGTTTGAAACACTGGGCACTGTGCTTTTCTACACCGTCATCACGGGGCTGTGCGCCCTGCTTGCATGGCTCATCTGGAAAAACCGCGAGTTCTTTTCCCGTGGTGAACGCGCCAACCGCGCCGCGCCAGCCGCGCCGCGCACGATGATGGGCATGGATGTCGCGCCGGATTCATTGCCGGATGACATCGCAGCGGCGGCACGCGCGCGATGGGAATCGGGCGACGCGCGCGGTGCGCTGAGCCTGCTCTACCGTGGCGCGCTGAGCTGGCTCATCCACGCCGCGCACGCGCCCGTGCGCGACGGTGACACAGAAGGCGACTGCCTCCGCCACGCGGACGTGCTCGCGGAACCCGTGAGGCGTGACTATTTCACGGCGCTCACGTGGCAATGGGTCACAGTCGCCTACGCGGAGCGCGCGCCAGCCGCTCTGGAAGTCGAGCGACTGCTCGGCTCGTGGCCGTTTGCAGGGGAGGAAAAGCGATGAGAAATCCAGCCGGAAAACGCACGACGACGCACGGCACGCTTGCGCGCGCGCTCGGTTTTTCCATCGTGGCGCTCGCTCTCTGCTCCTGCCGGCGGGTCACTCACAAGGAAATCATCGGCTATCAGGGCCCGGCACGGCAGGATCCATTTCTAGCTGCCGAACGGTTCCTGCAAAAAGAGCGTCATGGCGCGCGTGTGGTCAATCATCTCAAGAATATCAACCAGCACCGGGGCCCGATCATCGCCGCAGCGCAATCCTTCATCAACTACGGCGACGCTGATGCAATGATCGAATGGATCGAAGAGGGCGGGCATCTCATCCTGCTCATTGAAGGCACGGAGCGGTGGCATAATGACTGGAAGGAGAATTCTTTTTTTGACTCTCTCAAGGCGCGCAAGCCCGAGGCCGAGGAGACAAAACTGCTCGCCGAACTCGGCATCACCCACGACAGAAAGGACGGCGACACGTTCTTCAAACATGAGGAAAAATACACCGCCATGGCGGGCAGCCGCACACTCACGGCCGAGCTTTCTGGAAAATTTACCGTGACCGGCGACGCAGCCGGGGCGGACGTGCGCTTTGGCAACAAGGATGCGCCGTCGCTCGCGAGCTTCACATTCGGCAAGGGACGCGTGACGGTGCTGGCAAACGCACGCCCTTTCCGCAACCGCTGGATCGGCGAGCAAGACCACGCGGTTCTTCTCGCAACACTCGTGGACCTCGGCCAGCGCGGCGAGGCGTGGTTTCTCAACGGCACGCGCGTATCGTTCTGGAAAATGCTCTGGGAGCACGGGTGGATGGCACTCGTCGCACTCGCCGCGATCTTCGTCGTATGGCTCTGGAAAAATTTCCCGCGCCTCGGCCCGTTACGTGAGCCGACGGGCGATGTTGCCCGCGACTTCACAACGCACCTCGCACTCACCGGTGCATTCCTGTGGCGGCATCACGAACCGGACGCCCTTCTCCAGCCGCTGCGCGACACGGTCACCGCCGCCGCCGTGCGACTCGGCTGGCACACGAAGGATCCCGACTTCATCGCAAAAATCGCCGACCGCTGCGGCCTGACCAAGGCACGCACGAGCTTCGCACTGGAAACAGCCGGCGTCCGCGAGCGGAATCTCTTTCTCCGCATCACACAGGATCTGCAAAAAATGGCGGAGGAACTCCGCGCGAAAACCATCATCAAATAACCCGAACCACACATGGACTACACAACCGAAACCCAACCACCCACACAGCCTTCGCCATTTGAATATGCCGTCGAAGTGATGAGCACGATCCGCCGCCGTGTCGGGCGCGTCTTTCTTGGACAGACATCGGTGCTCGATCAAGTGCTCGCGGCGTTTCTCGCCGGAGGACACGTGCTCATCGAAGGTAAGCCCGGCCTCGGAAAAACACACCTCGTGCTCGCGATCGCTCAAACCTTCGGCGGTGCGTTCAAGCGCATCCAGTTCACGCCCGATCTCATGCCGAGCGACGTGACCGGCCACACGCTCTACGACATGGGCGCACTGCAATTCCGCCTTCGCCGCGGCCCCGTTTTTACAAACCTCCTGCTCGCCGACGAAATCAACCGCGCGCCCGCGAAGACGCAGGCCGCGCTGCTCGAAGTAATGCAAGAGGTGCAGGTGACGATTGATGGCGAGAGCCATGCGCTGCCGCCGCCATTCATGACGCTCGCGACGCAGAATCCCATCGAGCAGGAAGGCACGTATCCCCTTCCCGAGGCACAGCTCGACCGCTTCTTGATGAAAGTGGTGATTGATTACCCCGAACAGCGCGACGAGGAGCAGATCGTCGGCGAACTGCTCACGGGCACCGGGCTGAAGGCCGCTGAAATCCAGCAGGTGTGCGATGTGGACGGTATCCTCGCCGCGCAGCGCGCAGCGGCCTCTGTGCGCGTGACACCCGAAGTCATCGCCTACGCAGTGCGCCTCGCACGCGCCACACGCGAGGCACAGGGCTTCGCGCTTGGCGCAGGCACACGCGGCGCGATCAGCCTCGTGCGCGTGGCAAAGTCATTCGCCATGATGGCGGGCCGAGACTTTGTGACACCCGACGACATCAAGAGCGCCGCGCTCCCCGTGCTGCGCCACCGCGTGAGCGTCGCGCCGGAGTTGGCCATCAGCGGCCAGACTGCGGACGACACGCTCGCCGCCATCGTGAACAACACCGAGGCACCGCGTCGCTAACGAATGATTCCCTCGCGCCGACTGCTGCAGCTTCTCACCGCGTGGCTCGTGCTGAGCGTCCTCGCGTCGCTCTGGCCGCGCTTCGGATGGTTGTGGAAATCCGGCGCGATTTTCCTGCTGGTCGTGGTGGTGATTGACGCGGTCTCCGTGCTCCTCCTCCGCCGCCTCACCGTGCGGCGCGAAGTGCCGGGACGGCTCGCGCTCGGCGTCGAAATCGAAATTCCGCTCACTTTGCACAATCCAAACACCCACGCCCTGGTCGCCGAGTTTTTCGATGGCCTGCCCGAGACTGTGGAAAGCTCTCAACTCCCGTGGAGCGGAACCGTCGCTGGCAGCGGTTACACGACAGTGCTCTACACCGCCCGACCGCTCGCACGCGGCGCGCTAACATTCACCAGTTGCCACATTCAGCACCGCTCGCCGCTCGGCCTGTGGTGGCGGCGCTACCGCGCAGGCGGCACTGCGGAGTTGCGCGTATATCCCAACTACGAACCCGTCGTCCGCTACACGCTGCTCGCGATGAGCAACCGGCTCAGTCAAATGGGCATCATCACAAAAAACCGCGCCGGTCAGAGCCGCGAGTTTCACCAGCTCCGTGAATACATGGATGGCGATGTTCTTTCACAAGTGGACTGGAAGGCCACCGCTCGCCGCAATCAACTCGTCTCCCGCGAATATCGTGAGCAGCGCGACCAGACGATCATTTTCATGCTCGATAGCGGACGCCGGATGCGCGCGCTCGACGGTGCGCTGCCGCAGTTCGACCACTGCCTGAACGCCACGCTGCTGCTCAGCTACATCGCGCTGCGACAGGGCGACCGCATCGGTGTCATGGGCTTCGGCGGCACCGACCGCTGGCTGCCGCCGGTGAAAGGCCAGCACTCGATGAGCACTGTGCTCAACCATCTCTACGATTACCGCAGCAGTTCCGCATCGAGCGATTTTAGCGAGGCCGCCGAGCGCCTCATGGCCGTGCAGCGCCGCCGCGCGCTCGTCGTGCTGCTCACCAATCTCCGCTCAGAGGACAGCGCGCATCTTCTCGCACCGCTGCGCCTGCTGCGCCGACGTCACCTCGTCATCGTTGCCAGTATGCGGGAGCAAAATGTCACCACACGTCTCCACGAACCCGTCGTGAACTTCGACGACGCCATTTTCACCGCCGCAGGCCACGGCTATTTCGCCGAGCGAGAAAATTTCCTCGCCCACCTGCGCGACCACGGCGTGATGACGCTCGACGAAACCGCCGCCAGCCTCCCCGCCGCCCTCGCCAACGCCTACCACGAAATCAAACGCCGCGGCACCTTGTAAATGAAGCGCCTACGCGGCGCCGGTTCCGCTTTCGAGGTGGTCGCTGAGGAGGTTCGGGGATTTTCCGAAGCTCTCGGCGATGCTGGGGACGACGTGCGTGTTCTCGGTGCCGAGGATGTCGCGCTGGTGGTGGCCTTCGTCGCGGGCGCGGAATTTGACGCCGACGAGTTTGCTGACGCCGTGTTCTTCCATGGTGACGCCGTAGAGGGCGTCGGCGCGGGCGATGGTGCGTTTGTTGTGACTGATGACGACGAACTGGCTCTGGCCGACGAAGCGGTCGAGGATTTTGATGAAGCGGTTGATGTTGGATTCGTCGAGCGGGGCGTCCATTTCGTCGAGGACGCAGAAGGGGCTTGGCTTCACCATGTAGATGGAGAACAAGAGGGAGACTGCGGTCATGGTTTTCTCGCCGCCGCTGAGGAGGGTGATGCTGGTGAGTTGTTTGCCGGGCGGTTTGGCGATGATTTCGATGCCGCATTCGAGCGGGTCGGCGTCGTCGGTGAGGAGGAGGTTGGCCTGGCCGCCGCCGAAGAGTTCCTTGAACATCTCCTGGAAGTTGACGCGGATTTTCTCGAAGGTCTCGGCGAACAACGTGCGGGTGGTGGTGTTGATTTTGTTGATGACGCCGAGCAGTTCTTCCTTCGCGTTGGTGGTGTCGGTGATTTGTTGTTCGAGGAAGATGTGGCGTTGTTCGAGTTCTTCGAATTCGGCGATGGCGTCGAGGTTGACGGGGCCCATGCTGGCGAGGCGGGTGTCGAGTTCGCGGGTGAGGTTTTCGATGCGGGCCCAGTCCACGGTTTCGACGGGCGCGAGTTCTTCGGCGGCTTCGCTGTCGGCGGAAATTTGGGTTTCTTCCTCGGCGGGTGCGGTGCTGTCTTCGGCGGTAACGTCGAATTTGCGGACGCGTTTGCCGATGTCGCGGAGGCAGGCGTTGAGTGCGTAGCTGTCGGGGGTGAAGTCGCGCAGTTCGAGTGTGTATCGCTTGCTGATGTGGTCGGCGATGGAGCTGGCTTTGAGTTCGAGTTGGGTGATGCGGACTTCCATGGCGCCGCGTTGCTCGACGCATTGGTTTTGTTCGCGGCGGACGAGGCGCAGGCGCTCGGCGAGTTCTTCGGCGGAGGCGACGATGGCGATGCGTTCCTCTTGCAGTGAGGTGACTCCGCTTTCGGCTTCGCGGATGCTGACGGCGAGGCGTTCGAGGTTGCTGGAGATTTCGGCATTTTCGGCCTGAAGTCCGGCGGCGCGGTCTTCGTATCCGGCGATGTCGTTCTGGCGCTCGGCGATGAGCTGTTCGAGTTCGCCAAGGCGGGCCTGCATGGGCTGCCGCTGATGATGGAGGAGGCTGTGCCGCTGGCGCTCGGTGGCGACTTTGATTTTGAGTTCGTTCAGTTCGCCGCCAATTTCGCTTTCCTGCGCGCGGAGCATCTCGATGGAGCGCTGTGCTTCGCCGCGCTGGGCGATGATGCTTTCAAAGCTGTTCATCACTTCCTGCGCCTCGGCTTCGAGTTCGCCGTGTCGGGCGTTGGCTTCGCTGAGGCGGGCTTCGGCGGCCTGCTTTTCCCAATCGAGGGATTGCGTTTTCTTTTCCGCCTCGGCGCTGTCGCGCTCGATCATGGCGAGCTGGTTGCGAAGGGTGGAGACTTGGACGGTGGCGTTTTGCTTTTCCTCGCGCGCTTCGTTCAATGCGCTCTGCGCGGCTTCGATTTCTGCGGAAGTTTCGGCGTGGCGGGCGTTGAGGTTTTCGAGTTGCGCGTTGAGTTCGGCGACTTGCGTTTCGAGTTCGGCGATCTGGTTCTTTCGCGCGAGGATGCTGTTCTTTCCATCGGCTTCGCTGGCTCCGCCGTAGAGGATGCCGTGGCCGTTGATGACTTCGCCGGCGAGTGTGACGATGGAGGAGCCGCGCATTTGCGGGAAGATGCGGAGCGCGGTGGCGAGGTCGGGGACGAGCGCGGTGTGGTTGATGAGGCGCTCGACGAGGCGGGCAACTTCGGGCTGCGGTTTGATTTTACGGATGAGCCAGTCAATCGCGCCTTCGGGCAGCTTCATGGCTTCGTTGCTGACGTGCTCGAAGACGGTTTCCAACTCGCGCAATGCGAGGGACGCCTTGCCTAGCTTCTGCGCGGTGAGCGTCTTCACGACGGACTCGGCGACCATCGTATCTTTCATGACGATGGCCTGCAAATTCGCGCCGAGTGTCGCCTCGACTGCGGCGACATATTCGGCGGGCACTTCGATGAATTGCGCGAGCGCTCCGTGGATGGCGGGTTTGAAAAAGTCGGCGTTGTCGAGCCCGCGAAGGACGGCCTGCGTGCCTTCGCTGAGACCTTCGCCGCCTGCGTTGAGTTGCAGCAGCACGTCGAGGCGTGAATTTCGCTCCGCGAGCGAGTGCTGCACTTCCCGCTGTTCGCGATCAATTTCCACGATGCGCGCTTGTGTTTCGCGCAGCGCGGCCTCTGCGGAGGTGAGTGCGACGGTGCGTTCTTCGTGGTCGAGAATTGCGCGGTTGAGATCGTTTTGCGCGGTGGCGAGTTGTTCGTTTGCGCGGGCGAATGCGAATTCCAGTTGGTTGATTTCACCTGCGAGAGCGGCGAGGCGGGCCTCTGCGGCTTCGCGTTGCTGGAGCGTGGTGGACATCTGCGCGCGCAGACTGCCGACTTTGCTCTCCAAACGCGCGGCGTCGTTGTTCAGTGCGCTGATGCGTGCGTCCGCCTCCTGACGTTGCGCGGTGAATCCAGCGGCGCGTGCCTGCACTTCTTCCATGCGGCGGAGTTCGCTGGCGAGAAGTTCGGTGATTTGGACAAGTTCGCTGTCCGTGTCGCGCAGTTGTGTTTCTGCGTTTTGGAATTTCTCCTGCGCACCGGCGATGTCCGCGCGGTAACGCTCCTGGAGGGATTCAAATTCGGTGGCGCGCTCGGCGTTGAAAGAAAGACGGCTTTCGTGATTGGCGACGCGCTGCCGCAAGTCCTGCACGGTCTGCCGCGCTGCAGCGAGACGCGCTTCCATTTCGTCCACCGCCGCGCGCTGGGCGTGGGCCTGTTCCTCCTCGGCGGAGACTTGCACTTCGAGTTCGTATTGGCGCACGGAGAGCGCTTCGAGTTCTTCGGCATTCGAGGCGCGCGAGCTTTCTAATTCATCCCACTGGCGCTTCGCGTGGTGGGTCTCCAGCGTGCGGAGGTCCTCCAGCATTCCCTGGTAGCGCTTCGCTTTCGCCGCCTGCCGCTGCACGCTGCCGATCTGGCGCTTCACTTCCTTGATGATGTCGGCGAGGCGCAGCAAGTTCGCCTCGGTCGCCTCCAGTTTGCGGAGCGCTTCCTTGCGCTGGAATTTGTATTTCGTAATCCCCGCCGCTTCCTCGAAAATCGCGCGCCTGTCCTCGGGACGGCTCGACAAAATCTGATCGATCTTGCCCTGCTCCATGATCGAGTAGGCCGAGCGGCCGATGCCCGTGTCCATGAACAGCGAATGGATGTCCTTCAAACGGCACGGCGTGCCATTCAGCAAATACTCGCTGCCGCCCTCGCGGAACACCCGGCGCGTGATTTTCACCTCGTGCCAGTCCAGCCCGAGCTGCTCCTCGCACTCGCTGAACGTCATCGAGACTTCCGCCATGCCCAGCGCGGGCCGCGAGTCCGTGCCGGAGAAAATTACGTCCGTCATTTCGCCGCCGCGCAGCGCCTTGGCAGACTGCTCGCCGAGCACCCAGCGGATGCTGTCGAGGACGTTGGATTTGCCGCAGCCATTCGGCCCGACGACGCAAGTCACGCCGCGGTCGAAATTGAGTGTGGTCTTTGGTGCGAATGATTTGAAACCGAAGATTTCGAGGCTCTTGAGATACATGGTGAAATGGGTGGTTTTTTCGGAAAGTCGGCGGAGAATGAAATCCGCCCGCAAACCGTGCAAGCACTATTCCGTGTGGTCGGTGATAATTTTCAACCACAAGATATGGTAAATCCCCGAAAACCGAGCCAAGTCACCTCTGGCGGAGTAAAAAGGTGCTAACTCCTCGATTTTCTACCACGAAACCACGTCATCGGGCGGCTGGCTGGAGTTCGGCTTGCGGAACTGGCCTTCGTAGCCTTTACCCCCGCGCTGCCCGTCCTTTGCCATGGAAAATGCGGCAACTGGGAAAGGAACGGATTGCTCTGGGCCGGTGAGATCGGAAAAGAACTCTTTCATATCAATCACCTCGTCGCCGTCCGTATCGAGGATGATGCAGTATTGCTTGCCCCAAGGATCGAAGAGCTGGCCCTGTATGGCTGCGGGGAACGTGGTGCCGTCCGCAAAGCCGTCGCGGGGACTTTTGGGATCCACTGCTATTGGCTGCTCGAAATACTTTTGTTTGTTGGGATTCAGCGCATCGGCGGCATTGGCACCGCCTGCGCGCGGGATTGCGCGGAGGACATCGAAGAGTTGGCCGTTATCCACCTTACATTTGCCCGCTGGAATATCGCCGAAGGAAAGGTAGCGGTTTTTTTCCCAGCCACCTTTCGCTGCTTCGATGGCTGGGAAATGGCCGTATTCAATCGCGTAGTTTTTGCACGCGTTGACGATGTCTTTGACGACGGTGCCTGCTTTGGAACGGTTTGCGGGGGCTCTAGGGCTGATGAAAGCTGGGATGAGAAGAACTACCAGAATAGCTATGACGGCGATGCCCACGAGAAGTTCGATGAGAGTCAGGGCGTGTTGGGAGCGGAGGTGTGTTTTCACAGTGCAAGAATTGATGCCGCAATTTGCCATCCGCAGAAGCAAAGACAACTGACAATCCCGTTCATTTTGCTCCGAAGAATGTGCGGCCGTTTTCAAACTGGCGCTTCGTTGCACTCGCTTTTCCGTCGCGCTTGACGGAAAAAACAAACCCGCCAGCATCGCGGCTTCTTTCAACCAAACTCACCACCATGAACCGCCGCATCTTCCTCGCCGCACTCATCCTCGCCACCAGCACCTTCGCATTTGCCGACGGACTGCCGAAAATCAAAGTCGCCTGCGTGGGCGACAGCATCACCGAGGGGGCGGGCGTGCGCGACCCCAACAAAAAATATCCCGCGCAACTCGGCGTCATGCTCGGCGCAAATTACGACGTGAAAAACTTCGGCGTGAGCGGCACCACCATGCTCGACAATGGTGACCTCCCTTACAAAAAGCAGGCGGCTTTCAACAACGCCGTCGCCTTTGCCCCGGACATCGTCGTCATCAAACTCGGCACCAACGACAGCAAGCCGCAGAACTGGTCGAAAAAAGAAGGCTTTGCCGAATCGGCCAAGTCGCTCGTGGACGCTTTTCGGAAGGCGAATTTCAAAGCCAAAATTTATCTCTGCTACCCGGTGCCCGTCATCGCGCAGGGCAACTGGGGCATCAACAACGAAAAGGTGAAGGGCGAAATCATCCCGCTCATCAAACAAGTGGCGACGGAAAAAGGCACGGCCATTATTGACACCTACGCCGCGCTGGACGGAAAACCCCAACTCTTCCCCGACCGCGTGCATCCCAACGACGAAGGCGCTGGCCTCATCGCCAAAGCGGTGTTTGAAGCGATTAAGAAAAAATAGTCAGAACTCACGCTCTCACTTCCGCACACGCATGAGTGCGACAGCGGCCTGCTGGGCGGCTAGCGAGACGATACAGTAGGCGGAGAACCAGTAGAAACCGGGGCCGTATTGCGTCTCGAAGTGGATGGGCTCGCCGACACCAACGCTGTTTTTCGCGCCGAGATATGCGGTATAGATCGCGACAACGAACACGTCCGCCATGCTCCATTTGCCGATGAAATTGATGAAGCCGAGCGCCTTTTCCCTACGCTCTGCTCGGGCGTGCAGCGCGTAGAAAAAGAGCGCTACTTTCCCAAATGGAACGCACACGCTGAACAGGAACAAAAGCGTGGCGGCCCAATATCCGCCATGTTCGAAGAGGTAGCGGATGGTGACGAGAATGGTCTGCTTTTGCTCATACACTGTTGCTGCATCGAGTCCGCGTGCGCCTTCGAGTTTGCCTCGCACAATCCCGCCTGCGAGGCGACCGATAAAATTGCTGAGTTCCTTGTCGTCGAATTTTGCGAGCGTGTTTTGATTGAGGAAAGTGCGGAGGTAGGCGAGGCGCTCCGGCGGGATTTGTGCGGCGGCGATACCATCCACGGTGGCCCCGATGCTTTCGACATCGAGCACGCCGCGGATGGTGAGTGCGTTTTGCGTGAGCCCCGGCCAAAGCAACACCAGCGTGAGAGCGATGAGCGCCATGGCGAGGCGGTAGCGGGCGGCGAGGGTCATGCCCATCGCTAGCCGTGCAAAAGCGTTTCGTCGAGGCTTGCGAGGCTCATCGCTCCAGCGAGCATGCGTGGCAGGAGAAACCCGCACCGAACGAAACGAGCCACAAATGATCCGGCGTGTTGCCGTTTGCAGCGAGCGCACGCTCGGCGGCGAAGAGCACGGAGGGGCTGCTCATGTTGCCGCACTCGCGGAGCACTTCATCCGCTTCGGCGAGCGCATGACCGGGCAACTGCGCGCGAATCGCCGCCAGCACGTCGCGGCCCCCTGCATGGCTGATGATCGTCCGCGCGGCGTGGCCGTTTGCGCCGGGATAAAGACTCGCCACCGCCTGCGCCGCGACATCGGGCACTGCTCGATGGAGTTGGTTGCAGAGTTTTCCACCGCGATTCACAAAACGAATTTTCTCCCGCTCCGCTGGTATGTGCAGCGAGCGGAAATCTCCGAAGCGCCAACCGACATCGGCGTTGCCATCGAGCACGACCGCCGCCGCGCCATCGCCGAAAAGACACAGACTGATGAGCACGCCGGGATCATCATCCACGTAGAAAGCGGCGGAACAAATTTCCACAGCCACGACCGCAGCACGATGGCCGGGGTGCGCTACGAGATAATTATTCGCAGCGCGCAGCGTCGGGATCGCAGCGCCGCAGCCCGCGCCTGTGACATCCATGAGATATGCAGAAGGAGAAAGGCTGACTGATTCCGCGATGTGACTGCTGAGCCCGGGGCAAAGATAACCCGTGCAGGTGCAGACAAAGAGCGCGTCCACTGCACCGATATCCGCCTTCACCATCGCTGCGCTGAGAGCGCGCGCGCCGAGTTGCACAGCCTCGCGCTCAAACGTCTCGTTCAAATCCTGCGCGCTGCGATCAAAAATGTCGCCCAGACTGTCGGCCGCAAAATGCCGCTTTTCGATCCCGCCATCGCCCAGCAATACGCGCTCCAGAATGTCGCGCGAACGTGGCTTTAGTCCGCGCACAAAACGCGCGTCGCGCAAAGACTCCCAGCACTCCCGTTGTGTCCATGAGCGTTCAGGAAGTGCGGTGGCGATGCTGGCAAGTGTCATGGTGCGGAGAGTCAGTAATCATTTCGTCGTGGCGATGCGCGAATAATCTCCTGTGGTTTGCTTTTCCGAGTCATCGGACTTTTCGATAGAGCGTTTCAAAGCGCACGACGCCGAGAGAGAGCAGCATTGCAGAAAGTTTCCGCCCGATCCGGTGCAGCAAGAGCGATTGAAGCAGCCGCGCCCATCCGAGCCTCCGCGCGAAGAGTCTGCGATGCGCGAGTCTGATTTCCGCCGAGGCTTCCTCCCATTCAAGAACACCGGCGCCCCATCGGACGAGCGGCTCAGTCGCAGCGAGCGCGCTTTGAAAAGCCATGGTCATCCCGTTTCCGGTAAAGGGCGGGATCATCGCAGCAGTGTCGCCGATACGGAGGCGGCCGTCGTCGCGCTCGCGCTGCCAGCCGAGACAAAAATGACTCACTCCTTTCAACGAACCCTCGACAAGTTGCGCATCGCTCAATCGCTGTGCGAGACGCGCGAGGCCCGCGTCGCGTGTCGCCGCGATGAGTGCGTTCCCTCCGCTCATGTCACCGCGATTACGGAAAAGCCCGCAAACATTCACGCGATCATTTTCCACGCGAGTCAGGCCGATGTAGCCGCCGTCGTTGAGGTGGATTTCCAAATCCGCATCCAGCGCGAGGTTGTCGAAATGCGCCTTGAGTCCGATCCATTTGGATTCCGTTTTCATCCGGCCCACCGCCCACGCAACCCCTTCGCCATCGCCCTCGAATCGCTTTCCGCAATGCAGTTCGCCGCCGAGCTTAGTGAATCTTTCAGCGAGCGCGGCATCGAGAAAATAGCGGCTCAGTCCGTAGGCGGGCGCGGGCAACACACGCGATAACATCGGGCGCTCGCCATCAAACCATGAAGTGGTGGTGTGCAGCTTGGCGCATGCAAAAAGATCGCGGATTCCGAGCGCGTCGAGTTCTGTTTCGGCGATGCCGGAGATGAATTCTCCGCACACACGATGGCGCGGATAGCTGGCAGCCTCAATGATTCGCACCTGCACACCGCGCAGTCGCAATGCTATTCCGAGCGAGAGACCTGCCAGACCGCCGCCTGCGATGGTAAGCTGGCGGTTCATGGGCGTTGCGCACAGATGCGATACGCGCCGAGGAAAGTCGTGGCCGATTCGCATTTCCACGCGTCGAGTCCAAGCGCGCGAGGCAATTCATCTCCGAGGAAACCTGCGCGAATACTTATCCGCATATCGTGCCGTGTGACCCCGCTCAGCAACGCAAACGCGGAAAGCAAAAATCCCTGCGCAAGATGCAGCCGCCGCCGCGCCGGCTCGCTGGCGAGGAGCACGCGGCATTTCGCTAAAAGACGCGCGCCAAGCAGAGCGAGGGCGGCGGGCTCGAAGTGATGGAGAAATAAATTCGCGACGACGATCTCTGCATCCGGCCACGTGGTTGCAAGCACGTCACCATTTATCCATGTGGCTTCGCTGGGCCAAGCAGCCGGGCGTGGGGCGAGATCAAAGCCGGTGACTTGTCGCGGTTCGCAAATACCTTCGGCGATGAGTCGTGCACCGAACGCACCAGCGCCAGCGCCAAGTTCGAGCACCCGCCAGCCGGGCTGAATGCAGCGGCGCACTTCGTGCGCGAGCCAACGGTGATTGCCCATGATGGCGTTGATAAGCCGCAGTTCGCGACGACTGCGCATCGCGGCGGGATCGCAAGCGGGCAGCGTGTCGAGGAGTTCGGGCTGGACTCGGCGTTGCATGGGGAAGCGTTCTGCGCGGAAGCACCGATGGATGCAAGGGGAACGCGGTGCTTTGCAAAAGGCGTGTGATTTTCTGGAATGACAAAGTGGCGTGTTTCACCCATCGTCCGCGCCCTTTCACAACCAAACACACACACTATGTCTCGATACGAACTCAAAAATAAAGTCGGCATGAATGGCCTCGGCGCAGGCGTCTGGAACATCGGCCCGGGCGGCGATCCCTTCGGCGGCCCCACGCGCGTAGCCATTCCGATCCTCGACCGTCTGCCGAAACTCGCCGAGGCGGGCATGACGTATTACGAGGCGCACGACGTGGAAATCACCGCCGAGATGGCGCCCGCCGCCGTGAAGATCGCGCGCAAGCTCGGCCTAAAATGCGCGATGTATACGCCTTCGTTTTTTGCCGCTCCTGTTTTCAAGGACGGCGCGATGACCTCGAACAACCCCGCCGTTCGCAAACTCGGCATGGAAAACGCGCTCAAGGCCGTGGACACCACAGTCGTGCTCGGCGCGAAGACAATGGTCTTCTGGAATGGCCGGGAGGGCTTCGACTTCGTGCTCGCGAAAAACGGGCGCGATGCATTCAAGCGCCTCGTGGACGGATTCAACGCAGTCGGTCACTACGCGAAGAAAAACTACGGCACAAAGATCAAATTCGCCATCGAGCCGAAGCCAAACGAACCCCGCGCCAATATGTATATGGCGAACGTCGGCGAGGTGCTCTACCTCATCAGCCGTCTCGACAAAGAAATCCAACCGATCTTCGGCTTGAACCCGGAAACCGCGCATTCGCGCATCGCAGGCCTGGACTACATCTGGGACATCGAACTCTGCCTCGAAGCCGGCAAACTTTTCCACATCCACCTCAACGCACAGGACGGCCAGCGCTACGATCAGGATCTTCCATTCGGCTACACCGAGCCGCTGAAAGACCTCGCGCTCCTCGTCGTGTTGCAGGACGCAAAATACGCAGGCCCGATTTGCTTCGACGTGAAAGCGCCGCGCGTGGACGACCCGAAACACATCACGGACATTCTCACCGTGAGTTCCAACAACCTCATGTGGCTGTGGGATCGTGCCCTCAAGGTAAATCGTAACAAGATCGAGCAGTTCCGTAAATCGAACCGCCTCACCGCGCTGAGTGGCTACCTCTCGCAGTGCCTCTACGGAAAATAGGACGACTCAAACAAACTCATAACGCCGGGTGCGCCAACGCGTCCCCGGCGGTTTGATTTTCACGAGATAAAGCGCAAACAAAAATCGCCGTTGCGCACAAGCACCCCGGCGATTTTGAAAAAATTAATACGTATGACTACGCGTCCGGCCTCGTCTTGCGGAGACCAAGAACTTTGTCCCCGGTTTTCCATTGACCGCGTTTCTTGAGCACCTCGACGCGCTCGAAGCGTTTCAAGACGTTGCGTTTTGCTGCGATGGTGCTGGCACCTTTGAGGCTGCGATGTTGGGACATAATACTTTTGGAAAAGAGGCGCGGACACTAGCCGCAGGCCCAAAGCGCGCAAGCCCAATCTTCCTTTCAAAACGAACAGTATTTTAAGTTGTCACAATTACCACCCTCGGTAACTTGGGTCACAGCCTCACTCATCATGAAAACACGACTCCGCCCTGCTCAAGCCTTTACACTGATCGAACTCATTACCGTCATCGCGATTATTTCGATCCTGATGGCCCTGCTTTTCCCAGCCATCGCCAGTGCGAGGGAAGGCGCCCGCCGAGCCAAAGCCGGCACCGTCGTCAAGGACATCGTCAACGCCTGCAAAAACTACGCGAATGATTACGGCAAATTTCCACCCGTAGTTGCCGCAAAAGGAGGCGCGGGAGCCAACACCTACGTGTCCTTCGGCGACATCACGGCAGGTAAATGCAAAGTGGATAACAACCAGCTCTTCGATATCCTTCGGGCCATCCCCCGTGCAGGCGGCGAAAATGCCGCAAATGCGCTGAACCCGCGCCAGCAAAGATATTTTGAACAGCCAAAGGCCACTGACATAAAGAATCCGCGCGACGGCTTTGTGGACGGCAGCGATTTCCCCGCTGCAAAACTGGGGCAACTCATAGATCCATGGGGCAACGAATACTGCGTCGTTCTGGACACGGACGGTGACGATATTATTGACATGGGCACCGATTTCTACAGTGATTTGACAGGAGATAATTCCGTCCGTGCTCCAGCTGCGGCATTCTCAATGGCCAAGGATGGAATTCGCGGTGGAAAAGGCTATCCAGGCCTCTTCCGCAAAACGAGTTCCACATTGCCGCCAGACGACGTAGTTTCGTGGTAGTAATGCCACGCCACAATGCGGGTGTAGTTCAATGGTAGAACGGCAGTTTCCCATACTGCATACGAGGGTTCGATTCCCTCTACCCGCTCCCTCCTCATTACATTGATAATGAGGAGGTTACGATGAAGGAAAATAGCACTGTAACTTAAAGTGTAACTTTCCTCATGCTTTCCCCCTACGCCACAAGCATCGTCGCCTTTACTCTCTGCACAGTCGAAACGCCCTTTCCAGAAATCTTCGCAGCGTTCCGCACCGAATGACCCGCTTTAACGAGCCGCGCAACTTCCTTGTGCTTTTGAATGAAATCCTCACGAGCGGAATTCATGGGCCGAAACCGTGGCCGAAGGGAGTTGAACACTTCCTCCTCCAGAGAAAAAACAGAAATTTCGGCTCGTTATGCACTTTGTATGCACTTTTTGTCGGCCATTTCGCTGAAAAAAAGCAGCGTCTTGGGGAGGGCGTGAGGTCTATCGTCACTTCCGAACTCTCCGACGACTGGGAATCCTCAAAAACTTAACTCATCATGAACCCAACCATCTCATCTCCTCCCAGTCTGACCACGCCGCTACCCTTCTCCTATTTTACAGAAATCCACTTGCTTTGCCCACCCCTTGCGGATCAGTGTAGTTCGGCGGTTTCATGATTCACCTCCCACCATAAACCGCCTATCTTCGCCATCGTGTGTCTCAATTTTCGACCGCCGCTTACACTGGCAATCCCCCTCCAATAATTGATCTAGGGCGTTTTACAGAAGCTATCAAATATGGGAAAAAAACTTCCCTATTTGAGAAATAATATATTCCGAATAGAGACAAACCACAAGCCCCAAGTATCCATAAGACAAGTTTATCCATCCAAGAGCAATTTTGTATTTTTTCAGCTCGGAAACTATCCCCTTTAATTTATCGGCCACTTTAATTTTCGTGCAAATAAAGTCAAATCCCAAAACTAAACCCAAACAAATACCAGAACCAAAAATTAAAAATGGTATTAATATCCATATAGCCAACGATAGGTCTGTTAATGGGAGGGACTTGAACAACGCATAAAAAGATGATATTGCAAGCATTGTTCCAGCAATTCCTTGAATTGGATTTAGCTTGGAAAGGAACCCCTGCAATTTGCTTCCATCGGGTCCGAAAGTTGATGCCCCAGCTATAAGGCCGCACGTGACCATTAAAACACAATAAATTTCAATATAAGTCATAAGAAAGCTTCGTGTAAAAAATATTACCCTCCTATTGTCAAACCAAATTTACGGCGTGTCGTGTAGCAAGCAAAACTGGAATTCTTTCTCCGATCAAAACTAGAAAGGCGGGGAATGAAGAATGGCAGAGGTTTTTGAGCCGATTTTCGAGTGAGAACTGTGCGCTCAATATCCCACCCAGCCAACTGAAGTTTACTCGATAGGTCAGACTGTGACCAATTTCGCTTTTCTCGCAGACGACGAATCTCCAAGCCGACCACGTTGCGGATCAGTTTTCTTTTCTGTCTTTCTGAAGAATTCTCCATTGTGCCAGAAATGGCACTTGACGCTGTCAGACTAATTGGGTTTACAGGTGCCACTGATGGCACATTCCGCACCATCAGTCATAGCTGAAGTCACCATAGGGCAGCTCCTCCTCATTCCTCAGAACACTCAACAGACGCCTCAAACTTAAAATCGAACTTTTAATACAAAATCACAACATGAACAATAAACTTACCAGTTGCACAACATGCCAAACCGAAATTGCCTCAACTGCCAAAACCTGTCCGAAATGCGGTGCGGAAAATAAGCAAAAGGGCAGCTTTTCAAAAATCAAAATAGCGGTCGGTTGTTTTATAGCAGTGATAATCATCGCTGCAATGGCAAAGGGAGGCAAAGAGGGAGTAAGCAGCGGCGCATCAATTTCGGAACCTGAAATTTCCGATTCGGCTATGGTTATAGCACTGATTTACGATAACAACAAAATTGCTGGAGATACTAAATACAAAGGAAGAACGACTCGCGTGGCCGGTGACGTAGTTGAGATCACAGAAACTTTAGGCTCTGTTAATATCGTACTGAAAGGGAGTGAACAAAATGACATTCAATGTATATTGCCTGATTCTGAGCGGAAAAAAGCAGCTTCTCTCAGTAAAGGACAGTTTGCGATGATGCAGGGCAAGGTTCTTGGGCTCGGGCCACTGGGGGGAATTGTAATAGACAAATGCATTCTTATTGACGAAGCGATGGTCGAAAAAAAGGAGCCTTTTGCCCGTCTGACGTGGGATGAATTTATTGCAAAAATGCGATCAACAGACACTGCTGAGCAATATAAATTCAAAGTCTTAGAGATTACAGGCGAAGTTACTGAAATAGGAATGAACCAATTTGAAAAATCTATCTTATTATGTTTTTTGAATTCTGACAAAAATTTGTTATGTAAAAATGGTAAAGAACAGCTATCTAAACTTGGCATTTCAGAAGCTGGCAAGCTGCCAGTTCATAGGCAAATACGCATCAAGGGCGTCTATGAAAATGGTTTTTTTGTTACTTGTTCTTATGCGAAAATAGAGTTGAAACCCTAGACCGAACTGGAAACCAAAGCAGAGTTGGAAGCTAAGACAAAGGCAGAACTGGAGGCCAATGCAGACGCCAAGGCAAAGCTGAAAGATGAACAAGATGTCGAAAACTAACTGAAGAATTCAAACCGCACTCAGCCGTTATCAGGGGAATAATGGATTGTCTCAAAAACGTCGGTTTGTGAGACGACACGTTTGATCGGCCAAATTTCACCTCGAAGTCGTCCATTGCTGCATCAAAAGCCGTCTCGATTTCTAAGTCTCACAATACCGGATTAAGCTCGTGATTTGAGACATTTTCGGTCATACTTCGTGGATGAACATTGGTTACTGCCGAGTCTCCACCACGGATCAAAATTTGGAGCTGCAAATTGACGAGCTGAGGAAAGCGGGATGCGAAAAAATCTTTGAAGATGTTGCATCGGGATCGAAGGACGAACGTGAAGGTTTAAAAGCAGCCATAGAATTCGCGAGGGATGGCGACGTAATTGTTGTATGGAAATTAGATAGGCTTGGGAGGTCGCTAAAAAATCTGATTGAAACCGTAACGGGACTTAAAAAACGTGGAATTGGTTTCCGTTGCCTGACTCAGAACCTCGATACTACTACGTCTTCGGGAATGCTCATCTTCCATGTGTTCGGTGCAATGGCAGAATTCGAGAGGTCTTTGATCCAAGAGCGAACTTCAGCGGGTCTCAAAGCAGCTAGAGCAAGAGGACGC
>CAIYUV010000081.1 GCA_903929475.1 uncultured Spartobacteria bacterium
ATGTTTTTGCCCGTGCTGAGGTCCATGACGGTGTCGGCGCCCCACTTGGTGGCCCAGCGCATCTTTTCCACCTCCTCCTCGATCGACGACGCGACGGCGCTGTTGCCGATGTTGGCGTTGATCTTCACGAGGACATTGCGGCCGATGATCATCGGCTCGAGCTCGGGGTGATTGATATTCGCGGGGATGATGGCGCGCCCGGCGGCGACTTCATCGCGGACGAACTCGGCGGTGATCTGCGCGGGGATGCGCTGGGGAAACATGCGAAACACGGCTGGCGTGAATGCCATCGTAGCGATTCCAAGAGCTGCTCCAGCTTCGTAGTTTTGCGTGCTACCGTTGTGCTGTTTGTGCAGGTCGTTGCGGACAATGTCCTGCGACATCTCGGCGATCTTCGCGCGCCCCATGTTTTCGCGGATGGCGATGAATTCCATCTCCGGTGTGACGATCCCCTGCCGCGCATACCAAAGCTGCGTGACCGGATGCCCCGCACTCGCGCGGAGCGGACGGCGGCGCTGGCCCTTCAGGCCGGGAAACTCCACGAGCCGATTCTTCTCCGCCTTGCTCGCATACTCGGCGTGCTTGCCGGAAAGGTAGCCGTTGTCCTGCGGCTTCACCTCGCGACCGTCGTATTCGGACACGTCCCCGCGAGCGGCGATCCACTTCGCGCGCAGCGCAGGCAGGCCCTCGTCGGAAGTCCCGGTGAATGCCGGATCACCCCAAGGCCCCGAGCAGTCATAGACGCAGACTGGCTCATTCGCCTCCAACTCACCGCTGAAGGTCTTCGTCGGCGAGAGTGCGATCTCGCGCACCGGCACGCGCACATCGGGATGGATGCGGCCGTGCAGATACACGCGGGTGCTGTTCGGAAGTTGCTCGCTACTGTGCGGCTCGAAGGATTTTTTTGGGTCGGCGATCATATGTTTTAAAATGAAAAAGCTGTGTGCGGAAAAGCACACAGCCGTTGAGAAATCTCCGCTCCCTGCGACGGCATTACCCGCTTCAGGTTCGAAGGGTCTCCCGATGTTTTCGGGACTCTCAGCCGGTGCGGCTCCCCTGCGTTTCGAGCGGCCAAGTTAGGGCCGAAAAAACGGGCGTCAACACTGCAACTGTTGACGCATCACAATGAATCTGTTCCTCTCCGCGCCCATGAAGTCCGCCCTTTTCGCTCTACTCACCATCGCTTTCGTCGGCTGCACGAACACCATCTACACGCATCGCAAAGATTTCGAGCGCTCGAAACCGAAGGGCGCGTGGAATGACTACAACAACGCGGTGCGCGAGGGCCGTCAGCCCGAACCGCCGAAGGAGAAGAAATAACGCGCCGTCGCGCCACAGATGCGCGAACAGTCTTTTACGCACGACGAAATGCTCGCGCTTTCGCGACTGCGGGCAGGATTTCTCGATGGAACAAATGCGGGAGGTGCCTACTGGCAGAGCGAGACGGATCTCGCGCTCTACGACTGCACTTTCGCCGAACGCATCGGCTGGAAATGGGACGCCGTCCTCGCGGAACTGACCGCGCGCGAATGGAGCCCGCGTGCGCGACACTTGTATGATTTCGGCTGCGGCAGCGGTGTGGCCGGGCGGCGGGTTTTCGGGACGTGGGGAAACATGGAGTCGCTCTCACTGGCGGATGTTTCGCCGCTGGCAGTGAGATTTGCCGAGGCGAAAGCGCGGGAACGATTTCCGCAAGTGCAGTTGCGCAGCGCGGGCGAGACGATGCAGCCGGGGTCGCTGCTGCTCGTGAGCCACGTGTTGAATGAACTCAACGCCGCCGCACGCGCGAGGCTGATTGCACTGGCGCGGCAGGCGGAGGAAATCATCTGGGTGGAGGCGGGAACGCACGCGGACAGCCGCGCGCTCATCGCAATGCGGGAGGAATTGCGTGGTGAATTCACAGTCGTCGCGCCCTGCACGCACGCGGAGAAATGCGGGATGCTGTCACCGGGCAACGAGCGACACTGGTGTCATCACTTCGGCCACGTGCCGAGCGAGGCTTCGCAGGATGCGCACTGGTCGCAGTTCAGCCGTGACCTCGGCATCGATCTCACCACGCTGCCCTACAGTTTTCTCGTTCTCTCGCGCAACGGCGGCGGGCTCGCACCGGGAGCGACGCGCATCATCGGCAGACCGCGCGAAGCGAAGGGGCGGATGGAAATTCTCTCCTGCGCCGCGGGCGGCGTGAACGACCTTACTTTGCAAAAAAGGGACGAGCCCGTGTTTTTCAAATCGCTGCAAAAAGGCCGCGCCGCATCCGTGCAGCGATGGAGTATGGAGGATGGAAAAGTTCGCGTGCCCAAGAACGAATGAGTTGCACGCGGATGCGCCGCCGCTTTAGCGTTCGCGCATGAAACTCCTGCTACTCACCGCAATCGCCGCCGTATTCACCTTCACCCAGCCCGCCCACGCGCAGCTTGGTCGCGAAAAGGGCGAGGCATTTCTCGCGGAAAATGCGAAGAAGGAAGGCGTGAAAACTTTGCCGAGTGGTCTGCAATACAAAGTGCTCAAGGACGGAGCGGGCAAGCAGCCGGGCAAGGCCGACACAGTGAGCGTCCACTACAAAGGCACGCTCATTGACGGGAAGGAATTCGACAGCAGCTACAAACGCGGCGAGCCGGCGGAGTTCGGCGTCACACAAGTCATCAAGGGCTGGACCGAGGCGCTGCAACTCATGAAGGAAGGCGCGAAGTGGCAGATATTCCTCCCCTCCTCGCTCGCCTACGGAGAACGCGGCGCAGGTGCTCTGATCGGTCCCGATGAAACGCTTGTTTTCGAGGTCGAGTTGCTGAAGGTGAAGTAGTCTTCAACACAGGAAAAACGGCGGGGTGCTTGCCAAACAGCGGTTCTCTGCCACGGTTGTCCCACTTTATATCCAGCGAACAATGAACGTCCTTCGATACCTCGTCGCACCAATCGCCGCATCCATCGCCTTTGCACCAGCGGCACAAAGCGCAAGCGATTTAGATTTCAAAAAGATCGCGCCGAAGGTGGCGCAGAATGTCGGCGAGCTTTTGGAAAAAGCGCACTACAGCCGCCGCAAACTGGACGACACTCTCTCGAAACAGTTCCTGAAAAATTACCTCGAACGCCTCGACTACAACCACCTGTTCTTCACGCAGAAAGATGTGGACGGCTTCAACGCCAGCTACGCCACTACGCTCGACGACGCCATCCTCGCAGGCGACGTGGACGCTGCGCTGAAAATTTTCGCCGTCTATAAGGAACGCGCGGAGGCTCGCGTGGCGAAAGTGAAGGAGTTGCTCAAGGGCACGTTTGATTTCAAGAGCGCACGTTCCGTGGAATTGAACCGCCAGAAATCCCCGTGGCCGAAGGACGAAGCGGAGGCGGATCAAATCTGGCGCGACCGCATCGAGGGCGAGATGCTCGACCGCACCCTGTCCAAGGACAAGGTGGATGCTCCGCTAAAGGTCATCACCCGCCGCTACGATCAATTTCTCCGCAATCTGAAGGAACAGGAGGAAGAGGAAATCATCGCCGGATTCCTCAGCGTGCTCTCCGAGACCTACGATCCGCACTCGGAATACATGAGCCGTTCGCAGCTCGACAGCTTCAACATCACAATGAGCCTCGAACTCAAAGGCATCGGAGCAGTGCTCACGACCGAGGATGGCTATGCAAAAATCCGCGAGTTGGTGCCTGGCGGCCCCGCTGCCGAAGACGGTCGTCTGAAAGTCGGGGATCGTATTTGCGCGGTGGCTCAGGGCGATGGCGAGTTTCTCGAAACACTCGATACGAAGCTCGATAGAGTCGTCGAGATGATTCGCGGAAAAGAGGACACGATCGTGCGCTTGAAAATCATCCCCGTAACCGCGACCGATCCCTCGGAGCGAAAGGTCATCGAAATCACACGTAAAAAAGTGCAGCTCAAGGAGCAGGAAGCGAAGGCGGAAATCGTCGAGCACCAACTGCCCGACGGCACCAAGCAGCGCCTCGGGTGGATCATTCTCCCGTCCTTCTACGCAGACATGCAGCACAGCGGAACGACTGGTGCGAAGAGCACCACCAAGGATGTCTCCGTGCTTTTAGAGAAACTCAAAAAGGAAAATATCCAGGGCCTCGTGATGGACTTGCGCCGCAACGGCGGCGGCTCGCTGGAGGAAGCAGTGAATCTCACAGGTCTTTTCATCAAAAAAGGTCCTGTCGTGGTTGTCCGCGACAGCAACGGACGCGAAAACATCCTCAAGGATCGCGACCCGTCCATCGCTTACGAGGGCCCGATGATCGTGCTTTGCAACAAGCTCAGCGCATCCGCGAGCGAAATTTTTGCAGCTGCGTTGCAGGACTACAATCGTGCCGTCGTCGTTGGTGATTCCAGTTCATTCGGCAAGGGCACTGTGCAGACGATGGTGGATCTCGGAAACATCATCCCGCTTTCGCTCAGCGGACGCGGCAACGGCAACGAAGCAGGCGCGCTCAAGCTCACGATTCAAAAATTCTACCGCATCTCCGGCGGCTCCACGCAGCTTCAAGGTGTTGTGTCCGACGTGAAACTGCCGTCGCTTTGGGACCAGACCGACATCGGCGAAAGCGCCCTGAAAGGCCCGATGCCCTACGACACCATCAAGGATGTGTCCTACGACAAACTGGAGAAGTCGCTTTTCAAACCGGAACTCAAACAACGCTCCACAGCGCGCATCGCTACGGAGCAGGAGTTCAAGTGGATCGCAGAGGACATCGAGCGCATGAAAAAGCGCATCGCTGAAAATAAAATCTCCCTCAATCAGGAAACCCGTCGCGCGGAACTCGACGAGGACAAGGCCCGCAAAGAAAAGCGCACTGCCGAGCGTGCAAAACTAAAGCATGAGGCGGAGCAAGTTTTCGTAGTCACCCTCGACAATGCATCGAAGGCGGAACTCGAACCGAAAAAGGAAAAGAAAGTCGAAAAGAAGGACGCAGCGCACAAGGATCCCGCCACACCCAAACCCGACGATGCAGATGCAGACGCCGAGGAGGAGGAAGTGGAAGCCGAGACTCCAAAAGTGGATCCCATCCGCGCGGAAACACTGCACATCCTTGGCGACCTGATCGAGATGAGTCACACTTCCGTCCCAGCGACTGCGCAAGCAAAGCAGGATGAACCGGCCGCCCGGTAAAACGACTCAGAGCACGCGCCGCTCGCCTGTCTTCTCGGCGCGGATCGTGTCGAGCGTCGTGCGAACCTGGGTCAGGAGCCTTTCCTCTGAATAGGGTTTTGGCAGAAAACCACGCAGGCCTTTTGCCAGCATCGAACGCACTTTTTCCTGCTCGGTGAAACCGCTACTAAGCATCACGGCAACGCTGGGCTTTATTTTCCTCAAATCCTCGAAAACCTCCGCCCCGTCCACAATTGGCAGCGTGAAATCCAGTATCACTAGCGAAATATCTGCCTTTAGTTTTTCGAAAACCACCAGCGCCCGGAATGGATCGGTCACAGTCGCCACTCGATAACCCGCGTTGGTGAGCATCTCGCTGGCGAGCGTGCAGACCATCTCCTCGTCATCAATAATAAAAATCAGTTCCCTCTCACCCTCTGGATTTGCGATGACAATTTCAGAAACTGGCGCAACAGGCGCGGTGCGCGACGCACTGCCTGCGCTCACATCAGCGACGCCGCCGAGACGCGCTACAATGTTCGCTGTTACGTTCCTTGCTCGTTCGAGGCCGTTGCGGAGAAACCCGTAGTATTTTTTCCCATCGGGATGCTGCTCGCAGATGTTCTGAAGCGCCTGGCTGGACTCCGTGATGACCTGAAGCAAGTTGCTCAAATCATTCGCAGAAACTTGAAGCCATTGGTTGTCTTCGGAGTCCGGCATATTTTTAACTCGCGTTGCCGCCCTCTCCGCGCACGGCCACCCATAGACCACCGATGAGCGCGGACACTGCGAAAAGAAACGATACGAGGCTGGGCATTGCGCCATCTATGCCGCCGATGGCTGCTCGGTCAAATCTGTTCTCAATCGCCCTTAAATTTCCACGCCAAAAAAATCGCGGAAGACCTGCGAGTAAACATCGAGCTTCATTGCAGGCAGCCACTGGCGGCGGAATTCGTTTGGAAAAATCCACTTCCACCCGCGGAATTCGGGGTGCTCGGTGTTCACGTTGATTTTCGTGTTTTCGCCCAGAAAATCGCAGAGATAGTAAGTCTGATCCTTTCCGTGGTGCCCTTTCTTTTTCCCTCCGGGGAAAAGATAGCGGTAGCCGTGACGCTTTTCGATGATGCGGAAATCCTGCGGGTCGAGTCCGATTTCCTCCCACAGTTCACGCACGAGCGCCTGCTCATGTGTCTCGCCGTCATCCACCCCGCCCTGCGGAAACTGCCACGCATTGCGGACGTGAATGCGTTCGCAGATCAGGATTTTCCCTTCGCTGTTGCGAAGGATTCCCGCGACGTTCGGCCGGAGTTTGACGGTGTTCATGAATGCTCGGCGACGATTACAGTGTAGTCCGGCAGCATGACAAAACTTTTGTCCCTCATCGTTCGCAATCGTGTCGAGTTCGTCCTTTGCCAAATGCAGAATACGGACTACCCATTGCCCAACAACAAAACATCTATGCGCACACTCCTCTGCCTTCTCGCCCTCTCCACCTCCGTCCTCGCACAAGCTCCCGCGCCCGCAGCGGCACCGAACCAACAGCCGGGCCAGCAACAACAGCAGCAGCCGCCGAACACCACGCGCCCGATCTGGCGCGCGAATCTGCCCGGCGGCACTTATGAAATCGTCGTCGGCTCCATGGTCAGCGTGAGCAGCCACGAGTATGTCGTGGACGGCACCGCGCGTGTCACTGAGGTGAACGTGGACACCACCGGCCAGATGGCCGTGCGCTTTTACTACATCGAACCCGCCATGCAGAGCGGCCCCGCCGGAATCGGCGCTGCGACGTTCGGTAAAGTGCAAGGGCTCGTCACCGAAGCCGCCGAGCGCAGCGGCAGCGACGCGTGGAAGAAAGTTGTGAAAAGCTACCCCGCCACCACACACGCACGCACCGTCGAGTATCGCCTCGCGAGCAAGGACGCGCTGAACAAAATCTTCGCCAGCGCCGACAAGAGCCTCCGCAACGGCAGGCCCGACGAAGTCACCATCACCGAATAGCCCCGCTACTTCCCATGCCCGGCCTTGTAGTGCTCCGCGAGCACATCGAGACCGAAGTCGTGATCAAAATCGCGCCACACGCTGTGGACGTGATTCGCCCCGTTCTGCGTGTTGTCGTATTCCAGCACAAAGCTCCCCGCCTGCACCCGGTAGTAATGCGGCTCCCCGCGCTCGAATCCCCCCGCCCACGCAAAGAACAGCTTCTCCAGCCCGCGCTTCTCCACCTTCGCCCAATCCTCCGCCGCCACATCCGGGCGCGCGCGGAAAAGATACTCCTTCACCAAAGTGACGAGCTGCTTTTGCTGCTCCGCATTCAGCGCCGAGTAGGACACGCCCTCCGGCTTCGTCTCATTGCGCCCAGGCAAATCCAGCACATCCTTCGGCGCCTCCGCCAAAATCACCGCCGCCTTCCGCTGCTCATCGTTCAGCGACTTCACCAGCGTGCGACCCAGCTCCTCCTCCTGCCCCAGCACACGCAGACCCTTCTGCGGCCCCTCCTTCACCTCGCCCGGATTCGTCCCGAAAAACGACGGCGTCATCGAGGGAGCCACATCCCCCGCGCACGTATAATTGAACGACTGGTGATGCCCCTCCCAGCGCCACCCCCACGGCTCCTTCCCGCCCGGCGCGCCAAAGACACTCACAAAATACAGCTCCGTATCGCGCACCGGCGTGCCCGCTTTCCCCGCCTCCATCACCTTCAAAATCGCCTCCAGCCCCTGAATCGCCTCCGCCTTCTTGTAACCGTCCTCACTCAGCCCCGTGCGCAACAACGCCCGCGCCAGCACCCGCTGCGGCTCCGACATCTCCTTAATCGCCAGCCCCTTTCTCTCGCGCGGGATGAAGTGCCAGTTCGTCCGCTCATCCTTCCCCTCCGCCTTGAAAGGAAACGTCGCCTGCGCCTTTTGCGTCGGCGACAACGCAGCGAGGAAAGCATCCGCCGCCCTCGCCATCTCCGCACTCGCATCGTGCGCAAAAGCGGAAGTCGAGAGAGCGAGGATGAGGGCGGCGATGGTGAGTTTCATGTGGATCGTTAGATGGAGAACCGGGATGTTGCGGCGGGATTAGAGATTGTTCCGCCAACTGTCAGGATGCCGACGGAGATCCATCACGGAGACAATGAGCAATTCATCGTCGCGAATCTGATAGATGACGCCATGCGGAAAACGATGCGTGCGGCAACGGCGTGTATTTTGCGACATCAGCATCCACGCCGCGGGGTGAAGTTGGATGCGAATGATTGCGGTCTCGACTTCATGGAGAAAATCCGCACCGAGGCCGGGCTGCTGCTTCTCGTAATATTCGGTGGCCTCGGTGAGTTCGCGCAGCGCCGGGGAGAGAAAACGGTGCGTCACTTCGGGAACCGGCGTCGCAGTTCCGCCATCGCTGTCGGGCCGTCCGTCGAGGTGATTTCTCCGCGCTCGAATGCCGCGATGCGCTCCTCGGATTCGCGCGCCCATGCCGCGTCAATCTCCGGCTGATCGGGTGCATCGAAAGAGCGGAGCAAAAGTTCCGCAATTTCCGCACGCTCGTCTGCGGGCAGTCGCAGCAGGGTGGATTTTTCCGTGGCAGTCATGGCGGGAAAGTAGCGGCGATTTCGCCTGCTGAAAAGCCTTACTTCGGCCTCTCCGTCGTGAAGCGCCACTGCTCGTCGAAGAATCCCGCGTCCACGATCTTGCCGGGGAACTTGTCATCCGGCGGAACGGTCGTGTCCACGATGGCCCAGTCGGGCAGCTTCGGGGTCTGCAGGGAGTTCGTCCCGCTCGCGCAAGCGCGGCTGAACGTGAAGCCGCTGTTGAGCACGATGTAGCGGCGCGGGTTCAGCGGATTCGGGAAAATGAGGATCGGCATGTGCGTCGCCGCGTCGTATTTTTTCCCGCCGAATTCGAGCCCGTCCTTCGTCCACTTCACCGGCAGCTTGTCGGCGATTTTTTTCAGCACGGCGTTCGAGGAGGGATCGCCCCAGAGGATGAGGTTGCTGTCTTTGATTTGCGCATCGGTGAGCTGCGAGTCGTCCACGCTCGGCGCATCGCCGCGGAAAATCGCGCGCCACTGTTTCGTCGCGTGCGCGAGTTCGCGTTGAGTCCAGTCGCCGAGCTTGGAGTTCAGTGGCGATCCGGTGGGCTTCACGAAGACGAAGCTGTCCATGAAGGCGTGATCGATTGGACCGCAAAGCGCGGGAGTTTTTGCGAGAACGCCTCCCGTTTCAGGGGCGGAGAGCGTCCACTTTCCATTCACTTTTGTGGCGCGAAAATCCCATCGGCCGGGGGCATTCTTGCCTGTGAATGTTTGCCCATCCAACACAAGTGGGTCTGGGCCGCTTATTGCGCTCGGCAGTGGCGTCACCGGCAGGCCGCTCACAAGCGAGACCACATTGTTTGTCTGAATGGACAGCGCTCCATTATCTTTGAGTTCGGCTTTCGCGTCCGCGCGCTCCCAGCTTTTTCCGAGCCGTTCAATTGCAAGCCAGTCAACGTTTGGATATGCAAGCGAGTAGGTGGTTAAGCTGATCTTCCGCGGAATTTCGTCGGACTCCTTTTTGAGCAGCGCGTCAATTTTCTCCGCGATCTTCTTCTTCGTCTCCGGCTCGTATTTGTGGCCGACGCCGGGGCCGATGAACTCCTCGATGTTCACGTGCTCCTTTTCCGCGAAGCGCTTCATGATCGCGGTGCTCTGGCCCTGTTTGTCTTCGCTGCCGTGGTAGGCGAGGATGGGGTGGTTGGCGAAATTGGCGACGGCGACGGTGGCGTCATACCAGCGGTAGAGGATGACTTCCCACCACGGCGGCGGCGTCTTGCCCGGGGCGAAGACGCCCGCGTATTCCGCCGTC
>CAIYUV010000082.1 GCA_903929475.1 uncultured Spartobacteria bacterium
CAAACTATCGGAGCCACCTCCGCAAATCACACCCTTCCGCCTTGACCACAATAAAGCATCCCGTCATCACTCACTCACACGCTTTTCCGCCATAGCTTAATTTCTATCATCTCTGGCCGAAGAACGGGGTCCACCTCAGAGATCCATCCCCCGGATGGGAACGGAAAGACCATGCTCAGCGCTGAGTTCGCATGTGGTGCGAACGGCATCCTGCCAATCGAACTCGATATGAGGCCAGTAGCCGAGGCGAACTTCTTGTTCGAGAAGACGGATCAATTCGCGGGCTTTCCCTGCAATAACGATTCCCGCCCGCTCAAGCTGGCGCAGCGAATTGAAGACCTCGACGCGTTGCCATGGCGTCCAGATGACCTGAATATCTGGAAATATATCGAATATCTGAACGGCAGCGCGGTGGTTGGAATCATCGGCGATCTTGCAAGCGATCCACCACGATGTGTCCCCATAGACCATCATTTCTTCAACGTGCGAAGGAATGCGACGCCATCGAATTTACCATTACCGCCGCCGACAGCGCGCGCTTCGGCGAGTTCGCGGGTCATGCGCGGGCGGGTCTTGCCAGCGACCCTGCGATTCGGTTTGTGAGCGGCGGCTTTCATCGGTGCGCAAACGTAGTGCGTGTGGGGGATGTGGTCAAGCGGTGAGGAGGCTCTCCAGCGACTTATCCATATCTCAGAAAAAATGAAAGTGTGATATAATCCCCCATGGAAATCAGCCGCGCATGTCGCGCGGCCATCCATGAACCTTCACAGGAGGAAATAGCCATGACCACATTCGTGGACTTCAAGGCGGTGAAGGCTGCCGTCACCATGCTCCAGGTGCTCGAACACTACGGCTTTGCCGAATCGTTCAAGCGCACGGGGAACAGCCTTAGCGGGCCTTGCCCGCTTCACAATGGACAGAATCGGACGCAGTTTCGCGTCTCGTTGGAAAAGAACTGCTGGAATTGCTTCGGCACCTGCAACGGTGGCGGAAACGTTCTGGACTTCGTTGCGCGCAAGGAGAGATGCACCCTCCGCGAAGCAGCGTTGAAATTGTGCGACTGGTTTCAGTTGCCCACGCAGGAGAAATCGCAGCGACCTGAAAAGGACGTGGCAGGATCGCCAAAGACGGACGCACCGCCGAAAGCGGAGCGTCCACCCAAGGCAGCGAAGCCCAAAAGGACGGATGCCGACGAGGACGGTCCGAACAAGCCGCTCGGGTTCGCATTGCAGAACCTCGACCCGATGCATCCGTATCTTGCGGAGCGCGGGTTGAGTGCGGAAACCATCGCGGAGTTTTGCATCGGCCATTGCAACAAAGGCAGCATGACGGGGCGCATCGTCGTTCCGATTCACAACGCCGAAGGCCAGCTTGTCGCTTACGCGGGACGCTGGCCGGGCACGCCGCCGGATGAGGACACGCCGAAATACAAACTGCCACCGGGCTTTCGCAAAGCGCAGGAGGTTTTCAATCTCCACCGCGCGATGCGTGAAAAGCACGGCTCGCCGCTGTATATCGTCGAAGGATTCTTCGACGCGATTTGGCTGTGGCAACACGGCATCCGTCGTGTGGTCGCGCTGATGGGAAGCACTCTGTCGCAGGTTCAGGCGGCGCTCATCCAGCGCATTGTCACGCCGGACGACCGCATTGTGGTGATGTTCGACGAGGATGATGCAGGTCGTGCAGGTCGCGAAAAAGCAGTGCAGCGGTTGTCGCTTCATTGCTTTGTGCGGACTCACCAATTCGCGCAAGAAGGCCAGCAGCCCGACGCACTCACAGCCGAACAGGTCGCCACGTTGCTTACATGATGACGCAACTCGATCTCTTCGCGTGGAAACCGAAGGTGATGCGGAGTAGAAAGCCGAAGGGAGCGTGCGAGTGGAAGATCGTCTCACTACGGGAAACCGCCACCGACGAACTTCCCTGCTGCATCAAGCCGGAGGATGCCGTGCAATACTGGCGCAAGCACATCGCGACCGCCCCGCACTTCAACCCGGATTGTGAATGTTTCGCAGTGCTCTTGCTCAACGTGCGCCAGCGGATTCGAGGTCACCACCTTGTTTCCATTGGCTCGCTCAATGAAGCGATGGCACACCCGCGAGAAGTGTTTCGCGCGGCAGTCATCGGTGCAGCGTGGGGTGTCGTGCTCATGCACAATCACCCCAGCGGCGATCCGAGTCCATCGGATGCCGACATCCGCATGACAAGGCGGCTCGCAGATTGCGGTCGCACCCTGCAAATCACAGTATGCGATCACGTCATCATCGGCAACGCCCAACACCTGTCTCTTCGAGAAACGGGCATCATCCAATGACCCGCAAAATCAAGACCCCGTTCAGCACACGCTGAGCGGGGTTTTTCGATGCAACGCATTATTTTAAATACGCAAACCTCGTGTAATGAATTTGAAGCACTGGCATAATGCAAATGTCACTTTATTAGTTTTGACCACGGGTGTCCGGTTGATGCGCGGTCGGTGTTTTGTTAGCAGCGAAGTTTGCGTGAGTTGCGCATGAAAATGGATGTCACGCATTTGAATTTCGGAGTGGCTCCGTGGACGATGCCGGCCCATGAACTCCGGCCGCTACA